>JAJYXG010000063.1:0-7911 GCA_021791095.1 Pseudomonadota bacterium
GCTACCAGTCGCTGCATTCGATCCTGTTCGGGCCGAACGGCACGCCGATCGAGATCCAGATCCGCACCACCGACATGAACCGGCTGGCCGAGTCGGGTGTCGCGTCGCACTGGATGTACAAGTCGGCGGACACCGCGCTGAACGAGGTGCAGACGCGCACCCACCGCTGGCTGCAGTCGCTCCTGGACATCCAGGCCGACCACGGCGACTCGCCCGAATTCCTCGAACACATCAAGGTCGACCTGTTCCCCGACGAGGTCTACGTGTTCACGCCCAAGGGCAAGATCATGGCGCTGCCGCGCGGCGCCACCGCGGTGGACTTCGCGTTCGCGGTGCACACCGACGTCGGCCGCCACTGTATCGCAGTGAAGATCAACTACGAGCTGATGCCATTGCGCACCCAACTCAGGAACGGCGACCACGTCGAGATCCTCACCGCCGCCAACGCCAGCCCCAACGCGGCCTGGCTCAATTTCGTCGTCACCGGCAAAGCGCGCTCGCACATCCGCAACTACCTGCGCAACACGCGGGTAGAGGAAGCGGCCGCGCTGGGCGAGCGCCTGCTCAAGAACGCCATCGCGGCGCTCACTCCCGAAGCGATCGAGCCCGACCCGGCAGTGTGGGAGCGCGTGGTCAAGGACTACGGCCTGCAATCCCGAGAGGAGCTGTTCGCCGGCATCGGCCTGGGGCGCAAATTGCCGCTGGTGGTGGCGCACCAGCTGCTGCACGTGCAGGGAGAAAAATCCGGCGAGCCGGCACATCCCCATGCCATCAGCATCCGTGGCACCGAAGGCATCGCGGTCGAACTGGCGCAGTGCTGCCATCCGATCCCGGGCGACCCCATCCTCGGTTTCATCCACAAGGATCGCGGCCTCATCATCCACACCCACGACTGCCCGTCGATCCGCGCCTTCCGCACCGATCCCGACAAGTGGCTGGACGTGGAATGGGAGGCCGAGCCGGGACATATGTTCGACGTCTCGATCAAGGTCGTGGTCGGCAACCAGCGCGGCGTGCTGGCCAAGGTCGCCGCGGCGATCGCCGAGCACGGCTCCAACATCGGCAACGTCGCAATGGAAGAAGAGGACGGCAGCCCCTACACCGTGCTGTTCTTCACCGTGCAGGTGGAAAACCGCATGCACCTCGCCCGCGTGATGCGCGGCCTGCGCGTACTGCCGGACGTGGTGCGGATTTTCCGCATCAAGGGCAAGAAGGACGGCCGCGCCACGCAAACCCAATAAGCAAAATTCAGGAATCCAGCATGAACAAAAGCATCATCCAGACCGCCGACGCCCCGGCTGCGATCGGCACCTATTCGCAGGCCGTAAAGGTCGACCACACCGTCTACATGTCCGGACAGATCGGCCTCGACCCTGCTTCCATGCAACTGGTCGACGGCATCGAGGCGCAGATCCACCAGGTATTCAAGAACCTGTCCGCAGTGGCCACCGCGGCAGGCGGCTCGCTGGCCGACGTGGTCAAGCTGAACGTGTTCCTCACCGATCTCGGCCACTTTCCCAAGGTCAACGAGATCATGGCCACGTACTTCGCCCAGCCCTATCCGGCCCGCGCTGCGGTCGGGGTGGCAGCATTGCCGCGCGGCGCGCTGGCCGAGGCCGACGCCGTGATGGTGATCGGTTAAGTTGCTGCCTTGAAAGCGGCCTCGCCGTTTTCCTTTCCGGTCAGTCCGGCGCTCACCGCCAAGCTCGCCAAACTGGGGCTCACCCGCGACGCCGACCTGGTGTTGCACCTACCGCTGCGCTGGGAAGACGAAACCCGCCTCACGCCGATCCGCGACCTGTTGCCGGGACAGACGGCGCAGGTACAGGCGGTGGTACTCGAGGCCAGCGTCACCTATCGTCCGCGCCGCATGCTGACCGTGACGGTGGAGGACGCCGGTGGCGTCCTCGGCATCCGCTTCCTGAATTTCTATCCCAGCCATCTCAAGCTGTTCCAGCCTGGCGAGAGTTTTCGTTTCAACGGAGAAGTGCGCGGCGGTTTTCTCGGTTTGGAGATGGTGCACCCGCGCTTTGCCAAAGCCGGCGATGCGACGCCGCTGCCGACGCAGCTGACGCCCGTCTACCCCACCACCGCCGGGCTCGGCCAGGCCACGCTGCGCCGTCTGGTCGAACGCGCGCTGGCGGCGCCGATTGCCGACACCCTGCCTGCCGACTGGCTGGCAAAACTCGCACTTCCCGAACTGGAAACCAGCATCCGCCTGCTGCACCAGCCACCGCTGGAATGCGCGCTCGCCGAACTCGAATCGCGCCGCCACCCGGCGTGGCAGCGGCTGGCCTTCGATGAACTGCTGGCACAGCAACTGTCGCTGGCCACGGCGCGCAGGCAACGCAAGTCGCGTCCGACCCAGCCATTGCCGTCCCGGCAGCGGCTGACAAACGCCTTTACCGCCGCGCTGCCGTTTGCGCTGACCTGTGCGCAGGCCCACGCCTGGCAGGAGATCAGCGCCGACCTGGCACAGCCGCATCCGATGCGCCGCCTGCTGCAAGGCGACGTCGGCAGCGGCAAGACCGTGGTGGCGGCGCTGGCCTGTTTGCAGGCGATCGAAAACGGTTTCCAGGCCGCTTTCATGGCGCCGACCGAAATCCTCGCCGAGCAGCACTACCGCAAACTGGCACCGACGCTGTCCGCGCTGGGCGTGCGCTGCGCCTGGGTTTCGGGCAGCCAGCGCAAAGCCGAGCGCACCGCCGCCTGGCAGGCGATTGCCGCGGGTGAAGCCGACCTCGCATTCGGCACCCACGCACTGTTTCAGGAAGCCGGCAGTTTCCAACGGCTGGGGGTGGCGGTGGTCGACGAGCAGCACCGCTTCGGTGTCGGCCAGCGGCTGGCGCTGATGCAGAAAGGCAGTGAGCCGCACCAGTTGATGATGAGCGCAACACCGATTCCGCGCACCCTGGCGATGAGCTTCTTTGCCGACCTCGACGTCTCGGTGATCGACGAACTGCCGCCGGGCCGCACGCCGATCGTGACGAAACTGGTGAGCGCCGCGCGCCGCGACGACGTGCTGGCGCGGGTGACGGACGCCTGCCTCGCCGGCGGCCAGGCCTACTGGGTGTGCCCGCTGATCGAGGAATCCGAGAAACTGCAGCTGCAGACCGCGCAGGACACCTTTGCGGCTCTGACGGAACAGCTGCCCGACCTGCGCATCGGCCTGGTACACGGGCGTCTGAAAGCGGACGAGAAGCAGGCGGTGATGGCGGCGTTCAAGGCGCACGAAATCGACCTGCTGGTGGCCACCACGGTGATCGAGGTCGGCGTCGATGTGCCCAATGCCGCACTGATGGTGATCGAGCATGCCGAGCGCATGGGCCTCGCCCAGTTGCATCAACTGCGTGGACGGGTCGGACGCGGCAGTCGCGAATCGGTGTGCGTGCTGCTGTACGAGACCCCGCTGTCGGAACTGGCGCGTGCACGGCTCAAGGTCATTTTCGAGCTGACCGACGGCTTCGAGATCGCGCGCCAGGACCTGCTGCTGCGCGGCCCCGGCGAACTGCTCGGCCATCGCCAGAGTGGCCTGCCGATGCTGCGCTTCGCCGACCTGGAGCGCGATGTCGACCTGCTGGAAGCAGCGCGCGACCTGGCGCAGCGCTGCCTCGCCCATCACCCCGACATCGCCGCGCGACACATGGAACGCTGGATCGGTCAGCGGCAAGCGCTGACGTCGATCTAGATGATTCCGCTGCGGCATAATGCCGACTTTCCGCATATTGAACGGTGTGCCGTGCTCGATACCCGGCAGGGCTGGCTTGCCCATCCGCATTCCATTCCGCGTCCGCTACGTTCCTGGCTCAGCGACAACGGTTCGCTCACCCGGCGCCTGAAGTCGCGCTGCGACTCGTTTCGCGTGGTGCCGCTGGCGACCGGGCTTGCCCGCCCCAACCCGGACGAATATGAATTGCTGGGCCTGGCGCCAGGTACCCGCGCCTATGTGCGCGAAGTCATGTTGCTGTGCGATGGGGTGCCCGTGGTGTTCGCCCACAGCGTGCTGCCGCAAGCAGGTCTGCGCGGGGGCTGGAACGGCATCACCCGGCTCGGCAGCCGCTCGCTCGGCGAAGCCCTGTTCAGCGATCACCGCATCGAGCGCCAACCCTTGGCCTACCGCCAGGTACGGCACGGGCACCCGCTCTTTCGCAGCATCGCCGCTCATCAGGCGTTGGCCGTCAACGTCCTGTGGGCACGTCGCTCGGTGTTTTGCCTCAACGACCACCCGCTCCTGGTGACTGAAGTGTTTCTCCCCGCGATCGACACACTATGACCCTGACTGAACGCCTGTCCCATTACGAAAAACTGATGCGGCTCGACAAACCGATCGGCATTCTGCTGCTGCTGTGGCCCACCCTGTGGGCGCAGTGGCTGGCCAGCAACGGCCGGCCGGACTGGCTGATCCTGTGGATTTTCGTCATGGGCGTGGTACTGATGCGCTCAGCCGGCTGCGTCATCAACGACTACGCCGACCGCGATTTCGACCCGCACGTGGCGCGCACTCGTGAGCGTCCGCTGGCCGCCGGCAAGGTGTCGCCCAAGGAGGCGCTGCTGCTGGCGGCGGGGCTCTCCCTGCTGGCTTTCCTGCTGATCCTGCCGCTCAACACGCTGGTACTGAAGCTGTCGGTCGTCGCCCTGTTTCTGGCTGCGAGCTACCCCTTCACCAAGCGTTTCTTCGCGATTCCGCAGGCCTATCTCGGCATTGCATTCGGTTTCGGCATTCCGATGAGCTATGCGGCGCTCCAGGGCACGGTGCCGCCGGAAGCCTGGGGATTACTGCTCGCCAACGTCTTCTGGGCGGTAGCCTACGACACCCAATACGCGATGGTCGACCGCGAAGACGATCTCAAGATCGGCATCAAGACCTCGGCGATCACCTTCGGCCGCTTTGATCTGGCCGCGATTGCCGTCTGTTATGCCGCGACGCTGGGACTGCTCGGCTGGGTCGGGCTGCAGCGGGGAATGGGCGGAGTGTTCTATGCCGGGCTGGCTATGGCCGCAGCGATTGCGCTCTACCACATGAAACTGATTCGGCAGCGCGACCCCAAGCAATGCTTCCGCGCCTTCCTGCACAACACCTGGTTCGGCGCCGCGGTGTTCGGCGGCATTGCACTGCACTTCCTGCTGCGCAGCTTATGACGGGCAAGCGACACGCGACTGCTGGCTGTTCGGATAGGCCTGCTTGATTCCGCTCAGGTTTTTCAGCGCATCCGGATCCTCGCTGCGGATCACGAAGTAGAACTCCGTTCCCTGCCGGGCCATGACCTCGACGCGCGTGCCGAGCACGCCCTTGCCCTCGAGTTCGCGCACGCGCCTGCCCGCGGCTTCGTCGTTGGCATACAGGCCGAGCGAGATGGCATTGCGCCAGGGGGCATCCTTCACCACGAAGGCGTCCTGAACGCCCGCTGCAGTCAGTTCATTGAGCTTGGCCACCGCCGACTCGGGGCTGGGCAGGGGCGGGAAAATAACCCATCGCCGGGTGTTCAGCGGCACCTCGGTGAACGACATCACGCGTTCACCAGCCATGCTCTTGAGTTGTTCGCGCACCTGGGAAAACTCATCCGGGGTCAGGCCACGCCATTCGATGCAGAACGTCCCCGCAACGGCCACTCGCGGTGGCGCCGGGGCTTCCGTCAGCGCCGATGCGGAGGACGACTGGCTGCGCAGGCTGAGGCGGTCAACGTTCATCGGTGCATTCTGTCCCGTAGCAGCCTGCGGCCAATGGCTGCGGCCCACAAACAAACCAGCCACGGCAAGATTCAGCAGCAGCAAGACCAAAGCGATCCATTTCATTCTGACTCACCCTCTCTGGCCACGATGTCGATCCCTTCCAGTATCAGGGCAGGCACCTGTTCAGCGGGTACGGCGAGATGAGGCAACACCACCCCGGCATCGCCCCCCGTCAGCAGACAGCGCGGCGCCGTCCCGGCAGCCTCCTTCAGACTCGCATACTGCAATTGGATGGCGCCGCACAGCGCAGCCACGATCCCGCTTTGCACCGCATCGGCCGTAGTGCGCGGAAAGGCCTGCCACCGACCGGCCGCCGCCGCAACCTGCGCCGTTCCCTGCTGCAGCGACTGCCGCATCAGCGTAACGCCGGGCACGATCACGCCGCCAAGAAAAACGCCGTCGGCCGACAGGGAATCGACCGTCATTGCCGTCCCGACCGACACCACCAGCGCGGGTCCACGGGTACGCTGTCGCGCGCCGATCAGCCCCATCCAGCGATCGACACCCAGTTGCTGCGGATTCAGGTAGGTGTTCTGCAGGTCCTTGAAAGCAGGCTCGGCCTTCAGCCAGATCGAATCAATTCCCGCCGCCTCCAGCAGCGCAGCCAGCCGAGTCTCGTTCGCAGCATTCGTCACGCTGGCGATGACGCAGCGGATTCCGGCCGTCAATTGCGCCTGCAAGTACGACCAGTCAGCGTAATCGCACCTGCCCTGCGCATGCCACTGCCCGTCTTCCACCACGGCCCATTTCAGCCCGGAGTTGCCAGCGTCGATCAACATGCGGCGCTGCATCACCGAGCCGCATCCAGACGCAGGCTGATCTCGCCGCCGCTGTAGGGAATCAGGCTCGAAGCGGCGTCACGTAGCAGGAAGGCCCCGGTTTCGTCGATTCCCGACGCCACGCCATGCACGCTGCGGGCATCCGGTAAGCTCAGCGCTACAGGCTTGCCCGCATACGCATCGAGTGCCTGCCAGTCCTCGCGCAAGGCCGCGAATCCGTGCTGACGAAACCGGGACAACACCGTGTGCAACTCCAGCAGACAGTCTGCCAGCAGTTGGTTGCGGCCCACCGTCACGCCCATTTCGGCCAGGTCAACCACAGCCTGATCAACCGCATCGCGCTGTGCCTCGTTCAGCCGGACGTTGAGCCCGATGCCCACCACGGCGAAAGCCGCGCCATTCATGTCGCCCTGCACCTCGACCAGAATACCGGCGAGCTTGCGATAGTCCACCAGCACATCGTTCGGCCATTTCAGGCGCGCCGGATGGCGGCTATGGCGATTCACCGCACGCGCGATCGCCAGGCCCACGGCCAGGCTCAGGCCCGCCAGCGATTGCAGGCCGTTGTCGAAGCGCCAAAGCGCCGAGAAGGTAAGGCTGCCGCCAGGCGCCGAATGCCAGTGGCGACCGCGCCGCCCCTTGCCGGAATACTGGTGTTCACTGCAGATCAAGGTGCCGTCCTCTGCCCCGTTCAGGGCGGCGGCCATCAACGCGGTGTTGGTCGAATCCACGCTGTCCAGGACATGGATCGTGTAGGCGCCTGCAGTAGGGCCGAGGTGCTCCGCGATGATACTGCCATCCAGCCACTCGACCGGCTCGGGGAGACGATAGCCGCGTCCGCGCACCGCGTGAATCATCAGGCCCATGGCTTCGGCCTGGCCTAGCACGTTGAAAATGCTGGAGCGGGACAGGCCGAATTCATCGGCCAGCGCCTGGCCCGAATGAAATCGGCCATCGGACAGACGGCGCAGAAGCGGGAACAGCGTTTTGTGAGGGCGGGTATGCACCCGCCGAATTTTACATGGCTTGGGGGCACGATTTCCAAGGCAATAAAAAACCCCCTCTTTGGTGGAGGGGGTTTTGAGCACCGAGGGTGCGTATGCCCAAAGGGCATGAATAAGGAGTCTGACGATGACCTACTTTCACAGGCGGGAGCCTACTATCATTGGCGCGGGAGCGTTTCACCGTCCTGTTCGGGATGGGAAGGGGTGGTTCCACTCTGCTATGGTCGTCAGACAAAGGGGTGAGGATCAAGCCACGCTTGTTATAGCGGCGCCTTGACCCAGCATTCGAATTGTCTGGGGTGCTGCCGATCTTGCGATCTTCAGCCGACTGAACTGGAAGAAGGTTTTGTTGGGTTGAGACTGTATCGCATACACACACTGTCCTGTATTAAACACAG
>JAJYXG010000042.1:0-40266 GCA_021791095.1 Pseudomonadota bacterium
TGAAGATGAGCTGGTCGGTGTCGTAAAAGCCGCCGGTGGTGGTGTCGAGCACCAGCAGGATGGGCGCGCCGGCACGCAGTGGCGCCGGGGCGGCGGCAGCGGCGGTGTCGTTCAGCACGTAATACACCACGGCAGGCACGTCATTTTTTCCGCCCATATTGATGCAGCCGGCTAGCAGCATGCTCAGTGCGGCAAGGACCAGGCTTTTTGTCATGGCAGTTTTTCTCCGGGGCCGAGCTGCTGCTGGCCTGGACCGAACAGAATGTTGCGCGGGTTGGACAGGCGCTGCCCGGCGGTGGTGAGGGTATCGGCGCTGGTGCGCACGTCGCGACTGACGTTGGTCAGCTCCAGGGTGCTGGTTTCGGTGAGTTGCTGGATTTGCCCGGAAATCAGGCTGGCTTCGCGTTGCAGCTTTTCCATCGCGACCCGGGCTTCGTTCAGTGCGGCATCGGCGTTATTCCCCACTCCGACGATGCTGCCTTCGGCGCGGGTGGCGGCCTGGCTGATGCTGGCGCCGGCAAAGCGGAATTCGTCGGAGGCGTCGCGGATGCCCTGTACCACGGCGCCGAGGCTCTGCTTGTTGGCGACGAGGTGGGCGGACAGTTCGTTGAGATTGGCCAAAGTCTGCGAGATGGAGCGCTGGTTTTCATCGGACAGCAGCGTGTTCATGCGTTCCACGACCTGCGCCCCGTTTTCAGCCAGGCGGGACACCGCAGTGGCGACCTTGTCGATGTCGGAGCTGCCCTCGGCGATGACAGGATAGCGTTCACCTTTGGGTACGGTGTCAAGCAGGGGGTTGTCGACCGGGCCGTTGTTGATTTCAACCGCCGCAATGCCGGTGACCAGGTTGCGCTTGATGTAGGCCTCGGCGCCGGCGTGCACCGGCACGCCGACGTCGATGCGCGCGGTCACCGCGACAGCTTCTTCCCGCGTGTTGACGAAGCGGTAGCCATCGACCACGCCCACCTTGATGCCGCGCATTTTGATCGGACTTCCGACCGCCAGCCCGTCGAGCGACTGCTGTTTGAAATAGATGGTGTAGGTTTGATAGGCGATGGTTTCGGCCGCACCTGCCAGCCAGAGGATGGCCAGCGTCATCAGCGCGATCGCCGCCAGAACCAGCGTGCCGACCAACGTGTAGCGGCCTTCAGTTTCCATGAGCAGTCCCTCCTTCCGACGCACGCGCGGCGAAGTAATCGCGCAGCCACGGGTCGTCGATGGTTTTCAGTTCTGCCAGCGTGCCACTGCCGAGCACGCGGCCATTCGACAGCACGATGACACGGTCGATAATCGAAAACAGTGTATCCAAGTCGTGGGTAACGAGGAATACGGTGAGTCCGAGGCTGTCGGCCAGCAGTCGGATCAGCCTGTCGAAGGCGCGCGCCGAAATCGGATCGAGGCCGGAGGTGGGCTCGTCGAGAAACAGCAGTTCGGGATCGAGCGCAAGCGCACGCGCCAGCGCCACCCGCTTGCGCATGCCGCCGGAAAGTTCGCTCGGCCGCTTGCGGGCGGCATCGGGCGGCAACCCGGCCAGCGCGAGTTTCAGCCGTGCCAGCTGGCGACAGGTGGAATGCGGCAGGTCGGTATGCTCGAACAGCGGGGTGGCGACGTTGTCCTCCACGGAGAGCGAAGAGAACAGAGCGCCGTCCTGGAACAGCACGCCGAAGCGGCGGCGCAGCGCGTTCATCTGCTCGGGCGTGCTGTCCCACACCGATTGTCCGAGCAGCTCGATGCGACCGGCCTGCGGCTTCAGCAAGCCGATGATTTCCCGCATCAGAACCGACTTGCCGGTGCCGCTGCCGCCGATCAGCGCGATCATCTCGCCGCGCGCAACGGAAAGGCTGAGCTCATGATGAATGCTGCGCCCGCCCAGGGTGGTGGAAACATCGCGGACGTCGATGACGAGCTCGGTCATCAGATTCCCAGCTTCACGAAGGCGACGGCAAACATGGCATTGAGGACGATGATGGCAACCAGGCTCTGCACTACGGTGGACGTGGTGTTCGCGCCCACGCTGCGCGCGTCGCGCGTGACCGACAGGCCCATGCGGCAGGCGATGAGCGCGATGAAGATGGCAAACACCGGCGCCTTTCCCAGGCCGACCAGCAGGGTGTTAAGCTCCAGCACGTCGACCATGCGGTCCTTGAAGATGGAATACGAAATATCCAGCTGTTCCTGCGCCACCAGCATGCCGCCGACGATCCCGGCGATATCGCCGATGAACACCAGCAGGGGCATGGCGATCAGCAAGGCCAGCATGCGCGGAATCACCAGCACTGCCAGCGGCGACAGGCCGAGCGTGGTGATGGCGTCGATCTCGTCGGTGACCTTCATGGTGCCGATCTGCGCGGTGATGGCCGCCCCGGTGCGCCCCGCGACCAGGACCGCGACGATGACCGGCGACACCTCGCGCAGGACCGCCAGCAGGATGCCGTCGACGACGAAGATGTTGGCGCCGAACTGCAGCGCCTGGTCTCCCAGCAGGTAGGCGAACACGATGCCGAGCAGGAACAGCATGCCGGCCACGATGGGAATCGCACCGGCGAATATCGAACTGAGCTGGGCGCCGAATTCGCGCCAGCGCCAGCGTCCCGGGCTGACCATCAGCGTCGCCAGTTCGATGGACAGGCGGCCAACGAAGTCGAGCAGGCCGGTGACATTCGCCCACATCTCCAGCGTACTGCGCCCGGTGAGTTCGAGCACGCCTTCACGGTGCGGCCCGGCTTGCGCGGCGGTGGTTGCGCAGTGCTGCGCCACAAGTTGCAGCATCGCCAGATGTTGCGGCTGGAACGCGTGCAGTTCGGGCATTGGATCGCTGGCGTTCGGGCGGGCGGCGGAGAGGAGAAGCCACGCGCCGTTGGTGTCGAGTTGCGTGACGCCGGCGCCGTCGATAATGCGCACGGTCTTGCCGGCCAGATTCGGCAGCGCAGCTGCGGCTTCGGCATGCCAGGCGCCGCTGGCGATCAGCGCGCTCCGCTCCTCGTCGAAGTGCGCGCGCGCTTCTGTCACGCGAGTCCCAGCGGATTGTTCGGATCGATCCCCGGCATGAAGGGCAGGCCGCGTTCGCGGTGAGTAACCTGGTAGACGCAGCCGATCCAGTTGCCGATCACCGCCTCAGCGGTGTCGTGCCAGGTATTGTCGAGCAGCGGCAGCAGGTGTGCCTCGGGGAAAACCAGCGTTTCGCCAACCTGCATGCGGTTGCCGAATTCGGCCAGCAGCGCCTGCGCCTGGCGGTTGAAATAGCGCACCGGGAAAGGCGGAAACGCGGGCAGCTTGCCGGCCGCGGCCAGCAGCAGGTCGCGCTTGTATTCCTTCAGCAGCGACACCGTGTCGTATTCGGGGTGGCCCTGGAAGAACACCGTGCGCAGGCCGTCGCCACTCACAGCCAGATGTACCCCCGCCTCCGCGCTTTCGACCAGCACCTTGACGCCGGCCGCCTCGAACTGCGCGCGCGAGACGTCGTTCCAGCGCGAATGCGGCACGTCGAAGCGGGTGTTGACGTCGGCCACCAGCGGGTGGCGGCCGTCGGTCACGCGGTGCTCGAACACGCCCCAGATCTTGTGCGGCTGCTTCACCCGCGTCTGGCCGTGGCGGAACTGCATCACCGCATGGGTGGCAAGACACGAGCACAGCGTCGAGGTGACGTTGTCCCAGGCCCAGTCGATCACCTCGATCAGCGGCTGCCAGAACGGCTCGTCGGCGAGATTGGCATGACTGACGTTGGCGCCGGTGATGATGAGGGCGTCGAGCCCGGCCGCGCGGATGTCCTCGAAGCGCTCGTAGTACTGCGCGATGTGCGCCTGCGCCGCCTCGCCGCGCGGCAGCGTCGGCAGGGTGAACGGGTGCATGTAGAACTGCGCGATCGGATTGGACTCGCCGACCAGCCGGTAGAACTGGCGCTCGGTCGCTTCCAGCGCGGCGTCCGGCATCATGTTCAACAGGCCGACATGCAATTCGCGGATTTCCTGGTTGGCCGCGCGCTCGGTCGACAACACCGTGATGCCGTCGCGGCGCAAGCGCTCGAAGGTGGGCAGGGTGTTGTGTGCGACCAGCGGCATCTCAGTGCTCCTTGCGCGCCACCGCGGCTTCGACCAGCGCGAGGAAATCGCGTTCGTCGCGCACCTGCGCCACTTCCTGCGAGGTCACCGTGTAGCCGTACGGCTTGGCGATTGCCTCGTAGCGCGGGATGCGCGAATGGAACAGGCGAGGAAACACCCAGCGCGCAAAATCATCCGGTTCGATCTGTGCGACGAATTCCAGATTCTTTTCCTTCAAATAGACCGGCAGGTGCTCGGCGAGGAAGGCCGGACGGAAATACAGCGGCTTGGGGTCGGACTGCGCGCGCTTGATCAGCGTGTCCTCTTCCTCGCGCGTGGTGGTCTGGATGTAGAGAATCAGCGTGTGTTCGGCCAGGAGCTCGACCACGCCGGGCTCATCCAGCTCGCACAGGCTACCGCCCACATCATTGACGAAATGCGGGTAGCCGTAGATTTCCTGGCCCTTGCGGATGAACTCGGGGACATCCTTCATCGCGGCGATTTCGGCGTCGCGGTAGGCCCCCTGGCGGCGCGAGAACTCGTCGAGCGGGAGCCCGCCCCACTCCGGCCCGCCGAGCTTGCCGACAAAAGTCAGCACCGGCCCGAGGTCGTGAATCTTGATGTTGTTCTTGATGTCGATCCAGTCCTTGCGCAACAGGTCGCGCAGAAAGGGCACCAGCATGGCCTGCTGCTTGATGATGTCCAGAATCGGTTCGTCGAGGTAACGCGTGCCGATGCGATAGTCACCGGAAAAGTGGAACCAGTCGTGGCCGCGCAGCATGCTCGAGATATGGGTCTTGCCGACGCCGGACATACCGAGCAGGGTGATTCGTTTGGTCGGCCAGGCGCGGAAGGAGTCGGGGGTGAAATGCATAGGGTCGGTTTTCGTAGGATTAGCGCGAAGCCTACCGAAAAGCCACCCAATTAAAAAGGTTCATCGTGCAAGCTGGACCATCTCCGGGCTTGCAAGCCGGATCCTGGCGCGACCAGCTGCCTAATCCGGCCGGAGTTGAAATGCGCCCGGTTTCCCGAAATCGAAACCGGTCCGCCGGTGCGCATCATCGACATTCGAGGCGCGTTCCAACAGCCGGTAGAACGTGGCCCTGGACACGCCGAGCTGGCGGGCCGCCGCGGTGACGTTGTTCTGATTGCGCCGCAACGCGCGGCGGATCGTGTCCTGTTCGGCACGTGAACGGGCTTCTTCCAGCGTCAGCAAGCCATTGCTGGTTACCCGTTTTTCCAGCCCCAGATCACCCGGTGTCAGCAGCCGGTTTTCGCTCAGAATCACTGCCTGGCGCACCCGGTTGATCAACTCGCGGACATTCCCCGGCCATTCGTAGTTGGCCATGACTTGCATGGCCTGACAGCTGAACCCCCGCACCACGCCTCTGGATTCCTTCGAGAACGTGTCGAAATAGGCACGCGCCAGCAATTCCACGTCGCCATCCCGTTCGCGGAGCGGCGGCGAATTGAGCCGCAGCACGTTGATTCGGTAATACAGATCGGTACGAAAGTGGCCCTCTGTCACCGCCTGCTCCAGTTCCACATGGCTGGCGGCGATCACCCGCACATCGAGACGGATTTCACGGGTGGAGCCCAGGCGTTCGATTACGCTGTCCTGCAGCACACGCAGGAGGTTGACTTGCAGCTCCAGCGGCAGATCACCGATTTCATCGAGAAAGATCGTGCCGCCCGACGCCGCTTCCAGGCGCCCGATCTTGCGTTGATGCGCCCCGGTAAAAGCACCTTTCTCATGGCCATACAACTCGGCCTGGATCAGATGCGCTGGCAGCGCAGCGCAGTTGACCGCGATGAACGGGCCGTCGCGGCGCGGGGACAACTGGTGAATCGCGCGCGCGACCAGTTCCTTGCCGGTGCCGCTCTCGCCGCCGATCATGACCGGCGCATCGACACCACTGGCTTTTTCGATATCGCGATACAGGCCAAGCATCGCCGCGCTGCGACCGATCATGCCGTGACGGCCTGTGATCCTGGTGTTGTTCGCGTTCACGCTGACCAATCTGGCCTTGCCCTCCGCATGGCCCAGGCTGGTCAAAAGACGCTCCCGGTCTATGGGCAGGGTATGAAAATCAAAACACCGGTATCTAAGGAAATTGCGCAAGGCTTCACTCGACAAGCAAGCAGGCTGCACCAATGCAAGCCACTCGATGTCCGGCCTGCCTGCCATCAATTCCTCCAGGCCATTAAGCCCAGCCTCGTTGCCTTCATTCAACTGGACCACCCCGGCATGCACGTTTTGCCGCGCCGTCTGGGGGAGCGCCTCGAATTCGGTCACCCCCAGCGCGCGCCATCCGGCCTCAGCCAACAGGCCGTTGAGCTGTTTGAACATCGGCGCAGGGGCCTGCACAATCACCAGGCGTTCGGACATTTGCTCTCCTAGTCCATCCCCCTCCCGCATTTAGCCGCAGCGACCAACCCATAATTTTTATTGGCCCGTGCCAGGCCTGTCTCTATTCCTTTGCTATGAATCGGCCTCGACAACTCACTGTAGTTCACATTTATGAATAGAGAACTTTCGGATGGCTAGCGACCACTTTTCTGCACGTCATCTTGGTGTCCACAGACTGCAATCGCAAAAACGGTGACGCGACTTCGGGTGATCACCTCGGCCGCGCCCGCCCTTTCGGTCCCGTCCTCAATCCGCCTTAAAAACTAGACAACTCCGATCAGCCTGGCACATGGAAAACAACCAATTGATTTAATTGAACAAACAGTGGGTGCCTGTGGCAGCTTGCCGCGCTCGCGTTTCACATTTGAAACACACACTCTCCTTGGATCGCCACCACCCACGGCGATTGAACAAACAATATCCTTTTATTTCAATCGCTTATTCGCATGGCACAACTATTGCGTAATGGGCATATGAGCTTGGCTTTACCGGCTCGGGATGATGCCTGTTATCAACGATCAGCATAGGAGCATGGAAATGAACAAGACACTTTTAGCGACAGCCATGGCCATGGCCATGGGCGTGGGAGCCCAGGCCTGGGCCAATCCCACCACCAATAACACTGCCGACACAAATGATTCAGTGACGCAGACCGCCACCGCGACCTCCGACCAGAGTGCGCAAACGGGTGCTGCTGCGAATGAGTTTTCAACTGCCTCCCTGAATTCCGGCAACGACAGCAGTGACAACAGCGACAACAGTGACAATAGCGACAACAGCGACAATAGTGACAACAGCGATAACAGCGATAACAGCATCAACACCAACCAGAACGGTTCTGGAGCCGCGGCCAGCGATGCTTCCACGGCCACCCAGAACAACAATTCCTTTAATCCCAGCGTAACGGCAACCACCGTCCTGAACGGTGAAGTGCACGACAACTACGTCGAGGGAAGCGGCAACACCGCCTACGGCGGCGGTACCGCTGGTAATGGCGGCATGGGCGGCAATGCCGGCGATGCTAATCAGAACGCCAACAGCCAGGCCAGCGGTGCATATGGCGGCGACGGCGGCAGCGGTTATGCCAAGGCCATCGGTGGCGACACCTGGGCCGGCCACGCAGGCGACGGCGGCACGGGCGGAAACGGCGGCGACGCCGGGGGTGGCACGGGTGGCATGGGCCACGGCGGTTCAGGCGGCTCCGGCGGCAACGGCGGGGCAGCCATGGGCGGTTCCGGCGGTTCCGGCGGTGACGGCGGCATGGGCCACGGCGGCTCCGGGGGTTCCGGCGGCAGTTCCGGCGATGTGGCAGGCGGATCGGGCTATGGCGGTAGCGGCTCAGGCGGATCCGGCGGCTCGGGCGGCAGTTCCGGCAATGCATCGGGCGGCTCAGGGTCCGGCGGCTCGGGGTCCGGTGGCTCCGGCGGCTCGGGCGGCAGCAACGGCGATGCCGTTGGCGGACTGGGCTCCGGCGGCTACGGCTCCGGCGGCTCCGGCGGCAATGGTGATGACGGCGGCAAGGGCATTGGCGGCGACAGCGGCAGCTCGAGCGCTGGCGGGCTAGCCAGCGCCAATGGCGGCGATGCCAGCGCCAACGAAAATGGCAATGATGGCACCGCCACAGGTGGCGCAGGGGGTGGCTCTACCGGCGGCAGCACTGCCAGCACCGACACGGGTGGCGCGGGCGTCGGCGGCGCGGGCGGGTCCGGCGCGGCCGGGGCGACCGGCACGGGCGCAACCGGTACCGGCGCGGCGGGCACCAACACCGCAGGCAGCGGTGCAGCCGCGGCGACCGGCACTGGCGCAACCGGTACCGGCGCAACCGGCACCAGCACTGCGGGTAATGGCGCGACTGGCGCGACCGGCACCGGCGCGACCGGCACCGGCGCAACCGGCACCAGCCTGGGTGGCGCAGGCGCGGTGGGTGCCACTGGCACCGGCGGCGCGGGCGGCACCGGCGCGGTAGGTGCGACCGGCACCAGCACCGGCGGCGCCGGCGCAGTGGGTGCGACCGGAACCGGCGGCACCGGCGCAGGCGGCGTGGGCGGCGCAGGCGCGACCGGCGGCACCGGCGGTAGCGGTGGTGCGGGCGGTGCCGGCGGCGCTGCAACCGCCAACGGCGGTGGCGGTGCGGGCGGTCTGGGCGGCAGCGCCACGAGCAGCGCCATGGCCTCGGCCACCACAGGCAACGGCGGGGTTGGCGGCAACGGCGGGGATTCACATGGCGGCAACGCCGGCACCTACGATGCCTCCAACACCATCTCCAGCAGCCTGACCAATGGCGCCGGCATCATCTCCGTGTCGCAAAACACCGGAGCCAATGCGCTGACCCAGATTGGCGTGACCGTTCAAGCCAACCTGACAGTGCAGTAACCGTGTGACCCCGGGACCGCACGTTTGCGGTCCCGGGTTTTTACCCGGAAGGATGAATGCCATGAAACATGCAATCCTGATATTTTTCGCTGCAGGTTCGGCCATGGTCGGGCAAGCCGCCCGGGCTGAAGAGGCGCCTGCGACAAGCGACTCGAGTGAAATGACGGCCGCCTTCGATGGCGCCCTCTCCGATTCGGCATTGTCGGAATACCGTGGCGGTGCAACCATCACCAACATCAACGATCTGGATGCCGCGCTGTACGAGAACAGCGCCCTGAATACCGTAACAGGCGGCAACTTCGTTACCGATGGCGCGCTGGCCGGCAGTACCGGCTTCTCCACGCTGATCCAGAATTCAGGCAACAACGTACTGATTCAGAATGCCATGATCCTCAACCTGCAGGTGCAGTGAGGTGCGCGCCCTGCTGCTTTTTCTGCTGCTCCCCCTGCTGGCCCCGCCAGTCTGGTCGGGATCGGTGGTCATACCGGGGGCCGGTTTCGGCTCCATGAACGTGAATGTCATGAGTATCAAGGAGCGCCAGTTCCGTTTGACGGTACGCCAGAAGCTTGATTTCAGCTGCGGCTCGGCGGCGCTCTCCACCCTGCTGACCTACCATTACGGCGACCCGGTCGACGAGGCCACCATCTTCAAGACCATGTGGAATAACGGGGATCACAATAAAATCCGTCGCGAGGGATTTTCCCTGCTCGACCTCAAGCGCTTCCTCGAAGCCCGGGGCTATTCTGCCGACGGCTATCCCGCGCCCCTTCAGCGACTGGAGGGCGTGGGCATTCCGGCCATCGCGCTGGTGCGCGACAACGGCTACAACCATTTCGTGGTCATCAAGGGCATCCGCGACGGCAAGGTCGCCGTCGGCGATCCCTCGCTGGGCGGACGCGTCTATCCGCAGCGGCAATTCGAGAAAATGATGGTGAACAAGATTCTTTTCGTCATCAACGGCCTTAACCAGAAGGCTGTTTTCAATCACCCCTTGGACTGGCGGGTGCGTGAAAAAGCCCCGATCGACCTGGCCACCGGCCCCAACGACATGACCAACGTGACCTTGTTGCGCCGGCAGGTCGGCGACTATTGAGGTACCGCCATGTGCCCACATTTCATACGCAAGCTGCTGATGCTCATCGGCATGCTCATCTGCGGCGCGGTGCAGGCCGCCTTTCCGGCCTTCGAGGGCTATGCTGCCGCCAGCGATGAGGAGCTAGACAGGATGCGCGGGGGATTTGAATTCAACTTCAACGGCATGCAACTGATGCTGGCCTTTTCCCTGGAGCAGCTCACCTACATCAATGGAGAACTGGTGTCATCCATGAAGCTCAATCCGCTCCAGCTCATCGCTGCCAACCCTGCGCCGGCTGCCGCAGCATTGGCGGCCTCAACGCAGCCCTCAACCCGAGCAGAGAACGCAGCCCTGCCAGTGTCCGCCGCAACACCGGCAGAAGCGGCGCTCACCCCCATCGTGGCCTCCCAGGTAATCAACAATCAGGGCATCATCACCCTGGTCCAGAACGGAACCGGCAATGTATTCACCCTGCCCGAGTCACTGAGTTCGCTCAACACGGTGATCCAGAATACGGTGAACGATCAGGTCATCCGCAACCTCACGATACTGAACGCGACCCTGTCGATCCAGAGCGCCGCCGCTGCGATGCGGCTGGACGCCGCGCTCAACCAGGCACTGGCCGCCGGAATACGTTAGCTAACAGCGCACCGCCCCCTCCCGAAAACAAAGCCAGGCATTGCCTGGCTTTGTTCTTTGTTGCCTGTTGCTGGCAACACCGTGCGCCTAAAAGCGGATTGGCAAGCGCACGGTGATCTGGGTGTCCGGCGTGTCTTCCGTCAGACCGGCACCGATGGACAGATTGAAGTTGGTGGTCTTGCCCAGCTTGTAGGAGTAGCCCACCAGCAGGCTGGCCAGCTGGGTCGAGGTCGCGGTATCGGGACTGGTGTCATCCACCTTGGTCTTGCCGATCCAGGTGTGTTCATAGCCGATGCTGAAGGCGCTTCTTTCATTGAGCGAAAGACCCATGCCCAGGTTGATGCCGATGGAGTCGCCCGGATCCACTTCCCCGACAAAGTTACCAGGTCCACCCACCTCTTTATTCACGTCACGCTTGATGTTCCACAGATAGTTGATGCCGCCGAAAAATACCGCCGGGTCGGTTGGCAGGACTGCGCTCAGACTGGGCTGCAGGCTGTAGAAGCCCGAGCCGGTAGGCAGCTCCTTTTGAAACGTGCCGAAATTTTGAGGGCTGCTGGCCTCGAGATATTCAACCTCGAACGGGTCTTTGCCGGTGCGGGTTTTCAGGCGCAGGCCGGCAACATAGAAGGGATCGTTCCCTTTGGGCAGGTTGAGCTGGTAGCGCGCAGCCAGCTCGATGTCGCCCAGCCCATTACCATCGGCGCTGAATAGTCTTTCGGCAGCAGCGGAGTTCAAATTGAGGGGCCGGCTGATGGTGTCATCGTTGCGATAGACGTAAGGAAGCTTGGCCTCGATTTCCAGCCGGTTGGTCAGGCCGTAACGCAGGCCGGCGGAAGCGATCCAGGTACTGCGCTTGACGCTGCGCACGTCGATGAGGCCGATCACCAGGGCCGGCAGGATGCTGTAGCCGACGATCGAAACACGGTCCGAGGAACTGAAGGCATACTGCAGGGAGGGTTCAAATACCAGCGTGCCCTGGGGGGTGAGGATGGTGGGTTGCGCGAAAAGCGTTCCCACATCCACCGTGCCGATGTCCTGGCTGCTCGCCGACGACTGGCCGCCAGACAAAACTGCCAGGTCGGCGCTTGCGACCTGCTGCTCGTTCGGCGCCATGCCCAGCTGCCGTCGCAGCGACTCCAGTCGGCGCTGGCTGTCATCCAGCGCCCGCTTGTGGGTTTCCAGCTTTTTCAGATCCGCCGCCAGTTGTCGCTGCTGTTCCGCCAGCTCCCTGGATTGCTCATCCAGTTGCTGTTTGATCGACGCCAGATCAGGCGTACCGGCAGAGGTCGCTTCGGCAGCCAGGGCGGGCTGCGAGAAAACAGTCACCGCCAGTGCAGTCGCGAAGGTTTTATTTACAGCCTTTGACATCGGGTCTGATTTCATCATATCGATTCCAACGGTGGCGAAAATTGAATTTCATTCTAGCCACTTAAACCATTCAGGCTAGGCAGGAAGGTTTTTTGCTCTCTGGATGGCAGCGCTGGGGATGAACGCCGACTCCTTCCTGATGGCGGTCGCGATCGGCGCGACTTGGCGGTTCGATCTCACCCCCGGGGGTCTTATGATCAAGGCGTACAGGAGGCGGGGGGCACGGCCCTCAGCGTGAATTGAGCCCAGCCTAGCGATATTCAGGGCCTTTTCCTCATCGAGTGTTTGAGCGATTTGAAGACGGGCCCCCACAAGGGATGGCCCGATTCTGCCGGGCTCAATTCAAATTCTGGATCGAGCTCCAGCGCCTTGCGAAACGCATTGCGGCATGATGCTTCCCGCGCCTGGGCGCAATGGATGAAAGCCAGATACTTGTGCGCCGCCACCTTGTCGGAATTCAGGAGCAGCCCTCCTGATAGCGCGTTCTGCAGAAGCCGGACGGCGCTTGCATACTCCCCGTCTTCGTAAGCCCGGATTCCTGACGACAAGTCCTGCTCGGCCTTGCGGGGAGCGAGTTTGTCCAGGCCCGCATCCCGCATGAAGGGCGAAGCGCAGGCAGTCATCAGCAGTGCCGCGCAAAGCAGCAGTCCACCCCTCCGCTTCATGGCCATATCCTTATTTGAATTTGTGCTTGATCTTGAGCGGCGTGTCGGGCTCCAGGTTCACGGTATTGCGGTAGGGTTCGAATCCCTGATTACGTATTTCCACCAGGTGCGTCCCCGCCTCGAGTTGCAGCGCGGTGAGTGGGGGGATACGCCGACGCTTTTTCCGTCGACGACCACCTCACCCCAAGGCGAAATTGCCAAGGTCAGGGTGGCATTCGGCTGCGTCACTGAAACTGGCGAGGGCACACTTTCCGATTCAGGCACAGCAGGCTTTGCCAAAAGTCTTTGCTTTACTGAAACCTTTGGCTTTGACAAAACCTTTGGCGACGCTGAAACCGCTGGCGTTGCTGAAACCGCTGGTGTTGCCAGAACCGCTGGCGCCGCGGAAACCGTTGGCTTTGCCAAGGGGGCTGCAGGCTCGTCACGCCGAGGTTGATGATCCTGCGAATACAACACCAACGCAGCCATGATCAAGATCAGGATTGCACGCAATAATGGCTTGCGGCCCTGCTGTGCCTTCCCCAGAAGAGAGGCTGCTTTTTCCTTGATCCCCCGAGCGTTGTGCGGGGGTGGAAACGAGGTCGCGTCTTGCTGCTCGGCCGGCGTCCCGCTTGTCTGTACGGCCTTTGCCGGCCCATTGCTTGCAGCGGGTCGGCACGCTATCTGGCATATGGCGGCATCTGGTTTTCGCAAATCCCGGGCGAACGCCAAAGCTGTCTGGTAACGATCCCTGGGGCGCTTTGCCAGTGCCCGGCTGATGATCCGGTCGAACACCGGCGGCACGCGGGCATTGAGCGTGCTGGGTGGTAGGGGCTCTTCTTTCAATATCTTGTACGTGATGGCGCCAAGGTTGTCGCCATTGAAAGGCGTCACCCCGGTCAGCATTTCGTACAACACCACCCCCAGGGCAAAAACGTCTGTCCTGCCATCGGTGTTCCCACCCGCCACCTGCTCTGGAGCCATGTACTTGGGCGACCCCGGAATCCCCAGAATCGTGCCAGGCTGCATGGGCGAACCGGCAGGAATCTGGGCAATGCCGAAATTCATGATTTTGACGTCATGGTCAAGCGTGATCACGATGTTCTCAGGCTTGATGTCGCGGTGTACCACGTGGTTTTCATGCGCGTAGTAAAGCGCACTCGCAACGCGCGCCGTGATGCTGCGGATCATCTCTATCGGCAACACCACGCCGGAATCGAGCACCTCGCGCAGCGACTGCCCTTCCAGGTATTCCATCGCGATATAGGCGATGTCGTCGGTCTCGCCCACATCGTAGATGGTGACGATATTGGCGTGGCTCAGGCGGCCTGCGGATTTGGCCTCGCGGTAAAAGCGCTCTTCGAACTCAGCGCGTTCTTCATTCGAAAGGTCGAGGTTGATCGTCTTGACGGCGACGGCACGCCCAGTCAGCGGATCAATCGCCTTATAGACCGCCCCCATCGCACCCTGCCCGAGCACGGATACCACTTCATACCGGCCGATTCTGGTTTGCCCGGGCATGCAGAGGGCTGGCCGGATAGCGTGTGCCCGGCGTTCAGCGGAAGAGCCTGGACAGCATTCCGGCATTCTCGACGCCGACCTTCAAATTTTCCACGCCCCTTCGCCCCCATTACGCAACGAAGCCAGCCTGGCACGGGCCTCGTCCTGTTTTGTGCGAAGCTCGGCGATCTCGTCGCGTACGTCGGCCCCGGCATTTTCGGCCCGCTCCGTCAAGGCATCGATTTCGGCATTCAATGTGTCCAGCATGGTGTGCATCATCTGTACAGGGTCGTCACGGGTACGCATCTCAGGTTCCTTTCGTTTCGGTCGCAGTCCGTGCAAGCGCACGGTCGATCTTGTCGCCCATTTCGGCCACCAGCGCAGACAGACCATTGGCAGCTTCGTCCAGCGATTGCTTCATCGACTGCTCGTGCCTGTCCATCTGTCCGTCGATTGCCCCGATGGCAGTGCGCAACCGGGCGAATTCACGCTCGATCTGCGCACGTAATTCACTGAGGCGCGAGGCTTCGGCGGTTTCCGCAAGCTTGCGCTGGGCCTGCAGTTCATGGTTGTGGCGGCGCGACTCCATCAGCGTGTTGGTGCGCAGGGTCAGGGCATAGAGGACGAAAAGCGCCACCAGAACCAGCATGGCACCGAGCAGGATCACGCCGAGCGGCCCTTCTACTTCGAACACGATGAAGGACAGCGTGGCCGGCGCGCTGAGAACCGACCAGTTCGCCAAGGTAAATACGGCGATCACAAACAGAGCCACCAGAATGACTGCGCCAAGAAAATTCATCGCATCCCCTTTCTGTTCGAAGCCTGTTGAACATCTTCATCATAGACATCTGGCAATCCGGGCAACCGTTACCGGCAAGCGATCGCCCGGTCAGGCGGCGGCGCTGATAAATCGGCAAAGAAGGCTGTACCGGCGAAACCCCTTGTGAGCCGGCGAACCGGCCAAGCATAATGGCCGTGCTGAAAATGGTTTCAGCGCCATTCAACACCCAGGGGAACAGAAAAATGAAAGCAAAATCACTGGCCTTCGCATGCTGCGTGGCCGTGGCCAGCCTGTCGGGCTGCGCGCTCACCACCGAGCAGGTCGAGCTCAATTACACCCAGCAGACAGGCGTTTCCAGAATTGCAGGGGCTGACGCCGTTTCCGTGAACGTGCAGGTCACCGACCAGCGATTGGACAAAAGCAAGGTCAGCAGCAAGAAGAACGGCTACGGCATGGAAATGGCGCCCATCACCACTGCCGAGGATGTGGCTGTCACTGTCCGCAAGGCCATTGAGAAAGAGCTTCAGGCCCGCGGCTTCCAGCTCGGCTCGGATGCGGCGCTCGTCAGGATCGCTGCCGACCTCACCCGCTTCTACAACGATCACAAAATGGGCTTCTTCGCCGGCGATGCCGTGGCCGACCTGAACATGTCGGTTATCGTGAAATCGAACAGCGGTGCGCTCCTCTTCTCGAAGCAGATCATCGCGCAGGGCATGGAGAAGAATACGCAACTCGCGAGCGGCAACAACGCCAAGATCGCGCTTGAGCGTGCGCTCGAAAGCGGCATGAAAATGCTGTTCGAGGATCAGGCGTTTATATCCGCCCTGCTCCACAGCTCGGCCGCGGCATCCGCCTCGAAATAAACCTCGACGCCCCCAGGACGAAATAGCGCGCCATTGGCGCGCTATTTTCTGGTTTTCCCGAAAGGCCGCGCCAGGCACGGCTGCCAGCCGAATCACGCCGGCGATGCAAGCAGGTCGCTGTCATCCTTGAGGTCGACGCCGGTCAGCTGGAGGCGCAGCGCGGCCCGGCACAAATGGGCAAGCTTATGGGCAGCCAGAGGGTAGGCCAAGCCTTCCGGCCGCACGTTGGAAATGCAGTTGCGCTCGCTGTCCATGCGTCCCTGGCGCGGTGCGAAAGTGAGATAAACGCCCAGGCTGGCAGGCGAGCTCAGCCCAGGCCGCTCGCCAATCAGCACCGCGACCAGCCGGGCGCGCAAGGCCTCGCCGATTTCGTCGCCGATCGCGACCCGTCCCTGCTCGACCAGCACCACCGGCGTATTCGCCCAGTCCGTGTCGAAGCACGTGCGGAAGGCCGCAAGCAGGGGTTGCGCGTGTTGCTGCACGGCGGAGGAAGACAGGCCGTCGGCCACGATGATCGCCAATTCCGCCGCAGCACGCCGTGTGCGCAACGCCGCCCCGTCCGCTTCAAGCAGTCGGCGCCCCAGGTCCGGACGCAACAGGTAGGTCTGGCGGTTGGGTGACTGGCTATGCGCACGCAGCACCGGCCAACCGTCCCCCAGCAGTTCACGGTGCAGCGCGTCGAAATCGAGCGGCCGATGCACCGCATCGCGCGCCTGGGCATGGGCCAGCCCAAGGCGCAGGACCTCGCCGGTTGGCAAGCTGGGCCCCACCCGGCCCAGGGCGATGCGGGCCGCGGTGTGGCGCCGCAGGGATTCCCACGGATTGTCTTGTACCAGGGCCACGGGAGATGGCGGCGACGGTTTTGTCGTCATGCCGCACGCAGGACGGGCAATTCGCGCAACAGGCTGTGCTCGCGCCCCACCTCGCGCAGCCGGCCATGCGCATCGGCAATGCCCATGCTCGTCAGCCAGGCGTCGAATTCGGGAGCCCGTTTCAGGTCCAGCAGGGTGCGCAGATAGAGCGCGTCGTGGAAGGACGTGCTCTGGTAGTTGAGCATGATGTCGTCGGCGCCCGGAATGCCCATGATGAAGTTAAACCCGGCATTGGCGAGCAGGGTCATGAGGGTATCCATGTCGTCCTGGTCGGCCTCGGCGTGGTTGGTATAACACACGTCGCATCCCATGGGCACGCCCAGCAGCTTGCCGCAGAAGTGGTCCTCCAGGCCGGCACGGATGATCTGCTTGCCGTCGTACAGGTACTCCGGGCCGATGAAGCCGACCACGGTGTTGGTGAGCAAGGGCCGAAACTCGCGCGCCACCGCATAGGCCCGCGCTTCGCAAGTCTGCTGATCGACGCCGTGGTGGGCGCCAGCCGAGAGCGCGCTGCCCTGGCCAGTCTCGAAATACATCACGTTGTCGCCCAGCGTGCCGCGCTTGAGCGACAGCGCCGCCTCGTGCGCCTCGCGCAACAGGGCGAGCGTGACGCCGAAGCTCGAGTTGGCTTGCTCGGTGCCGGCGATCGACTGGAACACGAGATCGATGGGAGCCCCCTGTTCGATCGCCTGGATCTGGCTGGTGACATGCGTGAGCACACAACTCTGCATCGGGATGTCGAAACGCGCGCGTACCTCGTCCAGCATCTGCCACAAGGCATGCATCGCGCCCAGCGAATCGCTCGCCGGGTTGATGCCGACCACCGCGTCGCCCGCGCCGTAAAACAGTCCGTCGAGCAGGCTGGCCGCAATGCCGCGCAAATCGTCGGTGGGGTGGTTGGGCTGCAGGCGCACGGCGAGGTGGCCGGGCAGACCGATGGTGTTGCGGAAGCGGGTCACCACGCGGCACTTGCGGGCCACCAGGATCAGGTCCTGGTTGCGCATCAGCTTGCTCACCGCAGCCGCCATCTCCGGCGTGATGCCCGGCGCCAGCGCCGCCAGGGCCGCGCTGTCGGTGCTGTCGAGCAACAGCCAGTTGCGGAAATCGCCGACCGTCAGGTGGCTGACCGGGACGAAGGCAGCCACATCGTGGCGGTCGACGATCAGGCGGGTGATTTCGTCCGTTTCATAGGGAATCAGCGCCTCATCGAGGAAAGTGCGCAACGGCAGTTCGGCGAGCACCATGCGCGCCGCCATGCGCTCCTCGTAGCTGCCCGCCCCCAAGCCCGCGAGGTAATCGCCGGAGCGGGCCGGGCTGGCCTTGGCCATGACCTCGCGCAGGCTGGAGAAGACGTGCCCGCGCAGGCCGACGGTGCTTCGGTAGGCCATGATTCAGCCCGAGCCCGGGATCAGCCCCCCTCCAGCAGGGCGTCTTCCGGCGCCGCGGCACGCTGGTGTGCGGTGAAGTAGAAGTAGCCGTAGCCGATGGCCATGAAGCCGACGAACACCAGGCCGATCACGGCGTTGAACCAAGCCATCGCAATCAAGCAGACGACTGCCAGCACCAGGGCGACGGCAGGCACCACCGGATAGCCGGGCGCTATGAACGGGCGTTCCATGAGGGGCGCGCTGCGGCGCAGCTTGAACAGGCTCAGCATACTCATGATGTACATGACGATGGCGCCGAACACCGCCATGGTGATCATCGCTGCGGTGAGACTCATGCCCTGCAGATTGATCAGACCGTCGCTGTAGATGGCTGCGATGCCGATCAGGCCGCCAACGATGATCGCCCGGTGCGGGGTCTGGAAACGCGGATGCAGCTTGGCCAGGTAGGCGGGCAGGTAGCCGGCCCGAGCGAGCGCGAAGAACTGGCGCGAGTAGCCGAGGATGATGCCGTGGAAACTTGCCACCAGACCGAACAGGCCGATCCACACCAGCATGTGCAGCCAGCCGGAGCGCTCGCCGACGACTGCCTTCATGGCCTGCGGCAGCGGGTCGTTGATGTTGGACAGGGCCTTCCAGTCGCCTACGCCACCGGCGAAGATCATCACGCCGAAAGCCAGCACCAGCAGGGTGAAAATGCCGCTGATGTAGGCGACGGGAATGGTGCGCCTGGGGTCCTTCGCTTCCTCGGCCGCCATCGCCGCGCCCTCGATGGCCAGGAAGAACCAGATCGCAAACGGAATCGCCGCGAAGATGCCGGCCAGCGCCGCGCCGCTGAACTGGTCCTGTCCGGCCCAGCCGTTGAGCACGAAATTGCTGACGCTGAATCCCGGCGCCACCACCCCCATGAACACCAGCAGTTCGAACACCGCGAGCACGGTGACGATCAGCTCGAAAGTCGCAGCGATACGGACCCCCAGAATGTTGAGCCCCATGAGGACGATGTAGGCCCCCACTGCCGCGGTCTTCGGATCGAGCGCCGGGAATTGCACATTGAGGTAGGCGCCGATGGCCAAAGCGATGGCAGGTGGCGCAAAAACAAATTCGATCAGCGTCGCCAGCCCGGCGATCAGCCCGCCTGCCGGGCCAAAGGCGCGGCGACTGTATGCGAAGGGGCCGCCGGCATGGGGAATGGCGGCAGTGAGCTCGGTGTAGCTGAAAATGAATGCGGCATACATGCTCGCCACGAGGATGGTGGTCACCAGGAAGCCCAGCGTGCCCGCAGCGCCCCAGCCATAGCTCCAGCCGAAGTATTCACCGGAAATCACCAGACCGACTGCGATGCCCCAAAGATGCAGGGGGCCCAAACTGGACTTCAACTTCGTGCTCATGGTTGGCTCCTTGTCGAAAAATCAGGAGTTCCACTGCAAGAAACCTGCCATCATGTCATCCCGCGCAATCGTCCAATTTACGCGGGATGGCGCCCGGGAGCGAAACAGACAATGCACCACCATTGTGCAAAACATCTGGTCGTGCGGCCGCTTGGTGCAGCGTCGCATCGATGCGCTTTCTCGGAGAATCACTGCAGTCCATGGCGCGGCTTATGGCACCTATGGTTCAAGCTCGAAGGAAGGGATCCCCTTGCAGACCCCCACCCACAATCCGATCAGCTGCTGCGCCATGCTTGTCTTGAGCATGGGCGTGGCGTGCGCCGCGGAAAGGAACACGACCATGGAACTGAACTCGAGTGCATTTGCCCAGAATGCGGACATACCCACCCTGTACACCTGCGAAGGCAGCGACCAGTCTCCGCCGCTGGCGTGGTCCGGCGTGCCGGCCGGGACGAAAAGCCTGGCACTGATCATCGACGACCCCGACGCCCCTGATCCGGCCGCGCCAAAAATGACCTGGGTGCACTGGGTGCTGTACAACATCCCCCCCGACACCAACGCGCTCGAGGCCGGCTCGTCGCGTGCGAATCTGCCGGCGGGTACGCGCGAAGGCCTCAACGACTGGAAGCGCGAAGGCTACGGCGGCCCCTGCCCACCCATCGGCCGCCATCGCTACGTTCACACGCTTTACGCGCTCGACACCGTCCTCCCTGTTCTGCGCCCGGCGACCAAGGTCGTCCTGGAAAAGGCGATGCAGGGACACATCCTGGCGAAGGGCGAACTGGTGGGGTATTACAAAAAAAAATAGGTGGCTGCGGGGTGACACCGCCCCTTTGCGCCGTTTCGGGCGAAGGACTTTGCTGGACCGACAACACAATCAGGCCTCAGCAGAAGCAGGCCTCTATTGATACAGGACTTACGTCATGGCTGTTTGACCGATTTGAAGACGGGCCCCCACGAAGGATGGCCCGACTCTGCCGGGGTCAGTTCAAATCCGGGATCGAGTTCCAGCGCCTTGCGAAACTCGCTGCGGCATGATTTTTCCCGCGCCTGGGCGCAATGGATGAAAGCCAGATACTTGTGCGCCGCAACTTGGTCCGACTTCAGAAACAGCCCTTCTGAAAGCGCATTCTGCAAAAGCCGGGCGGAGTTTCTGTAATCCCCGTCTTCGTAAGCACGAATCCCTGACGACAAGTCCTGCTCCGCTTTGCGGAGGGCGAGTTTGTCGAGGCCAGCGTCCCGAACGACGGGCGCAGCGCAAGCTGTCATCAGCAGTGCCGCGCAAAGCAGCGCACCTATCTGCCTCATAGTCATGTCCTTATCTGAATTTGTGCCTGATCTTGAGCGACTGGCCTGGTCTCAGGTTCACGGTATCACGGTAGGGCGCAAAGGCCCGGTTGCGGATTTCCACGTCGTGCTTCCCGGCTTGCAGTTGCAGCGTGGATAGCGGAGGGGAGACACCGACACGCTTGCCGTCGACATACACCTCACCCCAGGGAGAAATTGCGAGCATTACGGTCGCTTCCGCTGGCACCTCGGGAGCCGGCGGGCGGACGCTTTCGGCTGCAGGCACACCAGGCACGGACGCTGCAACGGCTTTTGCCGTGGACCTCGCCGATTGCGGCGAGGAGGGAGGCGTCACTTCAAGCACCTGCGCCTCCGGGGCTGCCATCTTGTCATCATGCTGCGGCCGCTGCGAAAGGATGACGATCGCAGCCATGACCAATACCGGGAGCGCGAGCCATAACGGCTTGGGCACGGGTACCTTACCCGCAACGGAAGCAATTTTTTTCTTGCTCCCCGGCCTCTTGCCCGAGGACGCGACCGCAGGGTGGCCCTGCCCCTTGGGCGCCTGCAGCATCAGGGTGGTGGGCTCCTCTACAGGCGCCCAGCCTGCGCGAGCGGCTTTTACCGGCTCGGAACTTGCGGCCGACCTGCGCGGCTCCCGGGTGGAGGCGGCATCGAGGTCTCTCAAATCGCGGGAGAGCTCCCGAGCGGTCTGGTAACGGTCCTCGGGCCGCTTGGCCAGCGCCCGGCTGATGATCCGGTCGAACGCCACCGGCACGCGGGAGTTGATGGTGCTGGGCGGCGCAGGCTCTTCATGCAGGATCTTGTACATGATGGCGCTGAGGTTGTCGGCATTGAAAGGCGTCGCCCCGGTCAGCATTTCGTACAGCACGACGCCGAGCGCGAAGATATCCGTCCTGCCATCCGTCGGCTGGCCCGCCACCTGCTCGGGGGCCATGTACTTGGGGGAGCCCAGAACGGTACCCAGCTGCGTGCGCGAACCCGTAGGAACCTGGGCAATGCCGAAGTCCATGATTTTGACGTCACGGCTAGGCGTGACCATGATGTTCGCAGGCTTGATATCGCGGTGCACCACATGGTTTTCATGGGCATAGTTGAGCGCACTCGCAACGCGCGCCGCGATGCTGCGGATCATCTCTATCGGCATCACCACGCCGGAATCGAGCATTTCGCGCAGCGACTCCCCTTCCAGGTATTCCATCGCGATATAGGCGATATCGTCGGCCTCGCCCACATCATAGATGGTGACGATATTGGCGTGGCTCAGGCGGCCAGCGGATTTGGCCTCGCGGTAAAAGCGCTCCTCGAACTCGGCGCGTTCTTCTTTTGAGAGGTCGAGGTTGATCGTCTTGATGGCGACGGCACGCTCAATCAGCGGATCAACCGCCTTGTAGACTGCCCCCATCGCACCCTGCCCAAGCACGGATACCACTTCATAGCGACCGAATCTAGTTTGATTGAGCATGCAGCGGATTGGGCGGATAGCTTGCCTGGGGCAATTTCTGGTGCGAGAATTCTCGATAACAAAGTATAACAAACACTAGGAGACCATCGTTTTGACAAACGCCTCATCCGGCATCCCCCCTTTACTTGAAATCGCCGCCAAGACCGACCCGGGCATACTGCGAAACCTGAACGAGGACAGTATTGCCACCGTCAGCGATCTGGGCCTGCTGGTCCTGGCCGACGGCATGGGAGGCTACCAGTCCGGCGATGTGGCCAGCAGCCTTACCACTCAAATCATTGTTGAAGGGCTGACCGCGGAATTGCAGGACAAGCCCAACAACGGCAGTGACCTTGCCGCCTTAGTTGAAAATGTCATAAAAAAGGCCAACAAGGCGATTTACCTGGAAGGCCAACAACGCGCGCAGCGCGTTCACCACAGCCAGAGCCAGGCAATGGGTTCAACGCTGGCGCTGCTGTTGTTCCGGAACAGTCAGGCCACGATGGCGCATGTCGGCGATTCACGCATCTATCGCCTGCGCGATAACCGTCTGGAATTGATGACGCACGACCATTCCTTGTTGCAGGAGCAGATCGACCAGGGAATACTCAATTCCGAGGCCGCAGCAAGGTCGCACAACCGCCACCTTGTGACGCGCGGGCTGGGTCTGCATGCCGAGGTGGAGGTTACGCTGGATGAGTGCGAGGCCCTGCCGGGGGATATCTATCTGGTCTGCTCCGATGGCCTGAACGACATGGTCGACAACGCGGACATCGAACTGGTGCTCAATTCGCTCCAGGCCAACTTGCCGCTTGCCGCCAGCCAACTGGTCATGATCGCCAACGACAATGGCGGTGATGACAATATTTCCGTGATCCTGGCAAAAGTCAGGCCGCCCACCAAGCCAGACGCGAAGAAGAACGGTCTCTTCGCCTGGCTATTCGGACGTTAAACCCGCATGGCAAAACTAATCGTCAGTCAAAACGGTGAAATCACCGGAAACCACTTCCTCGACGCATCCAGCTTCACGATCGGCAGCCGGCCCGACAATGACCTGTGCCTTGACGTCCAGGGGGTCAGCCGGTCGCATGCCCGCATCACCTCTGTCGGCAACGATGACATCCTGGATGACCTGGGCAGCACCAATGGTACGTTGGTGAATGGCCAGTCTGTCACCCGACACATCCTGCAAAATGACGACGTCATCGAAATTGCCGACGTCCAGATTCGCTACCGCAACCATAAAGCCATTGATGGCCCCAGTTTCGACAGAACGATGATCATTCAGGCTTCTGCCATGGAAGGCGATGCGTCTGCCCAACCGGTTGGCGCTTATGCGTTGGCGACGGCAAAGAATGAGCGCCGCCTCAGGGCAGGCGCCCGTATCGGCTTGGTCCGCGTGTTCAATGGCAGTCCGTCCAGCAAGGAAATCGAATTGTCCCGGGTGCTGCATACCTTTGGCATACCGGGAAAACAGCTTGCCGTGATCAATGCCCGTCCGCACGGCTATTTCATCACCCATGTCGAGGGAAAAAAACCGGCGCGCCTGAATGGAAAATCCATCGGCCTTCAACCACAGCTGCTGACGCCCAATGACGTGATCGAAGTTGGGGATGAAAAGCTGCTGTTCCTGCTCAAATAAGCGACGCCCCCCTGCCAGGCACGCGCGCGAGCCTCAACGACTGGACGCAGGATGTCCATCCACCGGCCGCTATCGCATGTTCACAAGCCGTGCCGTCTTCCACAGATGGCGCCGAACGCGGAAAAATGCTTCCCTTGCTTCAATAGCCCCAGGCGACGGGGAGCCTGAAGGGAGAGAATGAAAATTGCTGCCGGGACGAATCGCGCATGGCACGTGGCGGGGCTGGTCGCTGCGTTAACCCTGTGCGGGGTCGCCGTGATCGGGGTGGCCAGATGGCCCGACATCCAGTTCGAGCTTGGCTATGCCTACGAAAACGGCCATTTCCACGGCTGGCCGTCAGGTTTCCCCCAGGACCACCGGAAGGCTGCCCGTTGGCTGGGCCGGGCGGCACAGGCGAACCACCCACGCGCACAGTACATGCTGGGCATCCTCCATGCCCACGGCTGGGGCGTGCCCAGGGACGGCGCCCTGGCCGTGGAATGGTTCACCCGTTCCGCCCGAAACAGCTATGCGCCGGCCTGCTTCCATCTCGGGTGGATGTACGCCAAAGGCGACGGCGTCCCTCGGAACGACGACCAGGCGATCCGTTTGCTGGAACAGGCAGCCGGCCAGGGCATGGCTGCGGCCCATCTGGCGCTGGGTGGACTCCATGAGCACGGCAGGGCCGTGCCGGCTGACGCGGCCCTGGCCCTCAAATGGTATGCACTGGCCGTGCATTTCACCCGATCCCGGCCCGACCTATTCGACAACGCAGCATTCGCCGAGCGGGCGCAAGCCGCCCGCGATACGCTGGTCTCCCGGATGGCTCGGTCAAGCGACGAACAAGGACAAGTGCTTGCCCGCCAGTGGCTGGCCAACCCGGCGCTGAACCGGACGAACAACCACGCCGGGGTTATTTCATGGCGCTTTCTGTAGTGCATCCACGGTGCGATTGCTCGCCGCTTAGCTTTACGTTTGCAGTCACTCACCCCGATTATCCAGCCACTTCAGCCACCCCCCATACTCCGTGATGTCCTGTGCATCGACCACCCCGATGCCTTCGCAGATAAACCCATTTACGATGGAACCATCAGCCAGTTCCAGCTTGCCGATGCCGAGCGGCGCAGGAATTCCCGTGACGAAGGAGCCGAACTGGCTGGCGGGCATTTCCCAGACTTCGCAGGCGATTGATGCGCCGCCCGCTTTCACCTTGATGAGACCGGGGCGCTTGCCGTCGGGCAGGGCGTAGAAGCGGTATTTGGGCGCGGTCTGCGCCGCCGCCACCAGGCGCGCGTTGCGCTCAGTGAGCTGATGATTGAGCGGTAGCCCGCTCAGATGAGCGCCGACGACGGCGATGCGCACCTGACCCTCCGGCAGCAAATTCAAGTTCTCGGCAGGCGGCAGCGCGTGGGTCGTAGCGCCCAGCTTGCCGCCGAGTGCCTGCTGCATTTTTGACCCCAGATGCAGCAGTGGGCCGTCCTGATGCGGCGGCGCGATCAGGGTCACGCCGAACGGCAGGCCGTCGTTCTGGAACCCGGCCGGCACCGCGGTGGCGGCCAGATCGAGCAGGTTCATGAAGTTGGTGTAATGGCCGAGGCTGGCGTTGAGGCGGATGGGGTCGGCCTGCATTTCTTCGATGCGGTAGATCGTGCCGGCGGTGGGGGTGAGCAGCACGTCGATGTCGTCCCACACGGCATCGCACACGCGCTTGTACGCACGCAGCTTGTAGAGATGGGCGAAGGTGTCGGCGGCGCTGATGTCGCGGCCGCCGGCGATGATGTCGCGCACCGGCGGAAAGACCTTCTCGGGCTGCGCGTCGAAGAAGTCGCGGATGGCGAGGTAGCGCTCAGCCACCCAGGGGCCGCCGTAGAGCAGTCGCGCGGTTTCGAGGAAGGGCGCGAGGTCGACTTCCACCGGCGTGCCGCCCAGCGCTTTCAATCGTTCCACCGCTTCGCCGAAAAGTCGTTCCGCGTCGGCGTTGCCGAAGAATTCCAGGTCTTTCGCCATCGGCACGCCAAACCTGAAATTCTTGGCGCGACCGAAGTCGAAACCGTGCGGTGCCAGCGGCCGCGAATAGTCATCCTCGGCATCGAAGCCGGCGGCGACCGCCAGCACGCGCTCGGCATCCTCGGCGGTGAGCGCGAAGATCGACACGGCATCAAGCGAACGGCAGGCGGGCACCACGCCGCGGGTGGACAGCGCGCCGCAGCTCGGCTTGTGGCCGATCAGATTATTGAACGCGGCGGGCACGCGGCCTGAGCCGGCGGTGTCGGTGCCGAGCGAGAAGCTCGCCAGCCCGAGCGCCACGGCGACGGCCGAACCGGAGCTGGAACCGCCGGAAATGAAGTCGGGCTTGAAGGCGTTGCGGCAGGCGCCGTAGGGCGAGCGGGTGCCATTGAGGCCGGTGGCGAACTGGTCGAGGTTGGTTTTCCCCAAGGGGATCGCGCCGGCATCGATCAGGCGCTGCACCACAGTGGCACTGCGTTCAGGCGCGTAGGCGTATTCGGGACAGCCGGCGGTGGTGGGCAGGCCGGCGAGATCGATGTTGTCCTTGATGGCGAAGGGAATGCCGTAGAGCGGGAGCGTCGCGATGTCCCTGCCTTCGAGCTTCCTTGCATAGGCCCGCAGCGCGTCGGCATCGAGACGGCTGATCCAGATGTGGTGGGTGTCTTCGCCGGCCATGTGGTCGAGCAGGTCTTCCAACAGTCCAAGTGGGGTGAGTTCGCCGGATTGATACAGGCTGCGGAGGGTGGTGATATTCAGGTTGGAAATCTTGGAAATCATGTCAGTCGATTTTGATGGGGGAATGCCTTTGGCATTCGCTTGTTTTGAAACCATGCACGCTATACAAAAAGCACGGGTGCTTCCCATACCGCCAACACCACGCAGCCTTCCGGACTGGCGACACTGTGCCGCGTACCGGGAAAGCTCACCAACAGAGTGCCGGCGTGATACACCCCACGCTCATCCTGCTGGGCGCCGGCCAGGATCTGGATGTATTCCATGCCCGTGTGCAGATGCTCGGGCACCGTCGCACCGGGAGCATAGCGCAGCAGGGCGAGCTTGGTATTGCCTGCCGCATCCTGATAAAGCGGGCTGAGTTCCACACCTGGGCCCAGGGACTCCCAGGCAAATTCGCCCAGCCGCCCGGGAATCGAGGCGAGGTCGACAAAGACAAGGCCGGAAACGGTCTCAGCCATATGCCTTATCCAATCCTGCGAGCACCGTCTCGCAACTCGCGGCCCAGCCGACGATGCCGCTCTGGGCCGTGATCATGTCGAGCGTGGCGCGCTTGAATTCGGGGAAATAGCTCCCGGTGCCGTCCTCGACCAGCAGGCATTCGTAGCCCCGGTCGTTGGCTTCCCGCATGGTGGTCTGCACGCATACCTCGGTGGTGACGCCGGTGAACAGCAGATGGGTCACGCCCAGCTGCTGCAATATCTCCTGTAGCGGCGTGGCATAGAACGCGCCCTTGCCAGGCTTGGTGATCTCGATCTCGCCCGGCGCGGGCTTGAGTGCCTCGATGATGGCGTTGCCAGGCTCCCCGTCAACCAGCAGACGGCCCATCGGTCCGGCATCGCCGATCCTCAGATGGCAGTCGCCGCGCTGGCGCTTGGCCGGCGGACAGTCGGACAGGTCGGGCTGGTGAGCTTCGCGAGTATGGATCACCGGCAGCCCCAGCCGGCGGGCCGCCGCCAACAGCCGGGCGATCACTGGAACGCAGGCCCGCAGCCGGCTCACATCGTTGCCCAGCGCAGCGCCAAAGCCGCCGGGTTCGACGAAGTCCCGCTGCATGTCAATGATGACCAGGGCCGGCGGCCGCTCAGGCAGCGCATACGGATAGGGGCGGGCGTCAATCTGCATGGGCTTCCTCTCTGTGACCCGCCATATGGCGGCCGATGACGACGGGATTGGCCGCACCCGGTGTGGTCTCGTAGACCAGTCGCCCACCGGACATGACGTGGATGCGGTCGGCCAGTTCCAAGATTTCGTCGAGGTCCTCGCTCACCAGCAGCACCGCCGCGCCCGCGTTGCGCGCGGCCATGATGCGGGCATGGATCTCGGTCACGGCGGTAAAGTCGAGGCCAAAGCAGGGGTTGGCCACCACCAGCACGTTGGGCTGCTCGCCCAGCTCGCGGGCGAGGATGGCCCGCTGCACGTTGCCGCCCGAGAGATCGCCGATGGGCGCGTTGGGGGCCGGCGTTCGCACCTTGAAGTCGGCGATGGCGCGCACCGCGGCCGCTGCCATCACCCCCCGGCGAAGAAAGCCGCGCAAGCTGTAAGGCGGCTGGTCGAAACGGCGAAAGGCGAGGTTTTCTGCCACGCTCAGGCGCGGTACGCTGGCGTTGCGCAGCGGCTCCTCGGGAAGGCAATGGAAGCGGTGGCGCAGCAGGTCGCGGCGGCGGCCGTTATAGGCTTCGCCCATGACGCGGATTTCGCCACTCAGCGGCGGGCGCTGCCCCGCCAGCGCCTCCATCAGCTCGCGCTGGCCGTTACCGGAGACGCCGGCGATACCGACGATCTCGCCCGCCTTCACGTGCAGCGACAGCTCATGCACCGCGGTCATGCCGCTGTCGTCTTCCACACACAGGCCGGTAATGCCCAGCTTCACCGGCTGTTCGGCCAGAGCCTCGCGGGCCAAAGCGGTGTGGGTGAATTCGCTGCCCACCATCATCTCCGCCAGCCGTTTTACGTCCACTTCGGCCACCTGGGCCGAGCCGGCGTGCCGGCCGCGGCGCAGCACGGTGACGTCATCGGCGTAGGTCATCACTTCGCGAAACTTGTGGGTGATGATCAGCACGCTGAGGCCGGCCTCGCGCGTCATGTCGCGGATGCGCCCCAGCACCTCGTCCGCCTCGTCGGGGGTGAGCACCGAAGTAGGCTCGTCGAGGATCAGTACGTTCACGTCGAGCAGCAGCTGTTTGACGATCTCCAGCTTCTGCTTTTCGCCTGCCGCCAGATGGTTTACCGAGGCGTCCAGCGGCAACTGGAAGGGCATCGTTTGCATGCGCTGGCCGAGCACCTGGCGTTCCTTTTTCCAGTCGATCACCGCGGGCAGATGGGGGCGGGCCAGCACCAGGTTCTCCAGCACCGTCATGTTGGGAATCAGGGTGAAATGCTGGTAGACCATGCCGATGCCCAGGTCGTGGGCGGCGCGCGGGTTGGCAATGGCCTGCTGGCGTTCGCCCAGCAACACCTCGCCATCGTCGGGCGTGTAAAAACCGACGATGCATTTCACCAGAGTGCTCTTGCCGGCGCCGTTCTCGCCCAGCAAGGCATGGATGCTGCCGCGCCGCAATTTCAGCGACACCCGGTCCAGCGCCTGCAAGTCGCCGAAGCGCTTGCTGACGTCGATGGCTTCGAGCGCCAGGATGTTCATGTCATGGCCGCCAGCAACTGCCCGGAGGTGGCCACGGCGCCGAACACGCCGCCCTGCATTTTCACCATCTTCAGCGCCGCCAGATGGTTGACCGGATGGGTGGCGCCGCAGCAGTCCTCCAGCAGCAAACACTCGAAGCCCATGTCATTGGCGTTGCGCATGGTGGTGTGCACACACACGTCGGTGGTGATGCCGGTCAGGATCAGGTTGCGGATGCCGGCCTTGTGCAGCAGCAGTTCCAGGTCGGTGGCATAGAAGGAACCTTTGCCGGGTTTGTCGATGATCGGCTCGCCCGGCAGCGGGGCGAGTTCCGGAATGATTTCCCAGCCCGGTTCGCCGCGCACCAGGACCCGGCCGCACGGCCCCGGATCGCCGATGCCGGCGCCGATGCGCTGACTGCGCCAGCGCTTGTTGGGGGGCAGGTCGCTCAGATCGGGGCGGTGGCCTTCGCGGGTGTGGATCACCATCATCCCCAGCTGCCTGGCCAATAAAAGGACCCGGGCAATCGGCTCGATCGGCGCCCGGGTCAGCGACAGGTCGTAGCCCATGCGCTCGACGTAGCCGCCGTGGCCGCAGAAGTCGGTCTGCATGTCGATGATGATCAGCGCCGTGTTATCCGTCCGCAGGTCGCCGTCGTAGGGCCAGGGATAGGGATCGGCTGTAACGAACACATTCATGTTTTTCTCCATTGATTCTTAACGGGCCGCCAGCGAGCCGGGCATGCCGGAGCGCACCTTCGTCGAAGAGGCGGCGACCATCAACACCAGGGTCAGCACATAGGGGGCAGCATTGAAAAGGTAATAACCCCAGGTCACGCCCACCGACTGCAGGGACGGCCCCAAGGCACCGGCGCCGCCGAACAGCAGCGAGGCATAAAGACACCGCATCGGATCCCAGCGCGCGAAAATGACCAGCGCCACCGCCATCAGCCCCTGGCCGCTCGACAGGCCTTCGCTCCAGCCGCCCGGGTAATAGAGCGACAGGAAGGCGCCCCCGACACCAGCCAGGAAACCGCCAGCCATGGTGGCGAGCATGCGTACGCCGTTGACGTTGAGTCCCATGGCGCGGGCCGCGTCGTCGCTCTCGCCCACGGTGCGGACAGCCAGACCCCAGCGGGTGCTGCGGAAAAACCAGGCCATGGCGGGTGCCAGGATCATGCCGATGATGAACAGTACGTTGATCTCCAGCGCTGCCCGTAGCGCCGGGTTGTCGCTCCAGGCACCCAGAGACAGGGCGGGCAGGTGCGGTGCGCTGGGCTGGATCAGGGGCTTGCCGAGGAAGAAGGCCAGGCCGGTGCCGAAGATCATCAGGGCGATGCCCACGGCAATGTCGTTCACCCGCGGTTGCTGACACAGCAGGGCATGAATGAAGCCCAGCACCACGCCGGTGGCGCCAGCGGCCAGCACGCCGAGCCAGGGGGAATCACTGATCCAGGCCACGCCGTAGCCGGCCATGGCACCCATGATCAGGTTTCCTTCGAGGCCGAGATTGATGCGACCGCTTCTTTCGGTCAGGCACTCGCCGAGGCTGACGAACAGGAAAGGCGTGCCCACCCGGATGGCGCCACCGAGGACGGCGATGAGCACGGTCATCCATTCAACCGAGTCGCCGCTCATGATGGGCTCCCGCGCCGCTTGGCCAGACGGGCGAATACGGCTTCGCCCGCCAGAATGAGAATGAAAATGATGCCCTGCAGGACCAGGCTGGTGGCGTCCGGCAGGTCATGGTCGCGTTGCATGAGTCCGCTTGCGGCGCGGATGCCGCCGAACAGGATGGCCATCGGGATGATGGCCATTGGGTGGTGGCGGGCGGCGAAGGCGATGAGGATGCCTTCGTAGCCGTAACCAGCGTTGAGCGAAGTGTTGGCGCGGCCATGCACGGCGGCCACCTCCACCATGCCGGCGAGGCCGGCGGCAGCGCCGCCCATCATGCACACCCGGAAAACGATGCGGCCCACCGGCAGGCCAGAGAGCCGGGCTGCACGCACGTTCCCCCCCACCATGTCGACGGCGAAACCGAACACCGTTCGCTTGTACAGTACCCACAGAAGCAGGCAGGCAATCAGCCCGTAGCCGAATCCCCAGTGGATGGAGGACTCACCCAGAGAACCCAGCATGTGGGCCTCGCCGATGTGATGGGTGGAGGGTTTGTTGAGGGTCTCGGGATCGCGTAGCGGTCCGATCACCAGAAAACTCAAAATGGCGATGCTGACGTAGTTGAACAGCAGGGAACTGATGGTCTCGTTGACGTTGCGGCTGTGGCGCAGCCAGCCCACCAGGCCGATGAGCAGACCGCCCGCCAGCATGGCCGCGATGGCCATACCGATGAGGGCCACCCACGGGTTGGCGTCGATCAGAGCCAGCCCGGCCAGCGCGGCGGCCAGCCCGCCCAGCACCACCGCTCCCTCGCCGCCGATCACGATCAACCCCAAACGTGCCGGCAACGCGGTGCACAGTGCGGTGAGCATGAGCGGCGCCGCGCTGGTGAGGGTGTTCTGCCAGGAAAACCAGCTGCCGAAGGCACCCCGGTAAATGGAGTGGTACACCTCCAGCACATCGGCCCCCGCGAGGCCGATGAAGCCCCCGAACAGAGCCAGTGAAAGCGCCAGCGCGGTCAGGGGGATCAGAAAGGGCGCAAAAAGCGGCAGCATTGTCAGCCCTTGGTGCGGCCCACGACCCCCTCGACCAGCCAGTCCATGCTTTCAAGCCAGATGTCGGTCTGCCCGTATTCCTTGCCCTTGGCGACCACCAGCTTGCCGGTGTTGTCCTTGATGGGGCCCTTGTAGACGACGAAATCCCCCTCCATGAACTGGGCGCGCACCTTGTCCGCATGGGCTTTGGCCTTGGCACTGACCGCCTTTCCATAAGGCGAACTCTTGACCACTCCCTCCTTGAAGCCACCGCGGATCAGGTTGGGAATCTTGGTCCCTTTGGAAATCATGGTGGCGTAGTCGAGATAGACCTTGCTCCAGTTCCATTCCGCACCGGTGAGAAAACCTTTGGGCGCAAGCCTGGATTGGTCGGCATGATAGCCGCAGGAATAGACGCCGCGTTTCTCTGCTGTTTCCACCACCACCTTGGGACTGTCGACGTGACAGGTGAGCACATCCACCCCCTGATCGATCAGACTGTTAGCCGATTCGGCTTCCTTCACTGGATTGGCCCAGCCGCCCGTGAACACCACCTGCACCGTGATATTCGGATTGACGCTGCGGGCGGCCATGGTGAAGCTGTTGATGTTGCGCAGCACCTGGGGAATCGGGATGGCCGCGATGTAGCCCAGCTTGCCGGACTTGCTCATGTGCCCAGCGACGATGCCGGAGACGTAAACCGCCTCGTCGATATAGCCGAAATAGCTACCCACGTTCTTGGGATGCTTGCTGGCGTCATAGAGGCCGCCGCAGTGCAGGAACATCACGTCGGGGTACTTCGGCGCGATTTTCAGGATGTGCGGATCGAAGTAGCCGAACGAGGTCGGGAATACCACCTGGGCGCCATCCAGGTTGATCATGCTCTCCATCGCCTTCTGCACGGCGATGGTCTCGGGCACGTTTTCCTGGTCCACCGCCTTGATCCACGACTGCTTGACGATGGCCGACTTGCCTTCGAAATGCGCCTGGTTGTAGCCGTAATCGTCGCGCGGGCCGACATAGATGAAGCCCATGGCCACTTTTCTGGCCGCCTCGGCTTCGTTGATGCCCAAACCTCCGGCAATCACCCCGATACCCAGACTGGCGAGCCCCTTGAGTGCGGTGCGCCGACCCTGGTCAACCGTTTTGCCTTGTTCCTTGTCCATTGCCTTGTTCCTCATGGTTGTACTCACATCGTCCACTTGACCATCGCCTGGGGAATATCCTCGTCGAACCCCTTGACCCCGTATTTATTGCGCCAGATCTGGTATTCGACACCGATCTGGAGGGTGCCCGGGGCACCAAACCAGTTGCCGGCATCGATCAGAAGGCGGGGGCCGGCCACCAGGTTGTCGGCCTTGGGTGCGCTGCCGCCTTTTTCGCCCCAGGCGTAGTCCGCAAACCCCTCGAAGGCCAGCTTCTGGCCGCCCAGTTCAAACGGCAGCAGCCAGTCGATGGTGACCTGGGCGCCGGCGTCGGTCTGCTCGGCCAGCCAGTCGCGTTCGCTCTCGCGGTAGTAGAGATTCACATCCGCGAAAGCGAACTTGGGCAGATCGAGTGCGAAGCCGACGCCGACCAGGTAGGCGCGCAGGTCTTCGCCCATTTCCAGCGTGCCCGCCAGCAGAACATCCTTCACGATGCCGAAAGACAGGTCTTTTCCGCTGATCTTGCCCAGACTCAGACGGGGCGAAAACTCCCCATAGAAGCCAGTGCCCTTGTCGAGGGGATTGCTGACGTCGACGAAGAAGAAGTTGTCGCCGTACTTCCAGCCGTTGGCGTGTTCCAGGGTCATGATGGCCATGGCGTTGTCGCCGAGTTCGTAGCCATCGCCATACAACAACTGGACATTCGTGGTACTCCATTCCGCCGCCTGCGTGTTCGCACCCGCTGTGGCGAGCAATGACAATGCAAGGTAATACGGAAGCTTTTGCCAGCGTGGCTGGGTCCGGGATGCCGAAATGAAAGTGGGTCTGGTTTCCATGAATTCTCCTGTATGCATGTGGTTGGTCTCGATCACGCTGAAGCGCTCATCGATGTATACAACGAAGCATGCATCATGCCAGGCGGTTGTAGTCACCCAGCCCGCACCAAGAAAATCCTTGTTTTTCAGCACAGTAATGCCGCCCAACCCGGTTGGGCGCCGGATCAAAATAGTTGCTTGCGGGCAAGGCAAATAGAAAGCTTATGGTGCACACACGAATGACGCTGCACGCATTTGGTGCAAAAGGCCGCTATTTGTCGGGTTTGTCTTTCGTAAAACTGCGTTTCTTGTGTATGGCCAATTGCGTCAAGGTGAGCGTCTTGACGAACTGTTCGTTGTGGGAAATGTGGTCACGCATGAGCGACTGCGCCTGGATGACGTCCCTGCGCAGGAGACTTTTGCATATCTCAAAATGATCGTCATAGGTTTGATCGATACGCTGTGGCATGGTGAATCCCAAACGGCGGACGATGCGTAGATGGCGATTGACATCAGCCAGGTAGTTGCGCAGCACCAGATTCCCGCCGCCCTCGGCCAAAGCGAGATGAAAGGCCTCGTCGCGGGCCTCCATTTCCTCGGGGTCGTCACTACGTTCGGCCTGCCGGGCAGGATCCCAGGCCTCAGCGAGTTCACTCAGGGCCGTGTCGCTCATGTAGGTGCAGGCCAGCTGCAACGAAAGCTGTTCCAGGCTCATCCTGACCTGGTAATACTTTCTCAGGTCCTCGATGTCCAGATTGCGGATGAAGCACCCCTGCTTGGGCAGCACGGTGAGGTAGCCCTCTACTTCCAGCCGCTGCAGCGCACTGCGGATGGGCGTACGGCTAACGCCGAAATGGTCGGCCAATTCCGTCTCAGTCACCCGGCTACCGGGATAAATCTCGAAATTCAGGATCATTTCGCGCAAGCGGGTGTAAACATCCTTTGCGCTCAGCTTGGCTTCTGCCACGTGTGTCTCCCGGTCACAATTTCATGTCGATCAGCCCGAAGGCCACCAACGGATTCAATGTTAGCGGCATTGCGACCGTCCGACCTCATACCGCAACAATCACCAGCAGGTCCTGGCCCGCCGACACCTGCCCGCCCTCGCGGCAGAACACCTTGTGGATGCGACCGTCGCACGGCGCCAGCACGGCGAACTCCATCTTCATCGATTCGACGATGACGAGCGCATCGCCCTGCTTCACTGCGGCGCCCCCCTCCACTTCCACCTTCCACACGTTGCCGGCGACGTGGCTGGCGATGGCGCGGCCGTTCTCCGGCAGATCGAGCTCGCTGTCGGGCGCGGCTTCGGCCACCGTCAGGTCGCTCGCGTAGTCGGCCTGGCCGCTGGCGCGCCAGCGCTCGCGCTCGGCGTCGAACGAGGCCTGCTGCTGCGTCTTGAAGGCGGCGATGGACGCGCTGTTGTCGGCAAGGAAGGCGTTGTAGTCGCGCAGGCTGAAGGTGGTCTCTTCCATGTTCAATTGGTAGCGGCCGAGCGGGAAATCCTCGCGGATTTTCAGCAGTTCTGCTTCGCTCACCGGGAAGAAGCGCACCTGGTCGAAGAAGCGCAGCAGCCACGGCTTGCCGTCGGTGAAGTCGGCGGTCTGCCGCCAGCGGTTCCACATCTGCAGCGTGCGGCCGACGAACTGGTAGCCGCCGGGGCCTTCCATGCCGTAGACGCACATGTAGGCGCCGCCGATGCCGACCGCGTTCTCCGGCGTCCAGGTGCGCGCGGGGTTGTACTTGGTGGTGACCAGGCGATGGCGCGGGTCGACCGGCGTCGCCACCGGCGCGCCGAGGTAGACGTCGCCCAGGCCCATCACCAGGTAGCTCGCTCCGAAGACGATGCGCTTCACTTCTTCTATGGATTCGAGGCCGTTGATGCGGCGGATGAACTCAATGTTGCTCGGGCACCAGGGCGCGTCCTTGCGCACCGACTGCATGTACTTCTCGATCGCGAGCTTGGTCGCGGCATCGTCCCACGACAGCGGGATGTGCACGATGCGGGTGGGAACCTGCATGTCCTCGATCGCTGGCAGCGCCTTTTCCGCCGCCAGCAGCAGGTCAATCAATTTGGTCAGCGGCAGCACGCGCGAATCGTAGTGCACCTGCAGCGAGCGGATGCCGGGAGTGAGGTCAAGGATGCCCGGCACCGCATCGGCCTGCAGCTGCGTCATCAGCGCGTGCACGCGGAAGCGCAGGTTGAGGTCGAGCACCAGCGGGCCGTATTCAACCAGCAGATATTTGTCGCCGGCGCGGCGGTAAACGACAGCGACGGGGTTGTCGGTGTCGGGGGTGCGGTGCAGCACGGGCTCGGCGAGCGGCTCGCTATCGGCGACAAGCGCGGGCGCAGACGGCGCAGCGAGGCCGGCGATGGCTGCATCCTGCGCGGCTTCCATGCGCTCGGCCTGTGCCTGGCTCAGGCGTTTGAAGCGCACCGTGTCGCCGGGACGCAGCTGGCCCATCTTCCACAGCTCGGCCTGCACGATGGTGGCGGGGCAGACGAAGCCGCCGAGGCTGGGCCCATCCGGGCCGAGGATCACCGGCATGTCGCCGGTGAAGTCGACCGCACCGATGGCGTAGGCGTTGTCGTGGATGTTCGACGGATGCAGGCCGGCCTCGCCGCCGTCCTTGCGCGCCCACTGCGGGCGCGGACCGATCAGCCGCACGCCTGTGCGGCTGGAGTTGTAATGCACTTCCCAGTCGGTGGCGAAGAACATGTCGATGTCGGCATCGGTAAAGAAATCCGGCGCGCCATGCGGGCCATAGAGCACGCCGATTTCCCAGGCGTGGGTGTAGGCTGGAATCAGCGCGGCAGGCAAGGCGCTGTCGCGGCTTGGCGCATCGATTTTCGGAATATGCAGCACGTCGCCGACCCGCAGCGTGCGCCCGGCATGTCCGCCGAACTGGCCGAGGGTGAAGGTGGCCTTGCTCCCGAGATAATCCGGCACGTCGAAACCACCGCGCACCGCAAGGTAGGCACGGCAGCCAGTGTCCCTGATCGCGCCGAGCTTGAGCATGCTGCCGGCCTTGATCGCGTGTGCCGCCCAGTTGGTGAGCGGCTGCCCGTCGAGCTCGGCGCCCATGTCGGCACCGGCCAGCGCAATCACGCTGTCGCAATTGAAGCGCAGCGTGGGGCCGGCGACGGTCAGTTCCAGCCCGGCCGCGCCTTCTGCATTGCCCGCCAGCTTGTTGGCGAGGCGCAGCGCCAGCGCATCCATCGGCCCGGACGGCGGCACGCCGACGTCCCAGAAGCCGGTGCGGCCCGGCCAGTCCTGGATGCTCGACTGCACGCCGGGCTCGATGACGTCGATGGTCGTGGGGCGGTAGTGGAAGGCATTGAGATAACGCGTGGTCTGGCGGCCTTCGGCAAACGTATCGTCGCGCACGATCTGGGTGAGGTAGCCGAGATTGGTCTCGATGCCGGCGACACGGGTCTTGGCCAGCACCTGCTGCATTTTTTGCAGCGCCTCGGCGCGGTCGCGCCCCTTGACGATGATCTTGGCGACCATGGGGTCGTAGAACGGCGGCACGTCGGAACCGCGCTCGACCCAGGTTTCGATGCGCGCGTCAGCCGGAAACACCACCTCGGTCAGCACGCCGGCGGCGGGCTGGAAATCCTTGCCTGGATCTTCGGCATAGAGGCGCACCTGCATCGAAGCACCTTTTGGCTCGGACTTGAATCCGTCTAGATCGAGTTCTCCGGCCGCCTCCTTCACCATCCATTCGACCAGATCGACACCGGTGACCTCTTCGGTGACGCCGTGTTCGACCTGCAGACGGGTGTTCACTTCGAGGAAATAGAACTCGCCACTTTGCGTGTCATAGACGAATTCGACCGTGCCGGCGGAGCGGTAGCCGACCGCCTCGCCCAGGCGCACAGCGGTGGCGAGAAGATTGTCTCTTTGAATCTCCGTGAGGCCGGGCGCCGGCGTTTCCTCGATCACCTTCTGGTTGCGCCGCTGCACTGAGCAATCCCGCTCGCCCAGCGCCACGACGTGCCCTTTGCCGTCGCCGAAGACCTGCACCTCGATGTGGCGCGCATGCTCGACGTACTTCTCGAGGAAAATTCCGGCCTCCTTGAAGTTGGCGCGCGCCAGCCGGTCGACCGATTCGTAGGCCTCCTTCAGCTCGTCCGCACTCCAGATCAGGCGCATGCCGATGCCGCCGCCGCCGGCAGTGCTCTTCAGCATCACCGGGTAGCCGATGCGCGCGGCCTCGGCCTGGGCGTGGCCGGCATCACTCAAGAGGCCGGACCCCGGCAAGAGCGGCACCTGGTTGTGCTCGGCCAGATCGCGCGCGGTGTGCTTCAAGCCGAAGGCGCGCATCTGGTCCGGGCTGGGGCCGATGAAGGCGATGCCCGCCGCCGCGCAGTCCTCGGCGAAGCCGGGGTTCTCGGAGAGGAAGCCGTAGCCGGGGTGGATGGCCTGGGCACCGGTGGCCTGCGCGGCTTCGAGAATTTTCTCGCCGCGCAGGTAGCTCTGCGCCGCCGGCGCCGGGCCGATCTCCACTGCTTCGTCGGCGAGGCGCACGTGGAGCGAATGACGATCCGCCTCGGAATAGACGGCGACCGATTTCACCCCCATCGTGCGCAGGGTGCGGATGATGCGGCAGGCGATGGCGCCGCGGTTGGCGATGAGAACCTTGTCGAACATGTGTGCTTCCTTGCGGGGCGTCCCGCGTGCAGTCTCCGCGGCGGGCCGTCCCGCCACTGGTTATTTATTGTTCAGGCGCGTCCCAGATCAGCACCCGCACTGGCGTCGGGTTGTAGGCGTTGCACGGGTTGTTGAGCTGCGGGCAGTTTGAGATGAGGCACAGCACGTCCATCTCGGCGCGCATCTCGACGTACTTGCCGGGCGCCGACACGCCGTCGGCGAAGGTGAGACCGCCCTCGCGCGTCACCGGCACATTCATGAAGAAGTTGATGTTGCTGGTGATGTCGCGCTTGGTGAGCCCGCCGTCGTAATGCGCCAGTGCGTGCAGAAAACTGTCGCGGCAGGAATGCATCGGCCGCTTGTTCAGCGCGTAGCGCACGGTGTTGCTCTCGCACGAGCAGGCGCCGCCCAGCGTGTCGTGGCGGCCGCAGGTATCGGCGGTGATCGTCAGCATCACCCGGCCCTCGGTCGACATCAGCTGCGTGCCGGCGGTGAGGTAGAGCGCGCCCTGAGAACGCACGGTGTCGGCGGCGCTGTAGCGCTCCTCGGGGTCGCGCGCGTTGAAGAACAGGGTGTCGACCGCCTGGTTGCCTTCGAGGTCGAGGATGCGGAAGACCTGGCCCTTCCTGATTTCGTGTATCCACGGATCGCCGGCGTCGACGACTGCATCGACGACAGCCTGTTTGGGATCGAAGGGACTTTCGACGAGGTTGAAGCTGCTCATGATTTCACCTCAACGGAACAGGATTTCGGTTTGAAAGAAGCCGCGCTGGTTTTCCGCGCAGGCGTTGCGGCAGGCGTCATCCGCGCCGGGTGCGCCCGCTTTCCATGCGGTCAGCATGACATCGCCCGGCGCGTAGTCTGGGCGCGGGTCGAGCGGATGCGGCGCGGCGGACAACACCACCAGCACGTTCATCTCGAAGCGCAGGTCGACATAGGCACCGGGGCGAGAATTCGGCTCGTCGAACTGCAGCCGGCCGGCGTTGTCGGCCACCACCTTGCTGAAAAAGTTCACGTTCGGCACCACGTCGCGCTTGCCCAGTCCCCATTTGCCGAGCTCGACCAGCAGGCCGTCGCGGCCGTTGCGGTGCATGGCGTTGCGATGGGTCTGGTAGGTGGCCTCGCCGTACTTCGCCTTCACCATCTCGGCGCTGCTCACGCCGCACAGCGTGTCGTGCCAGCCACAGGAATCTGCAACGACCGAGCACAGCACGTGGCCCATGTCCGAGTAGAGCGCGTGGCCGCGGGTCAGGTGCGCGGTGTGCTGCGCCTTCAGTGTGTCGGGCATGTTGTAGCGCTCGAGCTTTTCCTCGGCGTTGTAGAACAGCGCCGAGACGTTGGCGCGGCCGGTCAGGTCGGTGAGCCTGAGCGCATTGCCGCGGCGCAGGATGCCGGACCAGTGGCAGCCGCCGGGAAGCGCTTCTTCCCACAGGAACAGCTCTGGCGGGATGGGGTTGAGGTTCTGTGCCATGGCGATTCAGAAAAACTTGAGGTAACGGTCCAGCTCCCACTGCGACACGTGGGTGTGATACGCCTCCCACTCGTCGCGCTTGAATCTGACAAAGGTCTCGGCCATCAGCGGGCCGAATACTTCCCGGGTCAGCGGGTCGGCCTCGAAAGCGTCGATCGCCTCCTCCAGCGAGCGCGGCAGGTGCGACACGCCCATCGCCTGCAGTTCGACCTCGCTGTGCTGGTACATGTTCTCGCCGTGCGGCTTGCCGGGGTCGAGGCCCTCGCGGATGCCTTCGAGGCCGGCGGCCAGCATCAGCGCGGCGGCGAGATACGGGTTGCACGACATGTCGACCGCGCGGCATTCGACGCGGCCGCCGGCGAGCGGCACGCGCAGCATGTTGGTGCGGTTGTTGCTGCCGAAGGAGACGTGGATCGGCGCCCAGGTGAAGCCCGACATGTTGCCGCGGCGCACCAG
>JAJYXG010000023.1:0-7677 GCA_021791095.1 Pseudomonadota bacterium
GCCAAGCGGCTCTCCGCCGACGTCGTCAACCTCAACATCGCCACCTCCAGCCAGACCAAGGGCGAGGCGATCCTCGACACCGTCGACAACCTCGCCGCGATGCACGCCGACATGTTCATCGTGCGCCACGCGCAGTCAGGCGCGGCGCATTTCATCGCGCGCCACATCGCGCCGCACATCTCGGTGGTCAACGCCGGCGACGGCCGCCACGCGCACCCGACCCAGGGCCTGCTCGACATGTTCACCATCCGCCGCTACAAGGGCGAGTTTCACAATCTGACCGTGGCGATCGTCGGCGACGTCCTGCACTCGCGCGTGGCGCGTTCGCAGATCCACGCGCTGACCACGCTGGGGGTGCCGGAAGTGCGCGTCATCGGCCCGAAAACCCTGCTTCCCACCGGGGTCGAGCAAATGGGCGTCAAGGTGTTCCATGACATGGAAGCCGGCCTGCGTGGGTGCGACGTCGTCATCATGCTGCGCTTGCAGAATGAACGCATGAAGGGCGCGCTGCTGCCCTCCTCGCAGGAATACTTCAAGTTCTTCGGCCTGACGCCGGAGAAGCTCGCGCTCGCCAAACCGGATGCCATCGTGATGCATCCCGGCCCGATGAACCGCGGCGTCGAGATCGATTCCGAAGTGGCCGACGGCCCGCAGTCGGTGATCCTGCCGCAGGTGACCTACGGCATTGCGGTGCGGATGGCGGTGATGGCCATGTTGGCAGGAACGGGGAACGCATGAAGATCCATATCAAGAACGGTCGCGTGATCGATCCGATGAGCGCACGCGACGAGGTTGCCGACCTCTTTGTTGCCGCAGGAAAGATCGTCGGCAACGGCCACGCGCCCGCCGACTTCCACCCCAACCGCACCCTTGACGCCACCGGCCTCGTCGTCTGCCCCGGCCTGGTGGACCTGTCGGTGCGGCTGCGCGAACCCGGCTTCGAATACCGCGCCACGCTGGAATCGGAAATGCTCGCCGCCGCCGCCGGCGGCATCACCTCGCTGGCCTGCCCGCCCGACACCGACCCGCCGCTGGACGAGCCGGGACTGGTGGAAATGCTGAAATTCCGCGCCCGGAATCTGCCCGGACCGCGCGTCTATCCGATCGGCGCAATGACGCAGAAGCTCGAAGGCCAGATGCTGACCGAGATGGCCGAGCTGACCGAAGCCGGCTGCCGCGCCTTTACCCAGGCCGATGCGCCGATGACCGACACCCAGGTGCTGCTGCGCGCGATGGAATACGCCGCCACCTTCGGCTTCAGCCTGTGGCTGCGGCCGCAGGACGTGTCGCTGGCGAAGGGCGGGGTGGCGCACGACGGCGCCGTGGCCACGCGGCTCGGGCTGCCCGGCATTCCGGCGCTGGCCGAGACGGTCGCGCTGGCGACGATTCTGCAGCTGGCGCGCGAGACCGGCGCCCGCGTCCACATTGCACGCCTGTCGACGCGCGACGGCATCGCCATGGTGCGCGCGGCCAAGGCACAGGGCCTGGCAGTCACCTGCGACGTCGCGAGCACCCACGTTCACCTGTCGGAAAACGATCTCATCACGTTCGATTCGCACCTGCACCTGGTGCCGCCGCTCAGAAGCCTGCGCGACCGCGATGCAATCCGCGAGGCGCTGCGCGACGGTTCCATTGACGCCCTGTGCTCGGACCACACGCCGGTCGACGAGGATGTGAAGCAGGTGCCGTTCGGTGAATCCGCACCCGGTGCCTCCGGCGTCGAGCTGCTGCTGCCGCTGACGCTGAAGTGGGCGCGCGAGATGGGCGTGCCGCTCATGCAGGCGATCGACCTGATTTCCTGGAAGCCGGCGCAGATTTTGGGCGTGCCCGGCGGCAATCTGGCAGTCGGCAGCTACGCCGACATCTGCATTTTCGACGAGACGGCGGAATGGGTCGTCACCCAGAGAACCCTGGCCAGCCAAGGCGACAACACGCCCTTCCTCGACCACCCGATGCAGGGCCGGGTGCGTTACACGCTGATCGACGGCCATATCGATTTTGAAGCGCCGCGTTGAGCCAGGCCTTGTCATCCCTGGCGGGTAGACTCCCCGCCCTGCCTCGCGTGTCTTTTCCCGTGCTGCTGACAAGCCTGCTTGCCGGTGCGCTGGCCGTCGCCGGCTTCGCCCCGCTCGGCGTCTGGCCCTTGCCCTTCCTGAGCCTGGCAGCGCTGTTCGTCCTGCTTGCGCGCACCGCCTCGCTGCGCGCCGGCTTCGTCATCGGCTACGTTTGGGGACTGGGCTTCTTCATCGCCGGGGTCAGCTGGGTGTTCGTCAGCCTGTCGGTGTACGGCGGCATGGCGGAATGGCTGGCCGCGCTCGCGACCTTCCTCTTTTGCGCGTTTCTGGCGCTGTTTCCGGCCACGGTCGGCGCGCTGCAGGCGCGCATGCCCGTCCCGCCCGCACTGCGTCTGTTGCTGCTGGTCCCGCTCGCGTGGGGCGCGACGGAATGGGTGCGCAGCTGGATTTTCACCGGCTTCCCCTGGCTGGTAATGGGCTATTCGCAGGTGCCGGGCGGCCCGCTGGCGGGCTATGCGCCGCTGGTCGGCGTGTATGGGATTTCCTATCTGCTGGCGCTGATCGCCGCTTTGCTGGCATGGAGTTTGACGGCGCGCGGCAGGCCGGCGCCGCGCGTCTGGGCCGCGGTGGCGATCGTGGCGCTGGGGGTCGGCGGACAGGCCCTGCGCGACCTCGACTGGACCACGCCGGACGGTGCGCCGACCTCGGTGGCGCTGCTGCAGGGCAACATCCCGCAGGAGATGAAATGGCGGCCGGAGAAAACGCTGGAAACGCTGGAAAGCTACGCGCGCATGGCGGCCGCCTCGCCCGCGCAACTGATCGTTTTTCCGGAAACCGCGCTGCCGCTGTTTGAATCCGCTATTCCCGATGTCTATCGCGATGGGCTGATTTCCCTCGGCAAACGAAACGGCGGCGACGTGCTGACCGGCCTGCCGACCGGATCGCCGCAGGGTGCCTACTACAACAGCGTGATCAGCTTCGGCAGCGCGCCCAGTCAGCGTTATCACAAGGTGCATCTGGTGCCCTTCGGCGAATACATCCCGTTGAAGGTTTTCTGGGGCTGGGTGATCGAGGTGCTGCACATACCGCTGTCGGATTTTGCGCGCGGCGCCGTCGACCAGCGCCCGCTCGCCATCGGCGGCCAGCGGGTGGCGGCCAACATCTGCTACGAGGATGCCTTCGGCGAGGAAATCATCCGCCAGCTGCCTGAAGCGAGCGTGCTGGTGAATGTCAGCAATCTGGCCTGGTTCGGCGATTCGTTCGCGCCCTGGCAACATGCCCAGATGTCGCAGATGCGCGCGCTGGAAACCGGACGCATGATGCTGCGCGCGACCAATACGGGCGTGACCGCGATCATCGATGCGAAAGGCCGCATGCTGGCCAGCCTGCCGCCTTTTACGACGGGCAGTCTGTCCGGCTCGATCCAGGGCTATGCCGGCAGCACCCCCTATGTGCGCTGGGGCAATGCGCCGGTGCTGGCGCTGTGGGGGATATTGGGACTCGTCCTGCTGGCGGCCGCAATAATTAGGCGGCAGCCCTGACCCGCGTGGCGTTGCGGCCGCCGCGCTTGGCTTCCAGCAGCGCGGCGTCGGCACGCGCCAAGGTCTCGTTTTCTTCCTTGTCCTCGCGGCTGAATTCGGACAGGCCGCCGCTCCACGACAGCTTCTGCGTCACCCCGGGAATGAGCTCCACGCTTTCCGGCATCTTGGCGCGCAGGCGTTCGGCCAGTTCCTGCGCGCGATCCAGCGGAGTGAACGGGAATAGCACGCAGAACTCGTCGCCGCCCAGACGCGCGATGAAATCGCTGTTGCGCAGACAGGTCTTCAGCGCATTGCCGAACTTGATGATGAGCTGGTCGCCCGCCTCGTGGCCGAAGGTGTCGTTGACCTGCTTGAAATTGTCGATGTCCAGGATCAGCAGACTGTGCGACCAGCCGTCTTTCAGACTGGCGAACAGTTCCTTCTGCTTTTCATCGAAGCTGCGCCGGTTGTTGACCTTCGACAGATGATCGAGTCGCGCCTGCGACGATACTTCCTTCTGCCGTCCCAGCATGACCTTGCTGAGCTTCAGCATGGTCTCGAGCGGCGTCTGGAATTCCGCGAGGCTGACCGGGTAATCGGCGCGCAAGCGTTGCTGGCGCAGGTCGTTGGTCAGCTTCACCATGGTGCGCAGGTTGTCGGTTACGCGATTGCGCACCCCCAGAATGGTGGCCGCCACCAGAATGGCAATGGCCAGACTGGCTACCAGCCAGCTCAGCAGATAGGGCGCCACACTTTCCACCACCGGCGTGACGGGGCGCCACACCGCGATCTGCCAGGGCGTGCCGGCCAGCGCGATCAAGGTAGGATGGGCGTTGCGCTTGATCGCCTGGTTGCCGCGCCGCATCAGCACCATGGTCGCATCGCCCGCCTGGCTTTGCTGCAACTCGGCATAAGCGGCAGCGTCCGGCAGCGGCAGCGTGTCAAACAGCGCCTGCAACTGCGGCACGCTCTGCTCGACCAGGACAAAACCCAGTCGCTTGCCGTCGCTGCCCATGACCGGATGCGACAGCGAGAGATTGAACGTGGCGGAGGCAGACGCGCCGGCGCGGCCGGCATTGGCCAGCAGCCGCCGGGTGTCACCCGGCAGAAAGCCCGGCAGCAGCTGGCGCTGGCCGTCGGTGACGAACAGCACGGTCGCGTCCTGATTCAGGGCGTACAGGTTGGCGGCCTGCACCTGGCACACCTCCGGCGTGGCGCTTTCGAAACAAGCCAGCGTCTGTGGGTGCGCCGCTATCCGGGCCGCTGTGCGCTGCATGGCCTCGGCCAGGAATTCGATCTGCGAAGCCATCACCGGCTTGTCCAGTTCTTCCGGCAACGGCTGGACCTGCGGCCGCGACAAATAAATCACGGACGTGACGACGCCGGCCAGCAGCACCAGGGCTGCGGCCAGGATCAGGCCAAACCGCGATATGGACGTATGGTGCATGACTGCGCCAGCCGGCTCTCAACCTCTTATATTTTTGGTTCTCCGCAATGACAGGCGCCCCCAGCTTCAGGAATCCTGCCGACATGGCATTCATCACAGCAAATTCCATGCCCTGACGTACGCGCACCCGATAGACTCCGCTGCCGGGTGCGGCTGCTACTTAAGCGCGATAAAGTGTAAAAAATTCCGACACTACTGCCGGCCAGTGCTGCCGAATCCACCCTCGCCGCGCTGACTGCTTTCAAATTCATCCACCACATTGAATTCGGCCTGCACCACCGGCACGATGACCAGTTGCGCCAGTCGCTCCATCGGCGTGAGTTCGAACGCCTGCTGCCCGCGGTTCCATGCGGAAACCATGAGCTGACCCTGATAATCCGAGTCGATCAGGCCCACCAGATTGCCCAGCACGATGCCATGCTTATGGCCCAACCCCGAACGAGGCAGGATCATCGCGGCGTAACCCGGGTCGGCCAGGTGAATGGCCATGCCGGTCGGAATCAGCCGGGTTTCGCCCGGCGCTAGTACGATTGGATCATCGATGCAGGCCCGCAAATCGAGCCCTGCCGAGCCCGTTGTGGCGTAATGCGGCAGTTGTTCGCGCAGGCGGGCGTCGAGAATCTTCACATCCATCTTCATATTCGTCGGGATTTCGTCAGTTGAGCAGGGTTGCAAGGTGGCGGATCAGGGCACGTGCCTGGATGAGTTTATCGGCCCGTGGCAACGGGTGCTGCCCCCGGTCGTCGAACAGCACCAGTTCGGCCGTGTCCTGTCCCAACGTGTTTTGCGCCAGGTTACCGACCAGCAACGGCAGCTTCTTCTTCAGGCGTTTGGCTTCGGCATGCTCGGCCAGACGCTCGGTCTCGGCGGCGAAACCCACGCAGAACGGCGCGTTCGGCAAGACGGCCACTTCGGCCAGGATATCCGGATTGGCCACCAGATTGAGCGTCAGGCCCTCGGCTGTTTTCTTGATCTTCTGCGATGCCACGGCATCCACCCGGTAATCGGCCACCGCCGCCACCGCGATGAACACGTCGCTTGGCAATTCGCGCAGCACCGCCTCGCGCATGTCGGCCGCGCTTTGCACGTCGATGCGGCGCACCCCAGCCGACGCGGCGAGACAGGTCGGCCCCGACACCAGGCACACCTCGGCGCCCGCTTCGGCTGCGGCCTGCGCCACCGCATAGCCCATTTTGCCGGAACTCAGGTTGGTCAGGCCGCGCACCGGGTCGATCGGCTCGAAGGTGGGGCCGGCGGTAACCAGCACCCGCCTGCCCGCCAGCGCACCTTGGCCCAGCGGCAAGGCGGCCAGGATATCGGCGGGTTCCAGCATCCGCCCGAGTCCGACTTCGCCACAGGCCTGTTCGCCAGCGGCCGGTCCCAGCACGCTCACGCCGTCGGCTCGCAGTTGTTCCAGATTGCGCCGGGTCGCCGCAGCAGCCCACATTTCGCGGTTCATCGCGGGGGCTACTGCAAGCGCGCAGGTGCGCGCGAGACACAGGGTCGACAGCAGATCGTCGGCACGCCCGTGCGCGAGTTTGGCCAGGAAGTCAGCCGACGCCGGCGCGACCAGCACGAGGTCGGCATCGCGCGACAGATGGATATGCTCCATGCCGTCGCCGCTGGCGGCATCCCACAACGAGGTCAGCACCGGCTTGCCGGACAGCGCCTGGAAGGTGAGCGGTGTGACGAACTGCTGCGCGGCAGCGGTCATCACCACCCGCACGTCGGCCCCGGCCTTGGTCAGCAGACGGCACAACTCCGCCGCCTTGTAGGCCGCGATGCCGCCGGTCACGCCGAGGATGATCTTTTTGTACGCCAGCGACACGGTCTCGATTCCCACGCTGCTTTCCATGACAATGGCGGCATTCTACGGGAGGGAGACAGGCATGGCGATCCGCGACTGGCCGGAGGACGCGCGTCCGCGTGAAAAGCTGCTGAAACAGGGGGCAGCCGCGCTGACGGATGCCGAGCTGGTCGCCGTCTTTTTGCGCACCGGTGTCGTGGGCAAAAGCGCGGTCGATCTGGGTCGCGAACTGATCGAGCGCTTCGGCGGTCTGGGCGGCTTGTGCCGCGCCGACAAAAAATCGGCCTGCGAAGCCCCCGGCGTGGGCGAAGCCAAATATGCGCTGTTGCAGGCGGTGATGGAGATGGCGCGGCGCACGCTGGCGGAAGACATGCAGGCGGGCGATGCGCTGACCTCCCCCGCCGCCGTCCGCGATTACCTGCGGCTGATCCTGCGCAGCAAGGAATACGAGGTGTTCTGCTGCGTGTTCCTCGACGCGCAAAACCGGGTGATTGCGGTCGAAGAGTTGTTCCGCGGCACGCTCACGCAAACCAGCGTCTACCCGCGCGAAATCATCAAGCGTGCGCTGACGCACAATGCGGCGGCGCTGATCCTGGCCCACAACCACCCCAGCGGCGTGGCCGAACCCAGCCAGGCCGACCGCAGCCTCACCCGCAAACTGGCGGATGCGCTGGCCCTGGTGGACATCCGCGTGCTCGACCATTTCATCGTCGCGGGCGCGTCCTCGCTGTCGTTCATGGAATCCGGTCACTTGTGAATCCACCGGCAAACTTGCCTCCCGGGTTCGGGCTGTGGTATAAATCGCGGTTCTCGGGTTAACCCCTTTCGTTAACCCTCACTGGTTAACCCTCAATTTTGGAGCAGCATCATGGCTCGCGTATGTGTCGT
>JAJYXG010000111.1:0-7594 GCA_021791095.1 Pseudomonadota bacterium
GGCCTGGTGGAAGGCTTTACCCGCCGTATCAACGAGTCCGGTTGCAATATCGAGGAGTCGCGCATGGCCGCGCTCGGCGGGCGTTTTGCGCTGCTGATGCGCGTGACCGGCAACTGGGACGCGCTGGCGAAGCTGGAAGCACGGCTGCCTGCGGTAGGCGAGGAACTCGGCCTGTCGCTCACGCAGCAACGCACCCGCCCGGCCCGCACGGAAAAACCGCTGATCCCCTATACCGTCGAGGTCGCCGCGCTCGACCAGCCGGGCATCGTCAACAGCCTGGCCAATTTCTTCGCGCGGCTGCACATCAACATCGAGGCGCTCGACACCGAAACCTACCATGCGCCGCACACTGGCGCACCGATGTTCGCCGTCCACATGACGCTCGGCATTCCCGCCGACGCGCATATCGCCACCCTGCGCGGCGACTTTCTGGATTACTGCGATGACCAGAATCTCGATGCGACCTTCGAGCCGGTGCGCGTCTAGCCGTTTGATCCCCCGTTCGATTTTTGGAGTTCATCATGATGCGTGCCCTGACATTGGGCTCAGCCCTGCGCTCACTCAGCATGCCGGCATACGCCGGCATGTATGCAGACGACTTGTCACGTTGCCTGGTCGAGAAAACCACGGCGGCTGATAAAAATGCGCTGGTGCGCTGGGTGGTCGCCACCACGTCGCTGCACCCTGCGGTGAAATCGATCGCCCGGGTAAGTGCCGAGGAACGCACTCGCGCCAACCGGGAAACCGCACTGCTCTTTGATCGCCTGCTGACCGAGTCCTGTATCGGGCAGACCCGGCAAGCAGCAAAATATGAAGGTGCCGTGGCGTTTCAGACCGGTTTTCAGACACTGGGTCAGGTTGCCATGGCTGAACTGTTTGCTGACCCCGACGTGGCCAAAGGCCTGGGAGAACTCAACAAGCTGATCGACGCGAAAAAGCTCCAGCAGGCACTGGAAGCGGGCAACTGATCCAGTGGAGCTTTGCTGCACCGGGCCGCTCACTTGCAGGCGCCAAATTTAAAGACGCGAGCGAGGTCGTCGCGTTTCCCAATTTTCTCGCCGCCGGCACCACGTGGCGCAGGACATCCCGGAAGCCATCGCCGAATTTGCCGCCAGCCATCCCGGCATAAGAGTGCGGCTGACGCAGCATCTCGGCGCCTCGGCCACCCTGCCGGCGGCGATTCTCGGCATGGCCGCCTGAGCGGCGGGCTTCAGATGTCCTGACTCTCGGTGCTGCCGAGTTCGATGTAAAACATCGGCATGACCTCCTCCTGGCTCTTGGGACGCGGCTGGCTGCGCACCAGCGCCGCCTCGACCCGCGCAGCCTGCAGTGCCGGGCGATCGATGACGGCGGGATACAGCCGATAATGCTTCTCGAGCGTCTCGGCCTGCTGGCAGGCGGCGGCTTCCAGCGCGCTGCGGGTGGCCGGATCGAGGTGCGGCAGCAGCAGCATCCACGGCGCCTGCCAGGCATGATAATCGTGCACCAGCCGGGTGTGCGCTGCATCCATGCCGGCGGTGGCGATGAACAGCGGCGGGAAGGCGTCGGCGTCGAGCACGCGGCCGCGCAGATGGTCGCCGCCTTTCAGCGTGTGCAGACCCAGCCCCGCCCCGTCGTCGGAACGGCTAAACCATTGCACCACACCGCTGGCGAGGCTGTTCACGTAACGCGTCAGGTACACCCCCGCGGGTTCGTCCAGACCGGCGATCGCCGCACTCTGGAAGCGTTCCTGCGCGGCCATGCCGGCGCGCCAGTCGAGTGGCGGTTTCGTGTCGGTTTCGCTGTCCGCGCGCACGCTGTGCAACAGGGCCAGCGGCTGCTCGTGGTGGTCGAGCAACCACAGTTCGAACGGATCGCGGAACTTGAACGGCACCTCGCGATGCACCTTGAGCAGGTGCTCGAATACCACCGCACCCATGTCCTCCAGCCGCTTGAAGTCGTCCGACGGATACAGGGGGCCGCGCTTGAGTCCTTTTTCCGCCGACCAGTGGCCGTAGCGGATATCGGAGATCTGCGCGCGCTTGCCGGCGCGTCCCAGGCCGTCGAGCAGCGCATCGTTTGCCACGTAGATATCCCACTCGATGCCGTCGGTCGTCACCGCCTCGGCCGACTGATAACGAATAGTGTGCACCACCCCGCGAAACGGGTTGAGCAGGCGTTGGGCGTAGCACTCGATCTGCATGGGCTGGAACGCTACATCGCTAGATGATCCGGGCGCGTCATTCTTTGGCCGCTGGCCGGATTTGACCGGGCGGCCCGTCGTTGCCGGACGTGCTCATGAAGGCAAACAGCGTCGCGCGCATCGCTTCTTCCACCGACATGTCGATCGGCTGCACCCAGTCGCGCGGCACGAATACCGTGTAGCCGCCGATCATGTAGCCCATCGGCAGGTAGACCGCCACGCGGTCGCCCTGCAGAAAGCCGGCAGGCAGGTCGTCGACGCGCTGGCGCGTGACCAGCCCCACCACTTCAAGCGCCTGCCCCGGCATTCTGAGGATCACCACCATTTGCTGCGCAGACTGGCTGCGCTGCGGTGAAAAATAATCGGCAAACTCCTTGAGCGAAGAATAGATGCTCTTCACCACCGGAATATTCGTGAAGGGCAGTTCCACCAGCGACAGCAGCTTGCCCGCGCCGCGTTGCGATACCAGAAAACCAAGCAGGAAAATCCCGGCGATCCCCAGCAGCAGACCCATACCCGGAACGTAGAACCCGCCGATGAACGGCCGGATCAACTGCATGGCCAGGGTCTCGCTCCATACTAGAAAGATATAGAATAAATATACTGTCAGCCCGAGCGGCAGGGCAGTGATCAGGCCACGGAAAAAATATTGATAGAGTTGCTTGGTCAAGTTGGGGCCCCGTGACTATGCATGAGAAATGCGCAGTAATTCGATAAGCATAGCAGCGGGACGCAGCGAAATTCATACAGCTTATTCACTTTGGAGGAGTCCCCATGAAAGCCCCGGTATCCATCGCCCTTGCCCTTCCCGCCTTGCTGGCGGGCTGTGCCAGCGGCCCCACTGCCGAAGAGCAGGCCGCCATGGCCGCCGATGCGCGCAAGGCCAGCGGCGCGCTGATCCAGAAGCTCGGGGGTGAGCTGAAAGAAGCGATCGCCACCAAGGGCCCCGACGGGGCGATCGGCGTGTGCAAGGAGCGCGCGCCGCAGATCGCCGCAGAGGTGTCGAGGCAGTTCAACGTCGAGACCAAGCGCGTCAGCCCGAAAAACCGCAACCCCGCCGGCGTGCCTGATGCGTGGGAAGCCGAAGCCCAGGCCGGGCTGGAAAAGCGTCTGGCTGCCGGCGAAAAGCCGGAAACCCTCGACACCTGGCAGGTCGTCAGCACGGCGAGCGGCAGGCAGTTCCGCTACGCCAAGGCACTGCCGGTGCAGCCGCTGTGCCTGACCTGTCACGGTGATCCCGCCGGCATTCCCGACGGCGTGAAGGCCCGCCTTGCCGCCGACTATCCGCTGGACAAGGCCACCGGCTATGCGCCCGGCATGGTGCGCGGCATCGTCTCGATCAAGCGTTCGCTGTAAGCCAATCGACAGCCGGATTGCCGTCAATCCGGCTGCGGGTCCACCTGGCCGGCGCGAGCGCCAGACTGGATAAAAAATTTGCACGGGCAGGCTTCAGTCCCGCGCAGCACTGCCGATTGCTCTACTGATGTGTCCAGGTTTGTCGTGGAGGATTGAAGCGTGCTGAATCGTCTTGTAGGAATGTTGTCGGGTAAGGAGAACGCCGCTGCGCCGCCGCCGCGTGTGGTGCCGGCCGAGCGGGTTTCGGCGACCAAGCCGGTACCCAAAGCGGCGGCCAAAGCGCCTTCGGTCATGCGTCGCGAAGCCTTGCTGGGGCGCGACCAGAAAGTGGCGGGTTACACCTTCATGCTGCGCCGCACCCTCGACGAGCAACGCGATTTGGCGCTGCCCGACGTGCAGCGGCTCTACGACGAGACCCTGCTCGGCAACCTTGAGCGCATGGATATTGCGCGTCTGCTGGAGCAGCGTCTGGCCTTCGTGCCGATTGCGTCCGCCACCCTGAATCATTCGCTCATTGATGGCTGGCCTGCCGCCGGCACGGTATGGGTCCTGAATATCGACACCCAGACCCTGATCGACGAGGCCCTGCTTGCCCGCATGGGTGAACTGAAATCACGCGGGTTCAATTTCGCCCTGCATGCCGACGCGGTCATCCGCCCCGAGCGGCACGGACTGCTGCAGCATGCCGATTATGTGTTGATGGACGTCAGCAGCGAAGACATCCCCGCCATCACCACGCAAATGGCCGCGATCTCCAAGGTGGCTGCGGGCAAGCGTTTCGTGGCGATGGAGGTGCAGTCGCTGGAAGCCTTCCACATGTGCCACAAGCTGCAGTTTGCGCTGTTCATGGGGCCGTTCATCACCCGTCGCGAAAACCTGGGCAATCCGGTCATGGGACCGTCGCGCGCCAAGGTGCTGGACCTGATGAACCGCGTGCGCACCGGCGCCGAGCAGCCTGAACTCGCTGCCCAGTTTCGCCACGACCCTGCGTTGTCGGTGCGTCTGCTGCGCTACGTCAATTCGCCCGGCATGGGGCTGATGAGCAAGATCGGCGGCATCGAACAGGCGCTGATGGTGATGGGGCAGGACAAGCTGTATCGCTGGCTGACGCTGATCCTGTTTACCGGCGGCCAGACCCAGGAGCTCGATCAGGCGATACTGGAAAATGCCTTGGTGCGTGGCCGCGTGGCCGAGCAACTGGCCGGACGCGCACTGTTTGCCAAGGCGCGCGACGAGATTTTCGTTGCCGGGCTGTTTTCGCTGCTCGACGTGGTGATGCACATGCCGATGGAGGAGGTGCTGAAGCAGATCAGCCTGCCCGCCGAAATCACCGAGGCCATCGTTTCGCAGCGCGGACCGTATGCGCCCTACCTGGCGCTGGCGATTGCCTGCGAGCAGGACGACCAGAGCAGCATCGAGGCATTGGCCAAGCAAATCGGGCGCGAGGTCGACGACATCAACGGCGTGCACATGGACGCGCTCCTGTGGGCGCAGCAACTGTCCGCCGACGTTTGAGCTGAGATGACGGCCGCTGCTGTCAGCGCAACCGCATGGTGTGTCTACATGCTGCGCTGTGCCGACGGTTCGCTTTACACAGGGATCACCACCGATGTCGATCGCCGCGTCGCCGAACACAATGGCGACGGTGTGCTGGGTGCCCGCTATACCCGTAGCCGCCGGCCGGTCGAGCTGGTCTACGTGGAAGCCGCCGCCAGCCGCGCGGAGGCCACACGACGCGAGGCCGAGATCAAGCGGCTGGATCGCGTGCGCAAGCTGGCGCTGTGCGCTTCAGCGCGATAATCCCCCGTTCCCCTTCAACTGCCGTTGACGCCATTCACCCGCGACTGCAAAGACGGCAGGGTGATTTCGACCGCACGCCGGCCGGCCTCGATGGCGATGGCGGCGCGGTGAAACTCCATGAGTCCCAGATCCGCGAGCTGCGGTGTCACCATCACGTCGGCCGGCTCGCCTGCCAGCCGACTGCGCGTGATCAGCACCTGCATGATGTTGATGCTGCTCGCCAGTACGTCGAGCATCGCCGGTGGCCCGGGTTCGTCGCGGTGGTTGAGGCCGAGTTGCGACATGCCGGTCTGGATTCGCGCCAACACCGCGTCGGTCAGTGTTTCGGGTTCGGCCGAAGCGTGAATGCGGGCCGCTTTGGCAGGTTTGGGCTTGAGGTGGCGGCCCAGCAGGTCGGAATTGAGATCGACCGCGATCACAATGTCGGCGCCCATCGCGCGGCATAGCGACACCGGCACCGGATTGACCAGCCCGCCATCGACCATCCAGCGGCCATCGCGTTGCACCGGGGTGAACAGGCCGGGCAGCGCGATCGAGGCGTGTACCGCGTCCGACACCCTGCCTTCGCGCAGCCACACCTCGCGGCCGCGCTGCAGGTCGGTGGCAACGGCGCCAAACGGCCGCGGCAGTTCGCGGATGTCGCGGTCGACAAAATGGCTGCGGAAGAACTCGATCAGCTTGTCGCCCTTGATCAGTCCGCTGCAAAGCGAAAAATCCAGAAAGCTCACCACGGTCTGCAGGCGCAGGCTGCGCACCCAGTTTTCCAGCTGGTCGAGATCACCGTCCACATAAGCGGCCCCGACCAGCGCGCCGATCGATGTGCCGCAGACGATGTCCGGCTCGACCCCGGCATCCTGCAACGCCCGGATGACGCCGATATGTGCCCAGCCGCGCGCCGAACCGCCGCCCAGCGCCAGACCGATACAGGGGCGGGAAGGAGGCATGGGCAAGCGAGACGCTTTCATTTGGCTAGCTTAACCGGCTTCAGCCCGATGCGGTGACCGGAAGCGGGCGGGCAAAAAAAACGGCCTCGAATCGAGGCCGCTTCCAAGTGGATCGTTGCTTACTTGGGAGGAATCTGTGTGTTGTACAAACGCTTGTTTTCCTGCATCAGCATGTTGGAGGTGAAATACTCCTTGGAAGTCGTCGGCAGGGTGTCTGCGGCCCCGGCTGCGCTGCCTTCGATTGATTTGAGCGCGAATTTGCCCTCGGGGTTCTTGCCCATGCCGACCAGGGCGGCGATCAGCTTTTTCTTTTCCGCCGCGCTCAGGTCCTTGTCGATGCTCAGCGCAAAGCCGGGAACGCGGGCGGATTCGCCGATAACCTTGTACTTGCCCGGTTCCTGTTCGTTCATGATTCTCAAGGCGCCAGGGCCTGTGCAGATCGCGTCGAGGCTGCCCAGCGAGAGCTGTTGGACCATGACGTCCTGGAACTTGCCTTCGTAGACTGCGCCCAGATCCTGGTCCGGACGCACCCCGGCCTTGTTGAGCGCGGAGATGCACAGGGGGCCGGCAGCCGTATCCCGACCCGCAATCCCCATCCGGGTGCCCTTGAGGTCGGCGATGGTTTTATAGGGCTTGTCGACGGTGGTGACGACCACGCCAAAGATCGGCTTGTCCCATTTGGCGACAGGCTCGTAGCCTTCCTCGATGGCATCCGCCGTCAAATGAGGCGGGCCGAGAAAGATTGTGTAGCGGCCCGCGTCGAGACGACGGTCCATGTTGCCGAAGCTCTGGCTGATTTCCAGCTTGACGTTTTCGCCGGTCGACTTGGCAATGTACTCGACCAGGGGCTTGAACATGGCCTTGAGTTCGGACTGGTTGTCCTTGCCGGCGCTGCCGGCAAAAACGCCCAATCGGTAGTTGGCAGCATGAGACAGTGCGGGCAGGCTGAGCAGGGCGCTCAAAATCAGTGCGCTCGTCAGGGGGGCGTGGCGGGGCATATCCATTTCCTTTCCGATAATGAATTCAGCGGTGCAAGAGGGTGGTCGAATCAAGCCAGTCGTTTTTTGTGTCGTGTAACCAGCTTGCGTCCACAACCTTTACGGCTGACGCCAAAAGAACTTGAGCGTACTGCTCGGGTTTGGCGGCAGGGCCTGCCCGCTTAATCCGCCTCGCGTTCCAGGCCGCAGCAGTGCAACTGTTCGCGCGCCGGCGGCTGGCTGAGAATGGCGCCGGTGACGGGATTGGGGCGAAACACGGTGCAGCCCTTGAGCCCCAGCGCGTGCGCCCGCCGGTAGAGTTCCTCGAAGCGTTC
>JAJYXG010000133.1:0-7484 GCA_021791095.1 Pseudomonadota bacterium
GTTCGCGCTTGAGCTTCAGTTCGTCCAGCGTCAGGTTGGGCAGGCGTTCCAGGCTGGCGGCGATAAACGCATGCAGAGCCGGGTAGGGCGCTTCGACCGGCAGCACCAGCTGCCAGCGCGCAAGCGTGGTGCCCGCCAGCGGAGATACGCTGTATTGGCCGCGCGGCAAGGCGATGCCGTGCATACGTGCCAACTGCTCCAACTCGCCGATCAGCTGAGACGCTTCGCCCGTCGACGGCAACAGGGCCAGCGGATTGAGCGGGGCCGGTGCGGGAGCCGCTTCGGATGCGGCAGCGGCCAGGCGCAGTGCGCTCAGCTTTTCATGCTGGGCGGCGGCTGCCCGCTGCAGGGATGCGACCTGGATCCCCTGCAGCAGCAGGGCGGCCGCCAGCAAACCCAGCCCCACCAACCCGGGGGTGCCGAGACGCCGACCCCATTGCTGCAGGTGCCACCGCAATGCGTTCATGCACCCAGCTCCAGCAGGAGGTTGAAGCGTACCGGCTTTTCTGCGTCGTCGGCCTGCACCTCGTGCTGGGTGAGCACGGCGCGCTTGATGCCCGGCTGCTGTTGCAGCACCTCGATGAATTGGACGGCATCCGCCAGTTGCCGCGCTTCGGCCACCAGCTTCATGTGGGACTTGGCCTGGACCGCATCGAGCGAGACCAGCGCGATCTTGCTGCTGCGTGCGGCGGCCAGCGCATCGAACGCAGGCTGCCAGGAATAGGCCAGCTGCGCCTTGATGCTCGCCTGGGTGGTGTGTGCGGCAGCGTCGGCGCGCGCAACAGGTTTGACCGCTGCACGCGGACGGGTCTGTTCGAGCGCGGCGATCTGCATCGCCAGTCCGGCTTCGGTTGCGCGCGCGGCCTGCAGATTGCTCCAGGCCCAGCCCAGGGCGACCACCCCGGCCAGCGCCAGCGTGATGCCCAGCTTGCCGGGTCGCGATGGCCGCGCATGAAAATCGAAATCGAGTCGCGCCATCCTAAATCCCCGCCAGCGCCAGTGCGCCGTGTGCCTGGCTGTCGTGCGGCAGCGCCTGCCAGCGCGCGTTGCCGGAAGTCGGCGTCGGAACCGCGCCGACGCCCAATGCCTGGATCCACACCGTGGGCATGGTGGGCAGCGTCGTCCAGGCGGCCTCACGCTCGATCAGTTCGGGCAGCGCCGCAACCCAGTCGGCGTCAATCGGCTGGCCGGCGAGGTGCTGCCAGACGCCGTTCGTCGCGCCGAACAGGCTCAGCCAGCCAGTCTCGACGAGTGCCCACCAGCCATCGAACGTCTTCGGCAGACGCCGTGCGGCGACGCTGGCAAGCGGGCGTATGGCCACGTCGCGAAAACCGTGACGTGCCAGCAGCGCGTCCATCTGCTGCGCGAACGATTCGTCCACCGCCGCACCGACCAGCCCGGCCTGCGGCGGTTGGCTGTGCACCTGCACGTTCCATTGATTGGCTTCGTCGCCGTATATCTCACGCAGGCTGGCCGCCACCAGCGCGGCTTCCTCGTTCCGGCGCAAGGCTTTGCCGGGCGGCGGCGTCAGCACGTGGCGCACGAAATGCTGCGACAGCACCACCTCGACCCGGCGGCCGTGCCAGTCCGGGTCGCCGAGCGCCTCGTCCAGCAGCGGCAGCAGGCTCGCCGCGCTGCGCTCATGGGTGGTCAGGACGCGCGTGCCGCGCGGATTCAGCAAAGCCGCCTCGCCTGGGGTAAGCGCGATGCGCAGCGTTTCAGCCGACCAGCGTGACACGGTTGATCTCCTCCAGCGTGGTATCGCCCGACTTCACCAGCGCGAGTGCAGCCTCGCGCAGGCTCCGGGTGCCGCCGCGCTCGGCGGCTTCCTTGATCTGGCCGATCGGCGCGCGTGCCACGATCAGCTCGCGCAGTTCGTCGGTGAGCAGCAGGATTTCGGCGATTGCCCGCCGCCCCTTGTAGCCGCTGCCGCGGCAGTGGCCGCACCCGCTGCCCTGGCGGAACGTGAAATCACGGGTTTTTTCGGGGGTCAGTCCTGACAGTTCCATGACGTCAGCCGATGGCACATGGGACGCGGCGCAATGCGGGCAATTCACCCGCAGCAGGCGCTGCGCGACGATGCCGTTCAAGGCCGAGACGAAACTGTAGGGATCGACCCCCATGTGGATGAAGCGGCCGATGACGTCGAACACGTTGTTGGCGTGCACGGTGGTGAATACCAGGTGCCCGGTGAGCGCAGACTGCACCGCGATCTGCGCGGTGTCGGCGTCGCGGATTTCGCCGACCATGATCTTGTCGGGATCGTGGCGCAGGATCGAGCGCAGGCCGCGCGCGAAGGTGAGCCCCTTCTTCTCGTTGACCGGGATCTGCAGCACGCCGGGCAGCTGGTATTCGACCGGATCCTCGATGGTGATGATCTTGTCGCGGCCGTGGTTGATTTCCGAGATGGCCGCATACAGCGTGGTGGTCTTGCCCGAGCCGGTCGGACCGGTCACCAGCAGCATGCCGTAGGGCTCGGCCGCCAGCTTGCGGATGCGCGCCAGCGTTGCCCCGGTGTAGCCCAGGCCTTCCAGCGTGAGGCCGGCGAGTTCCTCCGATAGCGCCTGCCGGTCCAATATGCGCAGCACCGCGTCCTCGCCGAACACGCTCGGCATGATCGACACCCGGACGTCGACCTCGCGACCCTGGATCGCCACCTTGAATCGGCCATCCTGCGGCACGCGGCGCTCGGCGATGTCGAGTTCGGCCATCACCTTGATGCGCGACACCGCCTGCTCGGCCACCTCCAACCCAGGGGCGTGGGCAATGTGCGAGAGCACGCCGTCGATGCGGTATTTCACCGTCAGCCCGCGGGGGTCGGTTTCCAGGTGAATGTCGGAGGCGCCGGCTTTCAATGCGTCGTATAGCGTCGAGCGGACCAGCCGCACTACCGGACTGGTGTCCTCGGCGATGCTGGCAAACGACAGCGCCTCGGCGCCGGAGTCCCGTACCGACAGCGTACCGCTATCGCCTACGCCTTCCATCGCGCGCAGGCCTTCTTCGTGGCGTGCAAGCAGGGCGGCAAGATCGGCAGGATGCGCGAGACCCGTCTTGAATGGCACGCCCATCACGTGGGCGGCATAGGCGCGGCTGGCGCTGTCCCACGGGTCGGTCAGCAGCAGCCACAGGTGCGCCTCGGCATCGCGCGCGGCCAGACAATGCCGCCGCGCGGCTTCGTTGAAATTCAACCGGTTGAAGTCGACCGTCAGCGCATTCAGCGCGGCCATGTCGAAGGCCGGCTGGCGGCTGTGTGCGGCCAACAGGTGCAGCGTGGCATCGGCATCGAGGCCGAATTGTTCCTGCACCCGCAGCATGACGGCCTGGCCGGCGGCGTGCGCTTCCTGGCGCAGCGTGGTGAGTGTGGCCGGAGAGAGTGCAGGGTGCGGCGCGTTCACTGGATCGATCCCGCCAGTTCGAAGATCGGCATATAGAGCAGCACCACGATGAGGCCGATGGTCAGTCCGATAAATACCATCAGCAGTGGCTCGAACAGGCGGGTGAACCAGTCCACCCAGCGTGCCATCTCCTCGTCGTGGAAGATGGCGATGCGCTCCATCATTTCGCCCATGCGGCCGCTTTTCTCGCCGACACGCAACAGCCGCGCGGCCACCGGCGTGGTCAGCTCGCCGTGGGAAAACGCAGCTGAGATGGTTTCACCGCGACGCATCGCTTCCATTGCCGTCGCCGCGCCGCTGCGCAGATGGGCCGAAAGCAGGCCCGACACCATGCCGAGCGCGGAGACGATCGGAATGCCGCCGGTCAGCAGCATGCCGAGGCTGCGATAAAAGCGTGCCAGTTCGAAGGTGCGCAGGTGTTCGCCGATTGCCGGGGTGCGCCAGGCCAGACGAGTAAGTGCCGCGCGGGTGGCGGGCTGCACCAGCGCCAGGACGAGGATGGCGATGAAACCCGCCGCCCCCAGCGCGATCCAGCCGCCATGCACCTCGACCGCTTCGCCCCAGGCCAGCAACATTTGTGACATCCACGGCAGATCGCGCCCGGAGTCGGCATAGACCGTGGCAAAGCGCGGTACCACATAGCCGAGCAGAAAGCCGATCACCAGCGTGCCGACGCCGATCAGCAGCAAGGGGTAAATCGATGCCGACAGGACTTTCTTCTTGATTGTGTCGATCTGGTTTTGATAGCCGACGTAGCGGGTCAGCGCAGGCGACAGGTCGCCGGTACTTTCGGCTGCGCGCACCGTCGCGGCATACAGGGGCGGAAACGCATCGCCTTGCGCCGTGAGTGCAGCCGAAAATGGGCGCCCTTCGCGCATGGTGGCGAGCAGGCGTTCGATCAGTTGGCGCGACTCAGGCCGGCTTTCCTTCTCGGCCAGGGTTTCCAGCGCTTCGGTCAGCGTCAGTCCGGCGTCGAGCAGCGCGATCAGTTCCTGCGTGAACAGCAGCAATGGAAAGCGTGCGCGCCGCGCCGCCAGCCAGTTGCCGTGTTCGGCATCAATGGACAGTACTTGCGCGCCTTCGCGCTGCAGGCGCGAAGCGACTTCGGCCTCGTCGAGCGCCTCCACCGTCAGCGCCGTTACGCCCGCTCCGGGGCGCAGGGCTTTTACTCGATAGCGCATTTACCAGTTGCCGATGTCGGCGCCGTCGCCGCTACCGCCAGTGGCTCCATCGCGGCCGAAGGAAAAAATATCCACTTCGCTGTGCTCGCCAGGCATGCGGTATTGATACGGCTTGCCCCAGGGATCGTTGGGCACCGCTTTTTTAAGATAGGGACCGTCCCAGCGCGCCTCGTCGGCCGGCTTGGCGTTTAGCGCCGCCAATCCCTGCTCGGTGCTGGGGTAACGGCCGGTATCGATGCGGTACTGATCCAAAGCCTTTTCCAGCGCGCCGATCTGCGCCTGTGCCGTCTTCACTTCCGACTTGCCGATTTGGGAAAAATACTTCGGTGCCACATAGCCCGCCAGCAAGCCCAGAATGACCAGCACCACCAGGAGTTCAAGCAGGGTGAAACCACGCGACAGCGAGATCGAAACAGAGGAGCGGGCGGTGCACATGGCAAGCTTCCAGTCGGGGTTTATTGCAGATGTGTGCCCATCATAAGAAACAAGTGTGACCGTCTTGTTAAAGGTCGCTTGAATACATTTTCTGCCGACATCTGCCATGATCTGCACCGCGGTAACATTCAGCCTGAATGTTCCGTAATTTGCGGGGCAGGAATTCGCCATTGAAAATTTTGCAGCGGCTTTCAGACAACCTGAGCAACCCGCGCGTGTCGCTGCACAGATTGCAATAGTGCGCCCCAGTGCAGTTTTGCTGGTTTCCTCCTGCACTCCGTTGGCGGATCCTTCCTGCCCCTATTTTGCGTTCAGCGTGGGCCTTTCAATTCACGGCTTGTCTGATCAAATTGCGCAGGTAACAGGCGGGGAGGCGGCTTCTGTTGGTACATCCAGTCCGGCGGGACATGCTTCCTCCACCAGCCGCCGGCCAAAAGGCAGCTTGCGCTGGTCGATGAACAGGCTGCTGCCATCGATGCGTTTGGCCATGCGTTTGGATTCGGAAGCCGCACGTGCCACTTCCTGATAGTGGTGAAAGTGTGCGTGATCGACCAGCAGCGCACCGATGGATAGCGTCACCAAGGCATGAAAAGCCATGTTGCCGCGCCGGTCCTCGCTGCGGTAGCCGCCAGCTTCCACGTGCTCGGGGTTGAACAGGGCCAGTCGTTTGCGGTCGAACTGCATCAGCATGCTGTGGCAGCGCATCTCCCAATCCGGGCTTTGAAACAGCACCACGAAATCGTCGCCACCGATGTGGCCAACAAAATCGAGTTCGGCGTCGCAACCCTCGCGAAGAATGCTCGCCAGCAGATGAATCATGTCGTCACCGCGGCGGAAACCGTAGACGTCGTTGTAAGGCTTGAACTGATCGAGATCGAAATAGGCGGTGACGAAAGTCTGTTCGTTGATCAGCAGACGCTCCATGTGTTCCTGAATCGGCACATTACCGGGCAGGCCAGTCAGCGGGTTGGCATAGCGCGCAGCGACGATTTGCATCTCGGTAACTTCACGGATCAGATCAAAGCCTGATCCCATACCCAGATAACGCCCTTCGCCGGTGACGATAAAGCCTTGGGTAAAGGTTTCCTTGCCTTTTTTTACCACCAGTTCAGACAACTCGGTCATGCGCGTGGACTTGTCTACGATCAGCGGATCAGTGTCCATGAATTCGGAGCAGGGTTTCTTGCCGTAGAGTTCTCGCCGATACAGGCCGATGAAGCGATTGAGCAGGGCGGGGCGGTGAATAATGCCGACAGGAATGCCTTGATCGACTACTGCCACGGCATGTAAATCAGGATGTGACTGCATCAGGTCAAGCACCTCCTGGCTGGTTGTCTGGGGGGTGACAGACGGCGCGGCCATGACCAGTTTGTCGGCTGATAAATACAGGCCGGCACGCCCCTGCTGGATGGGAAACACGTTCACCACACCAGACTTCAGGCACGCCAGAACCCCACCTGACGGCACCCGGATCGGTACCGGTGAAGGACGACCAATCTGATAACCCTGAGCAAAGCGAATGCCGATATTTTTCAATACTGCCAGTTCGGAAAGGTTTTCCACGCCTTCGGCAATCACACAAGAGTGGGCACTCTCGGCCATCTGTTTGATTGACCGAACGAACAGCATCTTGTGAGGATCCTGGTGGATTCCGGCAATGAAATGCTTGTCGATCTTGACAAAGGCTGGCTTCAATTCCGACCAAAGGCGCAGGCTGGAAAACCCTTCCCCGAGGTCGTCAATGGCCACTTCGATCCCTGCGGTGCGCAGTCGCGAGACTGCCTGCCGAAGCTCACTGTAATCGAGCGCGTTGGCGTTTTCGGTAATTTCGATCACCACCTGGTGATGGCTCAGACCCACCTCGCGCAGCGTCGCCAGCAGCGCGTCTGGCGCAAAGCTTGCGTCGAGCAGGCTGCTGGGCGAGAGATTTACAAACAGTCGCCCCGGCAGATTCAGTTGCGCAAATGTCTTGAGCGCCATGCGCACACAGGCCCAGTCCAGCGCCGTCAGCAGGCCGTGCAGCTCGGCCACACGGAATAGCGTCTGCGGGGCATGCAGTGGACTTTGGGATGGACCACGCGACAGTGCCTCGTAGCCCATCACCCGTCCTTCAACCAGATCGAGCAATGGTTGCAGCAGGGTCACCAGCCGCGCATTGGCCAGTATGTCTTCCAGATGCAGACGTAATTCTTGATGACTCATGGAGGGTGCGGATTATTTTTGTCCACGGCAACAATATGGGGAAAGCGTTACGTTTATGTGAAAGTGGGGCGACTTGCCGAGGAAGAATTTTTTTTCTGCCCGGTAACTTCAACTTGAAGGGAGAACGAGCGTAGATGACATGCAATTTAACATAATATACATTATGTGCATATTAACGGGTCTTGATAAAGCCCCAAAGGGGCGTTCGCGCTACTCAAGTAGACTCGTCTGGCCACATCCCTGACCCTACTAGGCCTCCATCAAACCTAAA
>JAJYXG010000109.1:0-7418 GCA_021791095.1 Pseudomonadota bacterium
CGCGCCGTGCGACTGCCCATCGAGCACGTGCAACGGCAGATCCAGCCCCTGTTGCGCCTGCCGGACCAGCCGCGCTGCGGCCTCGCTCGCGGCCGGCAGGACGAATTGCGCGTCGGGAAGATGCCGCAGGATGCGCGCGGCGGCTTCGAGCATCAGCCCTGCATGCCGCGCCACCTCGGACAGCCGGCTGCCTGGCAGCAGCGCGACGATGGGGCCGGAGGCCAGGCCCAGCGCCGTACGCGCAGCACCGGTATCGGGTTCCAGCGGGATGACGTCGGCCAGCGGATGGCCAACGTAGCTGACGGGAATGCCGGCGTCGCGGTAGATCCGTTCCTCGAAGGGGAACACCACCAGCATGTGCGACACCGCTTGGCCAATGCGATGGATGCGCTCCGGCCGCCATGCCCAGATCGACGGGCTGACGAAATGCACGGTGGGGATGCCGGCCTGCTTGAGTTTCGTTTCCAGCGTGAAGTTGAAGTCCGGCGCATCGATGCCGACAAACACGCGTGGCCGCTCGCGCAGGAAATAGCGGGTGATGCGTGAACGGATCCACAGCAGTTCGGGCAGATGGCGCAGCACTTCGACGTAGCCGTTGACCGCCAGTTTCTCGCTGGGATAGACGGCCTCGACGCCGGCTTCGATCAGGCGCGGGCCGGCGATGCCCGCCGCACGCAACCCCGGGCGAGCCTGCTTCAGCGCGGAAACGAAATGCGCCCCCAGGAGGTCGCCGGACGCTTCGCCGGCGACCACGCCCAGCTCGATCACCGGATGATGCCGCGCTCGGCGCGCGCCAGGAAATCGAGCAGCTGCTGTACCTCGGCGTGCTTCGCCGCCTCGGGGCCGAGCCTGGCCTGCGCCTCGGCCAGCGTGTTGCCCTCGCGGTAGAGAATCCTGTAGGCGCGCTTCAGGGCGGCCAGCGCGTCGGCGGAAAAGCCGCGGCGCTTGAGGCCTTCGCTGTTGAGGCCATGCGGCGCGGCCGGCTGGCCGGCCGCCATGACGAAGGGCGGAATGTCCTTGAACACCACGCTGGAGATGCCGGTCATGACGTGCGCACCGATCTTGCAGAACTGGTGCACCCCGGTAAAGCCGCCGAGGATCGCCCAGTCGCCGATTTCGCTGTGGCCCGCGAGCGAGGCGTTGTTGGCGAAGATGGTGTGGTCGCCCACCACGCAGTCGTGCGCGATATGGACGTAGGCCATGATCCAGTTGTGGCTGCCGATCGTGGTGACGCCACGATCCTGCACGGTGCCGGTATTGAAGGTGCAGAACTCGCGGATGACGTTGTCGTCGCCGATTTCCAGGCGGGTCGGCTCGCCGGCGTATTTCTTGTCCTGCGGGGCTTCGCCGAGCGAGACGAAATGAAAGATGCGATTGCGTGCACCGATCCGGGTATGGCCGGTGATGACGGCATGGGCGCCGACCGTGGTGCCGGCACCGATCTCGACGTGCTCGCCGACGATCGTGTAGGGTCCGATTTCGACGTCGTCGGCAAGCCGTGCGCCCGACGCGACCAGCGCGGTGGGGTGAATCGTTGTCATGTCAGGCCTTGTCGCGCAGGGTCGCCATCAGCTCGGCTTCGGCCACCAGCGCGCCGTCCACTTCGGCGCGCCCGGTGTACTTCCAGATGCCGCGCATCTCGCGCACGATCTCGGCCTTGAGAACCAGTTGATCGCCCGGCTTGACCGGCTTCTTGAAGCGCGCGCCGTCGATGCCGGCAAAGTAGATGATGCCGACCTGTTCAGGCGTGTAGTTCTTGGTCTTGAACGACAGAATCCCCGCCGCCTGTGCCATCGCTTCCAGGATCAGCACGCCCGGCATCACCGGCGCGCCCGGAAAATGCCCGGTAAAGAACGGCTCGTTGATCGTGACGTTCTTGATCGCCGTGATGGATTTGCCGAGCTCGAGTTCGATCACTTTGTCGATCAGCAGGAAAGGGTAACGGTGCGGCAGATACTGCATGACCTGCTCGATGTCCATGATCATGATTTGCTTTCCAGTTCTGTAAGACGTTTCTCAAGTTGCTTGATGCGATTCACCAGCTTGTCGAGGTTGCGCATGTGCACGGCGTTCTTCTGCCAGACCTCGTGTTCGGAGAACGGCAGTGCCGAAGTATAGGTGCCCGCCTTCGGCAGCGATTTGGTGATCAGCGTGTTGGTCGAGATGCGGGTGCCGTCGGCGATCTCGATGTGGCCGAAAATCATCGCCGCGCCGCCGATCGTGCAGTGGCGGCCGATCTTCGCGCTGCCGGCGATGCCGGTGCAGGCGGCGATCGCGGTATGCGCACCGATCGTCACGTTGTGCGCGACCTGGATCAGGTTGTCGAGCTTGACGCCCTCCTCGATCACCGTGTCTTCCAGCGCTCCGCGGTCGATGGTGGTGCAGGCGCCGACCTCGACATCGTCGCCGATCAGCACGCGGCCGATCTGCGGGATCTTTTCCCAGCGCCCCTCGTTGGGTGCGAAGCCGAAGCCGTCCGCGCCGATCACGCAGCCCGAATGCAGGATGGCACGGTCGCCCACTTCACAGCGGTGATACAGGGTGACGTTGGCATGCAGCAGGCCATCGTCGCCGATGCGTGCGTGGTCGCCGATCACGCAGTTGGGGCCGACGACCGTGCGGGCGCCGATGTACGCGCCGCTGCCGACCACCGCACCGGCGGCGATGCTGGCGTCGGCGGCGATCTCCGCGTCCGGCGCGACGCTGGCGGCCGCATGGATGCCCGCCGGCGGACGCGGCGGCGGATTCAGCAGGGCCGAGACGCGCGCGAAATACAGATAGGGATTGGGGGTAAGGATACGCGGCAGATCGGTGGCGTCGCGCGCATCCGCCGGCAGGATCACTGCACCGGCACGCGTGCCGGCCAGTTGGGTGAGGTACTTGCCCTGCGAAACAAAGCCGATTTCATCCGGGGTGGCGCGATCCAGCGGCGCCACCTGGCTCACTGCCTGCGCACCATCGCCCACGAGCTCTCCGCCAAAGCGGGCGACCAGCTCAGTAAGGGTTGCGGCCATCGGATCGGACTATTTTCTGCACTCGCGCCTGGTTTTGAAGCTGGTCTTATTTACCGCCGAGCGCCTTCATCACCCGGTCGGTGATGTCGCTCTTGGGGTCTACGTAGACCGCCTGTTCGACGATCAGGTCGAATTTTTCGGCGCGGGCGATCTCCTGAATCGCCTTGCGCGCGCGTTCCTGGATTTGCCCCAGCTCTTCGTTGCGGCGCAGGTTGAGATCTTCGCGGAATTCGCGGCCCTGGCGCTGCAGATCGCGGTTGAGGTTGCCGAGGTCACGCTCCTTTGCCTTGCGCTCGCTGTCCGACATGGTCACGCCGTCCTTGTCGAGTTGCGCCTGCAGATCGCGCGCCTGCTTGGCGAGTTTCTGCAATTCCTGGTCGCGCGCGGCGAATTCGCGCTCAAGCTTTTTCTGTGCGGCAATCGACAACGGTGCCTCACGCAACAGGCGCTCGGTGTTGACGAAACCGATCTTGGTATTGGCCAGGGCGGGAGCGGCCGCAAAGGCCGACGCCAGGATCAGGGAAACGACAAGCTGCTTGAATTTCATCATCACATACTCCGGTAAGGCTAAGCCTAGAACGTACTGCCCAGGGTGAATTGGAACACTTCGGTCTTGTCGCCATCTTTCTCGACGATTGGCTGTGCCAGACTGAATTTAAGCGGGCCGAGCGGCGACACCCACAGCACCGCCACCCCCGCCGAATAACGCAGGTCGCCGAGCGCGAACTGCTCATCCGATCCAAATGCAGCGCCCGCATCGGCAAACGCCGACATGCGCAGCGACTGGTCATCCTTGAGTCCCGGCAAGGGGAAGAAGAGTTCCACATTGCCGACTACGCGCTTGTCGCCACCGAGCGCATAGCCATTGATATCCATGGGCCCCAGGGTGCCATTCTTGAAGCCGCGCACCGAACTGGTGCCGCCTGCGTAGAAATTCTTGAAGAATGGCAGCGGCTTGCCAGACAGCCCATCGCCGTACCCAAGCTCGCCGTTCAGCATGAGCGTGAAGTTTTTCCCCAGCGGGAAGTATTGCTGATGCTGCAAGGTCAGCTTGTAGTATTGCAGGCTGCCGGCCGGCGTGCCCACCTCTGCAGCCACCCGCTGCAACAGCCCTTTGGTCGGGAACAGATAGCTGTTCCGGGTATCGCGTGCCCACGAAGTGTCGAGACGCAGCGTGTCATTGTTGCTGCCAAAGGTGTTGACATAATTGAGGTACTGCACCGTGCTGGTCGGCGTCGTGGTGATTTCGGTCTGCTCATAGGTCAGGCCGAAGGAAATGAAGTCGCGCTCGTTGATTGGCAAGCCCAGACGCGCACCTGCACCGATGGTGGAGGTCTTGTATGGGCTGAATCCTAAGCGCGAGGTGGTTGGGCCGAAGCTGGAGCGCGAGGTGGTGTCGACATCGCGCCGGTAAAGGTCATAGCCCAGGCTGATGCCGTCGAGGGTGTAGTAGGGGTTGGTGTACGACAGCGAATATACGGTATTGAAGCTGCCCGAGTTGATCTGCGCCGACAGCCGGTTGCCGGTGCCGAATACGTTGTTCTGCGAAACCGAACCCGACAGCACCAGGCCTTGCGACGACGAGAAACCCGCGCCCAGCATGATATTGCCGGTCGATTTCTCGGCCACGCTGACGTTGAGGTCGACCTGATCGGTCGTTCCCGAAACGGCAGGCGTTTCGATGTTGACTTCGTTGAAATAGCCCAGCCGGTTCAGGCGGTCGCGCGAGCGGTTGATCTTTTCGGCGTCGTAATAGGCGCCTTCCATTTGGCGTATTTCACGGCGCACCACTTCATCCTGGGTCTTGGTATTGCCCGCAACGTTGACGCGGTTCACATAGACGCGACGACCAGGATCGATGAACAGGGTGAAGGCGACCGTGGCCTTTTCCTTGTCGAGCTCGGGCACCGCATTGACGTTGGCAAACGCATAGCCGTCATTGCCGAGGCGGTCGCCGATTTTCTTGGTGGTCTCGGTCAGGCGGTCGCGCACGAACACCTCACCCGGCTTGATGGTGATGAGTTTCTGCAGTTCCGCTTCCGGCACCAGCATCTGCCCCGCCAGCTTGACGTCGGACACCTTGTATTGCGGGCCTTCGGTGACGTTGACGGTGATGTAGATGCCCTGCTTGTCGGGCGAAATCGATACCTGGGTGGAGTCGACATTGAATTCGAGATAGCCGCGATTGAGGTAGAACGAGCGCAGGGCTTCGATGTCCCCGGCCAGCCGCGTCTTGGAATACTGGTCGTTCTTGGTATACCAGGTCAGCCAGCCCGGCGTGGTCGAGGTGAACTGCTTCAGCAGTTCCTTTTCCTTGAACGCCTGGTTGCCGACGATGTTGATCTGCTGGATCTTTGCGCTATTGCCTTCCACCACGTCGAATTGCACCGCGACCCGGTTGCGCTCCAGCGGCGTGAGGGTGGACTTGATCTCGACGGCATACTTGCCGCGGTTGAAGTATTGCCGCTGCAGTTCCTGCTCGGCCTTGTCCAGAAGAGAGCGGTCGAGCACGCGGCCCTCGGCCAGCCCGGTCTCCTTGAGCCCCTTCTTCAGGTCATCCTCGGAAAACTCCTTGATGCCGGTCAGGGTGATCTTGGCGATCGAGGGGCGTTCCTCGACCGTGACAATGACCACGCCGTCACGCGCTTCCAGCCGCACATCCTTGAAGAAACCGGTGGCATACAGCGCCTTGATCGCCGCAGCCGTCTTCTCGTCGGTCATTACCTCGCCGACCTTGACCGGCAGGTAGCTGAACACCGTGCCCGCCTCGGTGCGCTGGATTCCTTCGACCCGGATGTCCTTGACGACAAACGGCTCCGCTGCGAATACGGATTGCGCGGAAAATGCGACGGCAAGGGCAAGCGTCAAACGGTTCAGGGTCATGGTTCTTATCATCCGCCTATCAGGCGTTGCAAATCGTTGAACAGGGCAAACGACATCAGCAGAAGCAAGAGCATCATGCCGATCCGGCTCCCTATTTCCATGGTGCGCTCGGACACCGGGCGACCGGTCAAAACTTCGGCAACATAATACATGAGGTGCCCCCCATCCAGTAGCGGGACGGGCAGCAGATTCAGCACGCCCAGGCTCACGCTCACCAGGGCCAGAAACCCGACAAAACTGATCCACCCGAGGGAGGCACTCTGGCCAGCGTAATCGGCGATGGTCAGCGGACCGGACAGGTTTTTCCAGGACACCTGCCCCAGCACCATGCGTCCCATCATCTCCAGCGTGAACAGGCTCATGTCCCAGGTTTTTTCGGCGCCGCGTGCGAGCGCCTCGATCGGCCCGTAGCGCACCTCGGTCATCAGGCCGGCCATCAAGGATTCGTCGATCCGGGGACCGGCACCGATCTTGCCGATCGGCTGGCCGTTTTCATCCGTCGTGGCGGGCACGACCGTCAACACGCCGGGTTGCCCGTCCCGCTCGTAGTCGATGCGCAAGGCTTGCGAAGGATGCTGGCGAATCAGCTTCACCCAGTCCTGCCAGCTCGCCACGGCCTGTCCATCGGCGGCGATCAGCCGGTCTCCGCTCCGGAAACCCGCCTGCTCGGCCGCGCCACCGGGCAGCACCTCGCCGATGACCGGTTCGATCACGGGATCGTAACGCACGATCCCGAGCGGACGCAGCGTGTCCCGCTCCAGGTTTTCGGTATCCATGGGCGGCGCATCGAGCTGCACGCTGCGGCCATCGGCCAGCTCCAGCGACAAGGGTTCGCCTTCCACCTGGGCGCGCAGCAGGTTCAGCCGCAAATCCTGGAATGACGGGGTGTCGGCGCCATTGACGCGGCGGATCTCGTCCCCCGCCACCAGACCGGCCTGCGCCGCCGGGGTCCCCGCCGGCGGCTCGCCGATCATCGGCTTCATCGCAGGCAGGCCGTGCAGGAACAGCACCCAGTAGAACACGATGGCCAGCAGGAAATTGGCAATGGGGCCGGCCGCGACGATGCCGATGCGGCGCCAGACCGTGGCCCGGTTGAAGCTGCGATGCGCCTCGGCGGCCGGAACCACGCCTTCGCGTTCGTCGAGCATTTTGACGTAGCCGCCGAAGGGCAGCGCCGCCAGCGCCCATTCGGTCTGGTCGCGGCCGAAGCGGCGGCTGAACAGCGGCTTGCCGAAACCGAGCGAAAACCGCAGCACCTTGACACCGGCCAGCCGGGCCGCAAGGTAATGGCCGAATTCATGCACCACCACCAGGACGGCGATGGCGACCAGAAACCAGACAACGGTATGCAGCACGCTCATGCGCAGGCCTCCAGATAGGTGCCCGCCACGCGTCGCGCCTGACGGTCTGCTTCGAGCAGGTCCTCAAGCGTGTCGGCCGGGCCGCCCGCCAGCGCGCCGAGGGTGTGGGCGATGCTGGCGGCGATGGCAGGGAACGGAACCGCGCCGTCGAGAAAACGCG
>JAJYXG010000134.1:0-38572 GCA_021791095.1 Pseudomonadota bacterium
CTTCTGCGCGTCGGCCCTGGCGTTGAAGACCTGACGCTGGAGGTCGGTGGTTTTCCTGTACGCCTGATCGAGCGCGGAGGGGTCCGCGCCGGAGGAATACATGTCTTGCAGCTTTCGATTTTCCTCAAACATCTGCTGCATCAGGGGTGCTTCTTTTTTGGCGAGATCGTCGCGAATCTTGTCGATCTTTTCAGCCTGTTCCTTCGTCAGGCCGGGTATCCCGGCATATGACTCCCCATATCCGTAGCCCCCCATCATCCCAGGACCCATCATGCCGCCCATCATTCCGGGGCCCATGCCATAGCCGCCCATCATTCCGGGGCCCATGCCGTAGCCGCCCATCATTCCGGGGCCCATCATGCCCGGCCCCATCATTCCGGGGCCCATCATGCCCGGCCCCATCATTCCGGGGCCCATCATGCCCGGCCCCATCATTCCGGGGCCCATCATCATGCCGCACCCATAGCCCTGGCAAGGGTAATAGCCTTGCTGCGCAAAAGCCGCAGGGGTCGAGAGCGAAAGCACGGTCAGTCCTGCCAACACGATCTTTTTCATGCTGTTTCTCCTTCAGTGAAGATGACGCATAACGCCCACGCAAGCGTGGGCACCTAACCACGCTTCAAGTCGTCGCGCTTCTTGAGAAACTCCTCGCGATCGATTTCTCCCCGAGCATATCTTTCTTCCAGCACGTCCAGCGCCCCTTGCCTGTCATCGCGAGTACCCGGGTTCGGACGGATACCGCCCCCGAAAAAATATTTGAGCACCATCGCGATGAGCAGTATCGGCACCAGCCAGAACAGAGCCATGCCAAACCACCCCCATCCCCAACCCATGCCGTATTCCCACATCATGCTGATCTCCAAAGGTTAGTCTCGCCGCCGCACACGCTATTTTTGGGCCGCGCCGTGTCGCTGCAAGAACTCGACAATCTCATCGGTCGTCGTCTCGTCCGGGATGTTTTTCCCCATGGCGGCCATGTTGCCGTGCATGCGGGCCACGACTGCCGGCCACTCCTGAGCGGTGTGCTGCTTTGGATCCGGCAGGGCGTGGCACTGCATACAGGTCGTGCTGAAGGCCCGGCCCGGAGGCGTGTCCAGATCCGGGTAGGTTGCCGCATCGATCGGCTTCTGGGCATGCCGCTGCAAATACCCGAGCAGGATCTTCAACTGCACCGGATCGGGCGCCACAAAGCCCATCATTCCACCCATCATCTGCATGCGCATGTTCATCCGGCCGAGCACATGGGGCCATTCCGAGGCGGTATGCATACCGGGGCCGGGCAGGTTATGACATTGCATGCAGAATTGCTTGAGCAGGTGCGCCCCTGACGAATCGGACTCGGGCAGGCGGGCAGGATCTATCCCGGGAGGCAGCACGCCCCCCATCATCTGTTGCATCATGTTCCGGTGCATGCCCATCCCGCCCATCATCCCCATCCCGTCAGCCAGAATCGTCCGTTCGCTGGAAGCAAGCTCGCCTGCGGATGCCGCAATCGGGGCAGCCAGGCAGGTCGCAACGGCTGTGCCCAGCGCCAGGATCGAAGCCCATTTGCCTATTTGCATGATGTCTTCACCCATGGAGGGTTACAGGGCCTGCATGACCCGCTCCAGCTTTTGCCGAACCTCGCCGGCCAATCGATGTACCTCCGGCTTGTTCACCAGATCCAGCACCGCATTGGGGTCCATGAATTCCACCTGTACTTTGCCTGCATCGTCCTGGCGCACCACCACGTTGCACGGCAGCAGCAGGCCGATCGACGGCTCCGCTTCCAGCGCCCGGTGCGCCAGCGGCGGGTTGCATGCCCCGAGGATGCGGTAGGGCGGCATGTCCTGATTGAGTTTCTTTTTCAGGGTCGCCGCCACGTCGATATCCGTCAGGATGCCGAAACCTTCCTTTTGCAGTTCCTGGGTGACCTTCTCGACCGCCGCATCGAAAGAAGACGCCACCGTCTTGCCGAAACCGTATTGAGTGCTCATGTTGGTACTCCTTCGTTTGAATATAAAAATGTTAGCAGAGAGCAGGATTTTTACGTTTTGAGCATGCGCAGCCCGCTCGCGATCACCACGAACTCGCTGATCTCGTGCGCGATGACGGCGATGGGAAGCGTGAAGTAACCCGTCACCGCCCCGGCGATGAGCGAGCCGATCACCACCACGGAAAGCGCCAGGTTTTGCAGCACCACGCCCCAGGTGCGGCGGCTGAAGCGAATGAGGTAGGGCAGGCGCGATAAGTTGTCGCTCATGAGTGCCACATCCGCCGTCTCCAGGGCGACATCGGTGCCGGCGGCCCCCATGGCGACGCCTACGTGGGCGGCGGCGAGCGCGGGTGCGTCGTTCACCCCGTCGCCCACCATCAACACCTTGCCGTACCGGGCTTCCAGTTCGGCGACCTTGCGCGTCTTGTCCTCGGGAGACAGCTCGGCATGCACCTCGTCGACGCCCACCTGTTCGGCAATGGCGGCGGCGGCCAGGGGATTGTCGCCGGTCAGCATGACCACCCGCTCGATCCCGGCGCGCTTCAGCTCAGCGATGGCGTCCGCCGCCTCGGGGCGCAAGGGATCGCTGATGGCGAACAACGCCTGGATTGAAGAATGGGTCCCGAGCATCACCACGGTCTTGCCCTGACTTTGCAGGTGCTGAACCTTATCCATCACTTCGGCAACCGGAACAGCCAGGTCGGCGAACAGTCTGGGACTTCCAATATAGAACTCCCGTCCGCCCACCCATCCCTGGGCACCCGCGCCGGTACGGGAGCGGAAGTTCCCGGCGGGCGCCGGTTCGAGGCCGGCTGCCTGGGCGCGTCGCACGATGGCTTGGGCCAGGGGATGCTGCGAGCGGGATTCCAGGGCCGCCGCGGTCTCCAGCGCCTCGCGCTCGCCGTGTCCCCAGAACACGAGCACGTCCGTGACCTCCGGACGGCCTATCGTGAGGGTGCCGGTCTTGTCGAGCGCCACGACTTTCACCCGGGCCAGGTTTTCCAGATGGACGCCGCCCTTGATGAGCAGGCCGTTGCGGCCCGCGGTGCCCAGGGCCGCGACCAGGGTGATGGGGATCGAGATCACCAGGGCGCAAGGCGCCGCGGCCACGACGAAAACGGTGGCGCGGGTCAGCCATTCCGCCCAGGACAAGCCGAACAGCGGCGGCAGGAGGGCGATCAGCACGCCGACCGCCAGGACGGCGGGGCTGTAACGCCTGCCGAAGCGCTCGATGAAGCGCTGGCTGCGGCCCTTGCTGGCCTGCGCCGCCTCCACCAGATGGATGATGCGGGACAGGGTGTTGTCCGCGAACGCCTTGGTCGCGCGCACCGTCAGTGCGCCTTCGCCATTGATGCTGGCGGCGAAGACCTTGCCACCCGTGGACTTCTCCACGGGAACGGATTCTCCCGTCACCGGCGCCTGGTTGACCGCGGAATGGCCGTCGATCACGTCGCCATCGGTGGCAACCGATTCCCCGGGCAGGACGATGAAGATATCTTCCACCCGCAACTGCTCGACGGGTATGCGCGACTCCTGGCCGCCCCGGCGCACGAGGGCGGTCTTCGGCGCCAGGTCCATCAGCGCCCGGACCGCGTGTCGCGTCCGCTCGGCGGTGTAGCCTTCCGCCGCCTCGGAGATGGAATAAAGGAATACCAGCGTGGCGGCCTCCAGCCACTGTCCCATCACCCCGGCGACGAGCGCCGCGACGGACATCAGCAGTTCGATACCGATCTCGCGCTCCTTGATCAGGTCCCCGAACGCCTCCCGGCCGAAGTAATATCCGCCAACGATGACCGCGGCCACATATAACAGGACCGAGGCGGCGTGGGGCAGCCCCAGGTAGCTTCCCACAAAGCCCAGCGCGAGCAGAACACCGGCAGTGGACGACGTCACGACCTGCGGATTCTTCCACGGCGGCGGCATTGCCACCCCAGGCGCGGATACAGACGCGGAACACGAACACGCCATCACTCGCCTCCCGCCGCCAGTTCAGGCGTCTGGATGCCGATGCGGCAGCGGCCGCCTTCCCGCAGGCACATTCGCTGGCGGAAGCGCTCGGCATCGCGAGCAAAGCACCCGTCGACGTCCGGCAGCGCCTTGAGCGCCTCATGCAACCGGTCGAGATAGGGGATGCCCTCAACCAGCCGGTGATAGACCCAGCGGCCTTCCTTTACCGCCGACAGCAAACCGGCTTGTCGCAGCACCTTGACGTGGCGCGAGAGCTTGTACTGGGGCTCCAGAAGACTGTCCACCAACTCGCAAAGACAAGCCTCCTCGTCTGTCTCGGCCAACAGCCGGATGATCCGGATTCTGGTCGGGTCGGCGAGCGCCTGGAATATTTCCTGTGGTTTTACTTGAACTGTATGCATACGTGCATGGTAATGCATGTGTGCATACAGTTCAAAACAAAATTGACGGGTAAACACAGCCGACAACGCACGCTATGGCAAGGTCAATTCGAAAGACTTCTGTTGCGGCGGGTAGCAGACCCCGATCTTTTCGTTGCATCCCTGGTAGTTCGCAAGCAGCGTAAGGCGTTTTGCTTTCGGCGTGCGGTCCAGGACGATCTCGACCGCGAAGGGTTTCTTGTAGGTCTCCATCGTGCCGAAGAACGGATCGTTCTTGACTTCGCCGGGCGGCAGCCGAACTTCCCTGATGAGCACGCCGCTCGAATTTTTCAGGGCAAAGAAGGTCTTGTTCTTGTACAGATAATGGCCCTTTGCCGGCGTGAATTCCGCGATGACAGTGGTGGGGCTCCGGAGGGAAACTTTGAGCTTGAACGCCTGGTTAGGCGGAAGCGGCTCTTCGGCGGCCGACGCGACACCTGCCTGAAGCGCGAGGATTTGGATCGCCACGAGCGCGGCGTGTTTCAGCTTGATCATGTTGCTTCCTTCCCTTGTTCGAGTCAGGCGCCAAGCGACGCATCGAGATACTGGCGCAGTTTGGCGAAATCGATCGCCCCCAGCGTCCGCGAAACGAATTTCCCGCTCCCGTCGATGAGAAAGGTGGTGGGAACCACCTTGGTGTCGTCGAATGCGCGAGCGAGTTCTCCTCCCGTGTCCAGGACGACAGGGAACGGCAACCCACCGCTTTTCGCGAAGTTCCTCACCTGTTCCGGGGAGTCGTAGGCCATGGCCACGGCGATCAGTTCGAAACCGCGGGGCTGGTACGTGCGGTAGGTCTCGACGAGATCGGGCATCTCGCCTTTGCAAATGGGGCAGCTCGTGGCCCAGAACATCACCATCACGGTCTTGCCCCGCAAGTCCGCCAGCCGGAGCTGACGACCATCGAGCGTCGTGAACGTGGCGTCGGGCGCGGCCGGACGTTGCGCGAGCGCATAGGAAGCGATGACCGCGCCCAACACCGCAATCGCCGCCAGCGCGAGCAGCAGGTTCCGCTCAGGCGCCATTGCCGCGGTCCTCCTCGATGCGCCCGTCCTTGACGCGGACCAGGCGCTGCGCGTGGCCGGCCACGGCCGGGTTGTGGGTGACCATGACGAGGGTTCGGCCCTGTTCATGGAGGCGCTTGAGCAGGTTCAGCAGGTCGGCCTCGAAAGCCGAGTCGAGATTGCCGGTGGGCTCGTCCATCAGCAGAATGTCGGGATCGTTGGCCAGCGCCCGCGCCACCGCCACCCGCTGCTGCTGGCCGCCGGAGAGGGTGCCCGGGAGCATGTGCGCCTTCTCCTTCAATCCCATCGATTCGAGCAGCGACATGGCGCGGGCATGCGCGTCGCCGTGCCCCTTGCCGCCGAACCAGAGGGCAAGCTCGATGTTCTCCAGCGCCGTCAGATGCGCCAGCAGATTGAAGGACTGGAAGACGAAACCGATCGACCGGGCGCGGGTATGCGCGAGTTCGGTCGGGCCGAGGCGGGTGAGTTCGGCGCCGTCCAGATGAACCTGGCCGCTCGTGGGCCGGTCGAGCCCGCCCATGATCTGCAGCAGCGTGCTCTTGCCGTGCCCCGAGGGGCCCATGATGGCCACCCAGGCGCCGCGCTCCACGTCGAGGCTGATTCCCGCCAGCGCCGCGGCGGCGGCTTCGCCGGAGCCGTAGACCTTGGTCACGTTTTCGATACGAATCATTGTCTCAGGCATAACGCATGGCCTCCACTGGGGTCAGTTTTGCCGCGCGATAGGCCGGATACAGCCCGGCCACCAGCGCAAGGCCGATCGACAAACCAAAGGTCAACAGGATGGTCGAGGCATCGAGGCTGGGCACGGGCGACTGGCGCAAGGACGCCGTGAAGGCGTTGTCGGTCAGGTAGGGCCCCAACACATAGGCGCCGAGCATCCCGATCATGAGCCCCAGCACCCCGCCGATCAGGCCATACAGCCCGGATTCCAGCAGGAATGCGCCGAACAGTGTGCGGCGCGTGCCGCCAACGGCCTGCATGATCCCGATCTCGCGCCGACGTTCGTACACGGCGGTCAGCAAGGTGTTGACGATGCCGAAGGCCGCGGCCAGCACGCCCACTGCGGCTACGGCCTGCATCGCGCCGCTCACCGTGCCGACGATGGAAAGGATCGAGGACAGGAGCTGCTTGTCGGTCACCACGGCGACGTTGGCCTTCTCCTGGATGCGCAGGCTCACCGCGTCGACCTGTTGCAGGTCGTCGACCTGAACGGCCGCGAAAGATACCTTACCCTCGACCTCGTAGAGCTTCTGCACCACCGGCAGCGGCGCGAAACTCGCGACGTCGTCCTTGTTGCCGGCCTCGCGCAGCACGCCGATGACGGGCAGGGGTTGTCCGCGCACCGTGAACCTGTCGCCCGGCTTGAGCTGGAACTGTTTGGCGATGGCGGCGCCCACCACCACCGCCGGCTCGGCCGGATGGTCGAAGTAGCGACCCGCAGCAAGCTCCCATTTCTGCAGCGCCCGCATCTCGGCGGGCAGGATGCCGATCAGAGGCACCGGACGATTGCGAAAGGCGGTCTTCTCGTTGAGATAGGGAACCGCCACCTTCACCCCCGGCACGGCCCGAATCTTGTCGAGCTCGGACATGGGGATCGCTTCGGGGAGCTGCTCCCCGGTGAGCACGGAAATCTGCTCGTAGGCGCACCAGCCCTTCGGGGTGACCACGAGGTTCGCGCCCAGTCCCTGCGCCTGTTTCTTGATTTCGCGGTCGAGCCCCTGGCCGATGGTCAGCAGGCTGACGAAGGCCGCCATGCCGATGGCTACACCGCCGAGGGTGAAGACGAAACGTCCTTTGCGGCGCAGCAGGTTGCGCCAAACCAGTTTGAAAAGATTCATCGCCGTCTCACTTCTTGATGGAGCCGAGATTCTCGATGCGCTCGGCGTCGAGGTAGTCGAAGCGTTCGCCCTTGACGATCTTGCCCCGCACGTTCAGCTCGTCCCAGGGCTTGGGCGGAAAGCCGCGGGTCTTGACGGGCAGATAGTTCTTCGCGCAGTGAAGGTCCCGGCACACGCGCGCTTCGCGCGAGTCGATCATGGCGAACATGCCGGGCTGATCGGGCGGCGCCACGGCCATGACGCCCCGCACCAGGATCGTCCCCCGGTAGCCTTTCGGGTCGGCCGTTACGTCCTCCACCTGAAGCGCGCCAGTGGGCAACGCCCGCTGGTTGGCTCCAAGCATGTCCGGCAGGCCGCCGAAGAGCGACCCGTCGGCCGCCAGGCCGGTGCCGATGACCGCCGCGCTGACCAGCCCGATAGCCCAAAGCCGGTTTCGCTTCGCCGGTGCGGAAGTCGCGCTTGGGTCGGAACGTTTGCCTGGGTGTGTCTTTGCCATGATGGCTTCTCCTTTGATCGACCGGCCCCGGCCGTTACGTTTGTTGAACGCCCGCCTTGCCAGCGGGCCCCTTGAGCAGTCTTGCGGAATTGAAGGACACAAGCACGTCCGGGAGCGCCTCCGTCGCCGCGGCCATGACTGGCGTCAGCACGCCGACGGAGGCGAGCCCCATGGTCACGACGTCCCACGCGATGCCGAGGACGATGTTCTGGCGGATCACCCGATAGGTGCGGCGGCCCACCCGCAGCGCAGCCGGCACCTGGCTCCAGTCGTCGCGCATGAGGGCGACGTGCGCGGCCTCCAGGGCCACGTCGCTGCCCACCACGCCCATGGCGATCCCCACATCCGCCTGGGCAAGCGCCGGCGCGTCGTTCACGCCGTCGCCGATCATCGCGACCACGTGTCCGGATCGCTGCAAGTCCCGCACGAGGGCGATCTTGTCCTGCGGCAGCTGGTTCGCCTGGTATTCGTCGATGCCGAGCCGGCCCGCGATCGCGGCGGCAACGCGTTCGTTGTCGCCGGTCAGGAGGACCAGCCGGCGCACGCCCATCGCCTTCAATGTTTCGATCGCCGCCGGCACCTCGTCGCGGATCACATCGGCGACCGCGATGACGCCTTCCGCCACGCCGTCGATTGTCAAGAACAAGGCGGATTTGCCATCCCGGCCGAGGGCGTCGGCGGCCCTTTCCGCATCCGGGGCCAAGCGGATGCCCTGGTCGGCGAGGAATTTCGCGTTGCCGAGCAACACGGCCCTGCCCACCACGATGCCGCGCAGACCTCGTCCAACCAGGTATTCGAACCGCTCGGGTTCGGGCGCCTCGATCTGCCGTGCGGCGGCGTGGGCGAGAATCGCCGATGCGATGGGATGCTCGGAGTGCTTCTCCAGCGAAGCCGCGTAGCTTAGGAGTTCGCTGTCCGTCAAGTTGTTCAAGGGGGCGACATCGGTCACGCGCGGTTTGCCGAAGGTGACCGTGCCGGTCTTGTCCATGACGACGCAGTCCACGCGCGCGAGCGTCTCCAGATAGAGCCCGCCTTTGACGAGAAGCCCGCGCTTCGCGCCGCTGCCCACGCTGGCGATGACCGAGAGCGGTGTGGCGAGGCCCACGGCGCAGGGGCAGGCGGCGACCAGCACCGCGATGGCATAGGTGAGCTGGCCGGAAATCAGGTAGGTGAGAACCGCCACGCCGACGGCGGTGGGGAGGAACCAGGTGGTGAAGCGGTCGGCGAACTTCTGAACCGGCGCCTTGACCGCTTCGGCCTCTTCGACGAGCTTGACGATCCTGCCGAAGGTGGTGTCCGCGCCGACGCGGCTCACCCGCATTTCCAGGTAACCCGCGTCGTTGAACGTGGCGGCGAACACCAGGTCTTCCGCCTGCTTGTCCACCGGCATGCTTTCGCCGGTGATCGAGGACTGGTTGACTGAACTCGTTCCCGCGATCACGATGCCGTCGGCGGGGATCTGTTCGCCCGGGCGGATGGCGACGACGTCGCCGGGCTTGAGCGCGTCCGTCGCGACCTCGATCTCACGGCCGTCGAGCTTGATCCTGGCCGTTCTCGGCGCGAGCCTGACGAGTTCCTGGATGGCCCGGCGCGACTTGGTTGTGGTGAATTCCTCGAGGAAGTGCGCGATGCCCATGAAGAACACGATCAGCATCGAGGACGTGTACTGCCCGATGGCGGCGGCGCTGAGAATCCCGACCGACATCATCGTGTCGACATTGATTTGCCGGTTGAGCGCGCCCAACACCGCGCGCCTGAAGATCGGGAAGCCGCCGATGAGGATGGCGGCCAACAGGACAGGGAGGGGAATCCTTTCCCTGGCGGCGTCCAGCCAGCCGAGAGCTTCGCCACCGATCTCCAGCAGCGCGATAGCCGCCACCAGGGCCACAAAGGCGAACCGGATCACCTCAGTGGAAAATATGCGTTGTTCGCCCGGAGAGCGGGCGGGAAAGATTTCGGCAGGCCGTACCTTGTAACCGAGGGCGGCGATGGAACTGGCGAGTTCCTCCGGGTGCACCTTGCGCTCGTCGTAGCGCACCTCGACTTTTTCCGCGGCGGACAGGATCTTGACCCCCTCGACGCCCGCGCGGCGCGTGAGCGCCTGTTCCACGGACATCGCGCACTCCGTGCAGCACAGGCCCTCAACCCGGAGCATGAGGGTGTTTTCCGCCGGCGCCGCGCTTGCCGGAAACGTTCCCCGGCTGGCGGTCATGCAATCCGCTCCTCCAGGAGGCGGAGGTCGCCCTTGAGGGCTTTGAGCAGGCCTTCGCTCCTGAGCCGGTAATAGACCATCTTCCCGTCATTGCGCATGGCGAGCCAGCCCTGGTCACGCAAGAGCTTCAGTTGATGGGAGGTGGCGGCCACCGTGAGCTCCAGGACGTGCGCCACATCGCACACGCACAGTTCGCCTTGGGCGAGCGCCAGGAGTATCTTCAGGCGGGTCGTATTGCCGAGCAGCTTGTACAGCTCCGCCAGACGTGGCAGATGCTCTTCTTCCTTGGCCAATTCCGCCTTGATCCGGGCGACCTTCTCCTGCTCGAAGCAGGTGATCTCGCATACCGGGCTGACGATCACTTTTGATGGGTTCATGCACGACCTCATTTAGACATTTGCGAAAATGTTAATACGATGTCGTGGTGTAGCGCAAGCGCGATGGCATTTAATCGTTCGCTACCCATGGATGAGCTTCAGTCATCGCGGGTAGGCCAACAGACGCGAGGGTTAACCACCACCACGCTACGGCGATCCTTGCCAAGACGAGTTTGACGATTTGCCGTTCCGACCCCATGTTAATATGTGTTGATATTTATATGTGTAGCGACTAATATAAAAACATGAAATTTCCTGAACACGATCAAGAGACGATTATTCCGGCCCTCAAGGTGCTGGGAGAGCCGAACCGCCTTCGCATCCTTTGCGGTTTGGGGCTCGAATGCCGTCCGGTGACGGACATCATCAATGCGACGGGCTTGGGGCAGACCAACGTCTCCTTCCATTTGCGCGTGTTGCGTGAGGCGGGATTCGTTCGCGCCGAGCGTCGTGGCGCGTTCATTTATTACTGCCTCGCCGACGCCGAGCTGCTGCATATCCTGCACGACCTGAAGCGCTGGCTGGACGCGCACCCCGCCCCCGTCGCAAGCGAGGGGAATCAAGACAGCCGACTGGCGGGGCGCCATTCGGCGGCGGCGAAAACCAAGGAGGTAGCGTAATCATGTGGAACTATGGACCGTGGGGCGGGTTTCCGTGGATGTGGATATTTCCACTGATCTTTCTCATCGTGATGCTGATTTTTCTCTTCCGAGGAGTAGGAGGCGGCGGCTGGCCCATGTGTGGCGGCCATGAAACGCGCGGAAGCAGAGAAGAAAGCGCGCGCGAACTTCTCGACCGGCGCTACGCCCGTGGGGAGATCAGCCGCGAGGAATATCAGCAGATGAAAAAGATCTCGAATAACAGCAAAGGAATTATCCAATGACACTTCAAGACCGATTGTTCCCTGCCACAGTGATGCCCGACAGGAACTGGTGGCATGCCTTATGGCCTGACCCCGACGGCGTAATCAAGGCATTGGGTATCGAGCCCGGAATGACGGTCGTCGACTTGGGCTGCGGATACGGTTATTTCACCGCCGCCATTGCCCGGCAGGTTGGGCCGGGGCGAGTCATCGGATTCGACCTCGATCCGGTCATGCTGGAGCAGGCGCAAGCGGCTTGCGAGGGGATGGCGAATTGTGAATGGCTGCTCGGAGACGCCATGGAGCTACGCCGCCTGCTTGGCGCGCCGGCGGATTATGTCCTGATTGCCAACACCTTTCACGGCGTACCGGACAAGACGGCGCTGGCCCGGGAAGTCGCTGTGGCCTTAAAGCCGAACGGCCGCTTTGCCATCGTCAATTGGCATCCCCTGCCGCGCGAAAAGACGACCGTCCTGGGCCAGCCGCGAGGACCAAGCACCGAACTGCGCATGTCGCCGGAACAGACCCGCTCGGTCGTGGAGCCGGCCGGCTACAAGCTGGAAACGTTGGTCGAATTGCCTCCCTATCATTACGGGGCCATCTTCGTCCGCGCCAACTGATTCAGAACAGGAGTGAACCATGGCCCACAATCATGACGAAATTATCGAACACTACAACCGCTTTCATTCGGCCGTCTACGGCCCTGAGGGCGCATTGGACAGGAAGACCCGTCACCTGATCTGTCTCGGGGCGGCGCTGGGTGCGAGCTGCGAGTTCTGCACGAAATACGCCCTTGGCGTGCTCCGGGAACTCCAGGCGAGCGATGCCGAGATCGACGAGGCGATTAGCGTCGCCATGACCGTGGGCGCGAGCAATGCGAGGCTGCTGGCCAAGAAAGTTCGGACTGAGAACTCGTAGAGCAAGATGAATCACGCGAATCATTCACCAGGAGACCCGACATGGAACCGAAAGACCAAGACAGCAAAAGTGAAAGCAGCGAATTCCAGCCTGGGCAAGGCGGCGGATTCAATCCGATGACGATGGGCATGGGCATGATGAAAAAGATGATGGAGAAAATGATGTCCGGCATGATGACGCCGGAGGACATGCCACGCATGATGGAAACCATGATGGACAGCGTGTTCAAGGAAATGAGGGCGGAGGATCGGGTGGGTTTCATGCAGAACATGATGCCGCGCTGCATGTCCATGATGTTCTCGGAGCTCGATCCCGAAGCGCGCCGGGCACTGGCCGAGGCCATGCTTCAGCGCATGATGGATGAGCTGAAGGGTCAGCGCGATGCCGCCGCTACTGCTCCAGCTGCTGCTCCTGCCATCGAGCCCGGCACGGAGTAATTAGGCGGAGCACGGGGGGTTCAAGATAGCCCATGCCTACCGTCCGCGCTGCCGCCCCAGCTCCCAAGCGCCCGCGCCACCGCCACTCTCTGCTGATGCTGCCTGCAAGGACCAGGCAGAATTCCTGATCCGTTCGGATTACCAAACGAAGAACTGCATTGCCCAAGCCGCAATGGGAAGCGATACGGCCATGGCGACACCGAAGGCTGCGGCGGCCCGTTGTCGGGGCGCCAGGCGCCACCCCAGGCTCGCAGCCCACAGTACGGCGAGAGCCAGCAAGGCCATGCGGGCGTCGTTGGCCCACCGCAGCGAAATGCCTTCGGCGGACAACTGCGAGGTGGTGAGCATGCTCAAGCCCGTGAAAACGCTGGCACCGGCGAAGGGAATGAGGGTATGGGCGAGCCGCTGCCAGGGCAATCCTGTCAGCATGCCGGCCAGCCTGAGCCAGCCCCACACCCATCCGCCGACGATGAGTGTTTCGGCGGCGATGTAGGCGAGCAGCGTGCCGCCGTCCAGCCAGGTGAAGACGTCGTTCGCTTCCGGGTAGTAGGTGAGCAGCCACCAGTGCCCGGTTTCGTTGAGCGGCCACATGATCGCGTGATCGATCAGCCATTCGGCCGCGGCCTGCTTCGCCGTCACGAACCAGGGCGACGCGCTCCACTGGAACGCGCCGAGCGCGGCGCCCAGCATGCCGAAAACCAGCAGGCGGGCAGGCCAGAGAGCCAGGTCTTCGGCGCTGTCTGTCGGCGTGCCCTTCCTGTTCAGGATTTCCGCATTCGGCGAGCGCAGTGCCAGCCGCACGGCGTCCCGTTCCCCGGCGCAGCGGCCGCACATGTGGCAGGCCGAAGCGCTTTCCATGCGCCGGATGTTGATCAACGGCGCGCAGTTGACGGCATGCTGGCGGCTGGTGCGATGGCCGCCGGGCGCCGCGTCCCAAGCCGATTGGTCGACCTTGAAATGAACGGGTGCGACCTTTGCCAGCAGGCCGAACACGCCGGATACCGGGCAAAGATGCCTGCACCAGACACGTTTTTCCCGGCCCCAGATGAGCCCCACGGCAATGGCCGCGACGGTCGAGCCGCCCAGGATCAGCAGGGCGGGTTTCGGGTATTCGTAAACGCTGGTCATCTGGCCGAATACGGTGGTCATGACGAAAGCCACGAACGGCCATCCCCCCCACTTCATCCAGCGCGGGATGCCGCGCCCCAAGCCGTAGCGGGAGACCCATTCGGTGAGCGCGCCTTCCGGGCACAGCACCCCGCACCACATGCGGCCGAGCGCCATCATGGAAAGAATGACAAAGGGCCACCAGATGCCCCAGAACGCGAACTGCGCGAAGCGGGTCAGGTTGTTCCAGATATGGGCCTGGTCCGGCGGCAGGGGCAGAAAAGCCGGCAGGACCACCAGTACAAGGTAGCCCAGCACGACCCCCCATTGCATGGCGATGATGGCGCCACGATAGCGGCGCATGGCGAGGCCGGCGCGGGCCAGCCACCCCCCTTGGGGAGGCAAGACGTGTTCCGCCAGCACGTTCATGCCTTCCTCCCCACCGGCTTGACCTTGAGCACCATGCCGGAAGCGAATGCCCAGTACGCAGCGAGCAGCGCATAGGCCATCCCGGACGGCATGGCGCGGTAGCCGCTGAACGCCGCGACGAGGCCGCCCAGGCGCGTGCCGTCATCGAACCAGGCGGAGGTGTCCCACAGCGGGTCGGCCAGGGCGGGCAGGGCTTCCATGCCGACCAGTTTTTCCGCGCCGTCGACCAGCAAGGCGCCGCCGAGAAGCAGCAGCAGGATCTCGGTGACGCGGAAGAAGGCGCGCCAGGAGAACAGGTGGCTGCCTCGGGAGAGCAGCCAATAGGCTGCCAGGGCGAGCAGAAAACCCAGGCCGCCGCCCAGCGCGATGCGCGCGCCGGTTTCGCTTCCCACCGCGCCGTAGAGGAACACCACCGTTTCCGCGCCTTCGCGGCCCACCGCCACCGCCGCCAGCAGCGCCATGCCCAGCCAGTTGGCGCGATCGGCGGCGCTTTCCATGCCCGCCTCCAGTTCGCGTTTCAGACCCGCCCCGTGCCGGCGCATCCACCAGACCATTTGCACGATCATGGCGCAGGCGACGAGCGGCATCAGCGCCTGAAGCCAGTCCAGCGCGGTTTCCGAGGCCCACGATTGCATGCCCATGATGGTGAGCGCCAGGAACGCGGCAAGGCCCAAGCCGGCCGCGACGCCGCCCCACAGCCAGGGGAACCCCGGACGGGCTTCGGGACGGGCGGCCAGCCAGCCGTGCAGGATGCCGATCACCAGCATCGCTTCGATGGTTTCGCGCCAGACGATGAAGAGGGCGTTGCCCATGGTTGCTCCTTGAACTCCGCTATTTGACGACGATGCGCCCGCGGCTGGTGTCGGGGTGGAACTCGTCGAAAAAGTCGTACTCGCCCGGCTTTAACGGGGCGATCACCACGAAGGATTGCACGCCCGGCCCCAGCACCTTCTCCTTGCGCAGCTGCAGGCTCTCGAATTCCATGGGGCCGCTGCCCTCGTTGCGCACGACGATCTTGAAACGCACCCCGGCGGGCACGTTCAGGGTGTTGGGGGTCAGCGTCCCGTTCTTGGCCGTCACGGTGTAGACGGGCAGTTCCGTTGCGACGGCCGGCGCGGGGGCAAACACAAAAACCGCCGCCGCGAAGACGGCAGCAAAGCGGCTGAATATCGGGTTCCTATTGTTCACGTGAACCTCAATAGCTCAGTTGCGCGCGCAGCCCCAGCACGCTGACGTTGCCGGCGCCGGGGTTGCCGCCCATTCTCCAGACGTACTGGAAGTCGGGGGACACTTCGAATTGCGGGCTGATGCGATAACGGTAATAGAGCTCTGCCACTTTTTCCGCGCCGCCGGGAATGAAGCTGAAATCGGGCGTGCCGTCGCCGTCTAGGTCGCCCGAACCGCCGGCTGCGCGGTAATCATCGCTCGCCTGCAGCCAGCCGCCGGCAATGCCGATGGCGTCCGCGCCGCGGTTCCAGTAGGAACCGTTGAACTCGGCGCCGAGCGTGAGCGCGCGGTCGAAGGGCACTTGGCCCCTGGCCATCTGGCCGTAGCGGCCAAACAGGGTCATGCCGTCCCCCAGGCGCTGGTCGGCGGAAATTCCCCAGCCCACTTGCTTGGCGGTGGAGCCGTCCAGTTCGCTGCCTTGCCCTTGGCTCCAAGCGTAGATCCGGTAATTGCCGGTGAGGCCGGAAAATTTGAGGGAGGTCTCGGCCTGCGCCATGACCAGCGGGGACGAGAAAAAGCGCTGATAGTTGGCGCCCTGGTGGGTGCCGAACACGCCGAGCGAAAGCCGCCAGGTTTCCGGCTTGCGGGTTTCGTTGAGGTAGGAGGCCACGAAGCCGGGCTGGAAACCGTTGGCGTCCACGCCGATCTGGCCGCCCGCGTCGAGCAGCGGGTTGTGCACGAAGATCGAACTCAGGAACTGCTTCGATTCGTCGTTGGCCGCGGCGTTCTGGTCGAAGAAGCCGAAGATGTCCATCTTGCCGAAGGTGAGCTCCAAGGTCTGGCGCGAGCGGGGTTTGAAACCGCCGAAGGGCAGCGGGATGGCGGCCTGGTACCAGGCCTGCCCCAGAATCGCCACCGAATCGTCGGGATTGGCGCCGCTGGCGCGGAAGGCCACGGCGTTGGGGGCGCTGGCGAACGCGCCGAGGTTGGCGAAGGGGCTGTTCAAGCCTAACCCCTGGCCCATGCGGAAATGGGCGAAGAGCTTGTGGTCGATATCGCCGATGGGCTCCAGCGGCAACTCGGCGGTGACGTCGGCGCGATAGTTGAGCTGGCTGCTGCCGTCGGTGGTGCCCGTGGGCAGCCCGGACGGCATCTGCGCCACCGTGGTCAGGCTGACCCCGGCCTTCAGGCCTTCCAGCGCCTCGACCGTCTTCGCGGATTTCTTCATGCCCAGCACGTCGGTTTCCACCGCCTTCAGACGCGAGGTGAGCTCGGGCTCGTACTGGCTGACGTTTTCGCTTTCCAGGCCCTGGGTCACCTGCTCCTGCGCCTGCTCAAGGGATTGCACGCGCTGTTCGAGGTCGGCCGGTGTCTTGGCGCGACCAGCCTGTTGCTGTTCCAGTTCGGCGTTGCGCTTTTCGAGCCTGTCCACGCGCTCGCCGAGTTTCTGGATCAGCCTCACCAGCTCCGCCTCGGTGGGAGCGGCATGGGCCGGCAGCGTGGCAAACAATGCCGCGGCGGCGAGCGCCAGCGGCCTCATGCGGGTTGGAATCATGCTCAGTACCCGCCCTTCTTGCCGATGCCGACGTAGGTGAAGTCGTATTCCACCTCGAACGGCTTGAACCAGGGACGCACGCCGGTGAGGCGGTCGGTATGGCGGCCGAAGTGGGTGGCGGCGGAAGGCGGATAGATGGTGTACTTGACGTGGTACTTGCCCGGCCCCATGAGCTTCACGTTGTCGCCGTAGTGCGGGCCGTCGTTGGCCACCATGGCCATGAAGTCGCCGCTGATTTTTTCGTTGTTGCCCTGCTTGGTGACTTCGTACTTGATCGTCAGGTAGGGCATCCAGGCGCCTTCGTCGAAGCCGTTGGGGTTGTTGCCCAAGGCATGGATGTCGGCCTCCATATGGACATCGGAGTCCTTGACCGGGCGCATCATGCCTTCGGGTTCCATGTCGATGGGCTGCAGGTAGACGGCGGCGATTTCCATGCCGTTGCGTTGCTGCGGCGTGCCGATCGGGTATTCCACGGCAAAAGCGGCCGTGGCAAGCGTTGCCGTCGAAGCGGCGAGAACGATAGTGACGAGTTTGCGAAAATGCATAGGTTTCTCCCTTCTCAAAGGTTCAGTAGACGTTGGCTGGCTACCGGGAAGGAAAGAAAAACCCCTTGGCTGGCTGATGCGGACTATTTCGTCAGAATCAATTTGCCCTGGCGCGTAATCCTCAACTGATATCGGTCACCCCCAAGCTCGATGACCAGCGTTCGCGCACCCTGGAACAGGGCGTGGGCGAGCAGCACGCGCGGAGCGCCCGGCGGCTCCTCCTGAGCGGGCTTGGGCGTGGCTTGAGTGATGTCACGATTCAACATGAGTAAATGATAACACGACCAACTCTTATTTGCAATTCTACGTTGATCCGGCCTGAGTGCCGCTTCATCAAGTCCGCCCTGCACAAGCAACCGAAAGACCAAAACAGCAAAAGTGCAAGCGGCGAACCGCAGCCTGGGCAAGGCGGCGGATTCAATCCGATGACGGTGGGCATGGGCATGATGAGAAAGATGATGGAGAAAATGATGTCCGGCATGATGACCCCGGAGGACATGCCACACATGATGGAAACCATGATGGACAGCGTGTTCAAGGAAATGAGGGCAGAGGATCGAGTGAACTTCATGCAGAACATGATGCCGCGCTGCATGTCCATGATGTTCTCGGAACTGGACCCCGAGGCGCGCCTGGCACTGGCTGAGGCCATGCTTCAACGCATGATGGATGAGCTGAAGGGTCAGCGCGATGCCGCCGCTACTGCTCCAGCTGCTGCCCCTGCCGCCGAGCCCGGTACGGAGTAATTAGGCGGAGCACGGGGGTTTCAAAACAGCCCACGCCTACCGTCCACGCTGCCGCCAGTTCCCAAGTGACCGATGATCCCCGCACGATGGCCGCTACCTGCTGCCCAAGCCGCTGCTCCACCACTTGCTTCCACGGCACGAGGCTGAACCCTATGCCATCGTCCAGCATCGCGAAGCGGCCACAACTCGATCATTGGCTTCCACAGTGCCAGGGCTGAAACCTAATCTAAGGGGTTGGTAGTCTCATCAACCAGTCAAAAGCGAGAAGAGCCCAAGATGGGAATCGCAGTCTGGGTATAGAGACTTCCCAATTCACTCTGATGCATGGGACAATGCCCCGCACAGGAGATGGCATGCCTCCTAATAACCGCCGGGACATCCCGGCTGATGATGCCTACACGAACCCGGCACGGGCGGTGTAGGCATTGGCTGTCCGTGAAAGATGATCGCTTTTCAAGGACAGACGCATGTGGAAATCCGTCTCCGCCATTGCCCTCGGCGCGGCGCTCGGCGCCTTGCTGCGCTGGCAGTTGGGCCTCAAGCTCAACGCACTCTTCCCCACCGTTCCCCCCGGCACCCTGGCCGCCAATCTGATCGGCGGCTACGTCATCGGCCTCGGCCTCGCGTTCTTCTCCGCCTTGCCTGGCCTCGCGCCTGAATGGCGGCTCCTCGTCGTGACCGGCTTCTGCGGCGGGCTGACCACCTTTTCCACTTTCTCTGCCGAAATCGCCACCCTGCTTCAACAGGGACGGCCCTCCTGGGCGTTGGCCTCGGTGGCGACGCACGTGGTCGGTTCGGTGCTGATGACCTTGGCGGGCATCGCCACCGTTGCCTGGGCCAGGGGCGCAGCATGAGCACGGACTGCCCGTTCTGCCAGCCAACCGAGATGTTGCTGGAGAACGATCTGGCCTATGTGATCCGCGACCAGTCTCCGGTCAATCCCGGCCATCTTCTCGTCCTGCCGCGCCGCCATGTGGCCGACTGGTTCGAGACCACCGCGCAGGAACGGCAGGCGATGTTCGAACTGGCGGACGCCGCCAAGGCATGGCTCGACACCGAGTTTCACCCCCACGGCTATAACTTGGGGATCAATGTCGGCGACGTGGCAGGCCAGACCATCTTTCATGTCCACCTGCATCTCATTCCGCGGTACCGGGGCGACGTGGCCAACCCGCGCGGTGGCGTGCGGGGCGTGATCCCATCCCAACAGAGCTATTGAAAGGAGTCGAAATGGAAGGCTGTTTTCTGAGGTTTTACCTGCACGAGAACCAGCGCTGCCATGGCAAGCTGGCCTGGGAATGGCTGCTCGATGCCGCCAACAGTCTCGGCATTCGGGGCGGCACGGCGTTCCGCGCCATGGCCGGTTTCGGCCATCACCATCATCTGATGGAAGACCATTTCTTCGAACTGGCCGGCAATCTCGCGGTGGAGGTGGAGTTCGTCGTCACCGAAGCGGAGTCAGCAAAGTTGCTGGACCTGATACACCAGGAAAAGCTGCGCGCCTTCTACGCTCACATCCCGGCCCGTTTCGGCGTGGTGAATCCGGAATCCGGCGATCCTCCGGAAAACGGGGCGCACGCATCATGACCGCAATCTGGGCGCAAGCGGCACTGTGGCTGGGGCTGGCCCTGGTGGCGACGATGCTGTCGATCTGGATGCGCGTCGCTACCGCGCTGTCGGAAATCGTGGTGGGCACCGTGGCCCAGCTCATCATCGGCGCGGCGCTCGGCGGCGCGCTGCTGGCGGGTGACGCCAGCTGGATCAAGTTCCTGTCCGGCGCCGGGGCCATCCTGCTCACCTTCCTTGCGGGGGCGGAGCTGGATCCGGCCGTGTTCAAGAGCCAGTGGAAGCCAACCCTGGGCATCGGCCTGGTCGGCTTCATCGCGCCCTTCCTGATCTGTGCGGCGGCGGCCCACTGGCTCCTGGGCTGGGGCGTCCAGCAGAGTTGGCTGGCTGGCGTGGCGATGTCCACCACCTCGGTGGCGGTGGTCTACGCGGTGATGCTGGAGTTCGGCCTCAACACCACAAACTACGGCAAGGGCGTGCTGGCGGCCTGCTTCGTCAACGACCTCGCCACCGTGATCGCGCTGGGCCTGCTGTTCTCACCCTTTACCTGGAAGACGCTGGTGTTCGTGGCCGGGATCGTCGCCGCCGCTTTCATCCTGCCCCGAGTGGTGCCGCGCTTCTTCAAGCGCTACGGCAACCGGCCTTCGGAACTGGAAGCGAAATTCCTCATGCTGTGCCTGTTCGGCCTGGGCGCGCTGGCCGGCTGGGCCGGCAGCGAGGCGGTGCTGCCGGCCTATCTGGTGGGCATGGTGCTGGCTGGCACGGTGGGCAAGGACCACGCGCTGGTGCGCCGGCTGCGCACCCTGACGCTCGGCTTTTTGACGCCGTTCTACTTCATCCGCGCCGGCTCCCTGGTGTCGCTGCCGGCTCTGGTCGCCGCGCCGCTTGCCTTCGTGATCCTGCTTCTGACCAAGATGGGCGCCAAGCTGGCGGGCGTCTATCCGGCTACGCTGTTCTACAAGTCGCCGAGGCAGGAGGCCATGTACACCACGCTGCTGATGTCCACCGGTCTCACCTTCGGCACCATCTCGGCCTTGTTCGGCTTGTCGCACGGGGTCATCAACCAGGCCGAGTACTCTGCCATCGTGGCGGCGGTGGTGGGCAGCGCGGTGGTGCCGACGCTGATCGCCAACGCCTTCTTCCTGCCCCGGCACCTGCTGCCACCCACTGTTTCTGGAGACAAGCCATGATCCGCAAACTGCTCATCGCCTACGACGGCTCCGACTCCGCCCACGCGGCCTTCGATTTGGCGATGGACCTCGCCCTCAAGTACGGCGCGGAATTTCACGTGCTGGCAGTGGCTCGCCCGCCCGAGTTTGGCGAGGAAGTCGAAACCGAAGCGGTGATCGAACAATCGCGCCGCCACTACGAGCATGTGCTGCATTCGCTTAAAGCCCGCGCCGGCGGAATCAAGGCCCGCTTCGAGGTCAAGGTCGGCCACCCGGCCGAAGCCATCGTGCTCTATGCCGAAGACCACAACATCGACCACATCGTGGTCGGCCACCGCGGCCACGGCCTGTTCGAGCGCTGGCTGATCGGCTCGGTGGCGCGCCAGGTGATTGCCTACGCGCCCTGCGCGGTGACGGTGGTGCGGCCGCGTGCTTAGGACACTTTTCTCCCTTCCCCACACCGTCTGGCTGCTGGGCCTCGTCAGCCTATTTAACGACAGCACCAGCGAACTGGTCTATCCGCTGGTGCCGCTGTTCCTGACCTCGGTGCTGATGGCCGGTCCCAAGGCGCTCGGCCTGATCGAGGGCATCGCCGAGGCCACGGCCAGCCTGCTGAAGCTCTTTTCCGGCGTGGTCATGGATCGACGCGGCCATGCCAAGGGCTGGGTGCTGGCGGGGTATGGACTCGCCGCGTTGTCCCGCCCGCTGTTCTACGTGGCGGGGAGCTGGCCGATGGTGCTCGCCCTGCGCTTTGCCGACCGGGTCGGCAAGGGCCTGCGCACCTCGCCGCGCGATGCCCTGCTGGCCGGCTCGGTCGGCGATGACCGTCGGGGCCTGGCCTTTGGCGTGCACCGCGCGATGGACAATGCCGGGGCGGTGATCGGCCCGCTGCTGGCGGCTTGGCTGCTGGCGCGGGGCATGGCGCTGCGCGAGGTGTTCCTGTGGGCGATCGTGCCAGGTATCGTGACCGTCGTGCTGGCGTTCGCGATCAAGGAACCGCCCACCGCCGTCCAGCGCACGTCCAGGCCGTTCTCCTGGAGGCTCGCCGGCTTCCCGCCGGCGTTCAGGCGCTATCTCGTGGTGCTGGCGCTGTTCACCCTGGGCAACTCGTCCAACATGTTCCTGCTGCTGCGGGCGAAGGAACTGGGACTGCCCGATTACCAGGTGCCGCTGCTGTGGGCGCTGACCTCCGCCGTCGCGATGATTTTCTCCACGCCACTCTCGGCCCTGTCCGACCGGCTGGGGCGGACCCGGCTGATCCTCGCCGGGTGGGCGGTGTACGGCCTGTTTTACCTGGGCCTGGGCCTGAACGGTTTCCACACCCTGCTGTTGTGGCCGCTGTTCGCCTTCTACGGCCTGTTCCTCGCCGCCACCGAAGGCGCCGAGAAGGCCCTGGTCGCCGACCTCGCGCCGCAAGACCGGCTCGGCACCGCCTACGGCTGGTTCAACCTCACGGCCGGCGCGATGCTTCTGCCTGCTTCGCTGATTTTCGGCCTGATTTACCAGCAGGCCGGCGCGCTCGCCGCCTTCGCCTTTTCTGCAAGCTGCGCCCTGATGGCGGCACTCTTGCTGCCGCTGTGGGCGTTGCGTGTCGGCCACGCAGCCTGAGGTGTGGCGCAAGAGTAACCCTATCGAAACAATCCATACGAATCGCGAGGAATGATGAACGAGATTGAAGCTTTTAACCGCGCCCTGTTTCTGAAGATCAACGGCGGTGACGCCACACCGGCCTGGCTGATCCAGCTTGGCATCGGTATCGCTAACGACATGATCTATCTGATTCCATTGCTCCTGCTCGGCATGTGGCTGTGGGGTGACAGCACGCGCCGCAGTCAGGCGCTCAAAGCGTGCCTGGTCACGCTATTTGCGCTTGGTGCAAACCAAGCGATCGGCTTGGTCTGGACGCACCCACGGCCGTTCATGCTGGGCCTGGGTCATGACTGGATGTATCACGCGGCGGACTCCTCCTTCCCTAGCGATCACCTGACTGTATTTGCCGGCATCGGCCTATCCTTGCTGTTCAGTGGCGCGTTCCGACTGGCCTTCGCCGTTCTGGCGACAGGTCTTGCAGTTGCTTGGGCGCGGGTATTCGTAGGGGTGCACTTCCCACTGGACATAGTTGGGTCCGTGATGGTGGCTGGTGTGTCGTACCTCGTCGTCTCGCCACTTTGGCGAATCGCTGGCGGCATACTTACGCACCTCGCTGTGCGTCAGTACCGCGCAGCGTTGGCGCGGCCAATCGCTGCTGGATGGATTCGTGGCTAGGCGATGCGATTTCACGCGCCGCTGAAAATGGCTGGCTCACGGAAACTGCTTGACGCAGATATCGTACACGTCGCCTTCGAGCTCGGTCTTGCGCTCAAAGGCGCGTTTGCGCTGGTTGAAATCGCGTCCGGCCTATTCGCGTACTTCGTTACCCGGGACTTCCTGCTTGATCTGGTGCACGTCATCACGCGGACGGAATTGACGGAGGATCCTCGCGACGTCGTCGCCAATTATCTGCTTCATGCCGCGCAAGGCCTGTCCGTGAGCAGCCAACACTTCACGGCCTTCTATCTGCTGAGCCACGGCATTATCAAGCTCTGGCTCATCATCGGACTTTGGCAGAAGAAGCTCGGCTACTATCCGGCCGCCATGGCTGTTTTCGGCATGTTCATACTGTATCAAGTGTATCGATACAGCTTCACGCATTCACTGTCGCTGCTGCTCATCACAGTATTGGATGTCGCCGTCATTGGGCTGACGTGGATCGAATACAAGCGTTTGCATCGCATCTTGTCCGCTGTCCCGACCAAGCGCGTCTGAAGATCTACATCCATGGCTACCTCAACCGGATTCAATTCAGTCGGCGGCTGGAGCTGGAGTCCCAACACAACGTTGAACTGATATCGGCGAATAGGTGGGCCGCGACTGTACCTGAATGTTAAACAACAGACGGCCCGCGTTGCCGCCCGAGTTCCCAGGACACGCCACTGCCACGTACTACAGCGGTCATGGTCTGCCCCAGTCGTTGTTCAATCACCGGTTTCCACGGTACCAGGCTGAAACCCATGCCATCATCAAGCATCGCAAAGCGCCCGCTGGCGAGTTGCACGTTGTGGCGGTAAACCCCAGTCACGCGCCCACCGTCCGACAAGGGTCGGTGTGGCAGGCCGGTTTCGGTGGCGATGTTTTTGGCAGCGGCTTCGATCTCAAGATCACGTAGCGCCCCCAACAGATTGCGCGCCAGTATCACGCGCCGTCCGTGCCGCGTAGCCAGCCCCTGTTCGACCAGGAAATCCGACCGCTGCCGCAGCGCTTCGCGCACCTCGCCGCCGAAGCCGTTGTCGGCGATACCGCTGGCACCACCGATCAACTGCTGATCCAGCCAGGTCGCGCCGATCACACGCGTCTGTCGCTCAATGGGCAGGTGCGAACGCAGTTCCACCGACACGCCGCCCAGCCGCTGCACATCATATTGCCGACCTCGCTGGGGCAGGTCCATCGGCACCCGCCAGATCTCTTCGGTCACGCGCTCGACAATGCCCGCCCGGCGCAGTGCTTCCAGTCGGCGCACATGGGCATCAACCACCTCTTTGGGGTTGCGCCCACGCGTGGCCTGAACCTTGGCCACAGTCAGGTGGTGGCCGGTGCGATACAGGCCATCGACCGCGAGCGCGGTGATATTCTTGTCGGCCGCGCGAATCTCGGCCGACCCGCGTGCCTCCACCACGGACCCCACCGGGTACTGCTCTAGCTCCGCCTTGGCATTCAAGGCGATGTAGTGCGCCTTGCCATCAATGCCATCGACCACGAGATAGCCCCGGTCGTACAACTCATCGGCGATGCCTTTGGCGGCCACCCGGCCGACCACGGGACGAGTGTTCTCGCTCGGCTCGAACACCGCCAAGTCTCGCGGCACACCGCTCATGGCCCGCTGCATGGTGCGCACGATATCGCCACGCTCGCCCATCGTCCGCAGAACCTGTTCCGTATCGGCTTGGACGGCCCAGACGCCGGGCGATGATTCGTGCGCCAGCCCCATGCGCTGCAAGCGTTGCAGTCGTCCGATCAATAGCACGCGTTGCTGCCTGCGCGATGGATCGCCGGCAGGTTGATTCATGTGAATCAGTCCGCCTTGCGCTTCACGTTGCAGCGTGCGGTCCAAACTGGTCCAGCGCTCCTGATCGACCTCCTGCCGCAGGCTTTGCTGAATCTCCCGTTCGGTGCGCGGCCCCAGCCATTCGGTTGCGATTTCGGCGGCTCGTTCGCGCATGCCTTGCGCGATGTAGTCACGGGAAATGATCAGGTCCTTGCCGGTGTCGTCCTTGCCGCGCAGCACGACGTGGGTGTGCGGATTGTCGGTGTTCCAGTGGTTCACCGAAACCCAGTCCAGATTCGTTCCCAGATCGGCTTCCATCCGACTCATCAGGTGGCGGGTATAGCGGCGCAGGTCGTCGAGCTGCTCGGCGTCCTCGGGCGCGACGATGAAGCGGAACTGGTGCCGATCGTTCCGTCCGCGTTTCTCGAAGGCGACCAGATCGGCGTTGTCCGTTGTCGATCCAAAAGCCTGGCCCGGTTCGCCATCGCGGCCCACGCCCTCCCGCTCGATGTAGCGCAGATGCGTGGTGGTCGAGCGTGCCCCGGCCTGCTTGAGGTTCACCAGCCGGGTCTTGATGGTGACGCGCCGTGAGCCGGGCTGCGCAGAGCGGCCGGTGAAACTAGCGGCTACATGCCCGCGACCAAGGCGTGCGCCGGGCCGGGCTCCCGGCATGCGCACCGACTTGCCGCCAGCCTTGCTGACCTCCTTCAAAACCTGCGAGACGAACTTCTGTTGTCGGTCCTTGGGTGCGCTGGGACGGACGCGGAAACGGTCATCGTCCTGCTTGCTCATGGCATGAACTCCAGCGCAGCACTGCCAAGCCCGGCGGACAAAGCACGCCATTCGATCAGTACTGGCGTGAACTTCGTGCCGCACATGGCACTTTGCCACCCAAAGCGCGTGCCGCGCCAATCCACGTGCAGACAAGGCCTTACGCACACCAGGGTGCCGCGTCCTTTTATCTTGCCCTCCGTCTTTGCCGATCGCTGACGCGACCGGCAAAGACGGGCGGACTGCGATCGTCTGCACGGGTGAAGCACCGCAGCCGCAGGCTGTGTGGCAAGCGACGTGCAGTGGGACTGCACGAGAATTGGCAAACACCGCTGCACGTTCATGGCGTGCCCCACGTCCATAACGGCTGTGCACTGCCGATCACGGCGGAGACAGCTACGGGACCGAAGTAGCGGCTGTCAAACGATGCTGGGCTGGTCGAGCTGAGCAGGAACAGCTCGCCATCATGAAGCCGCCGACATTGCTGCCAGGCCGACAGTGGACGGCCACGGCCATCGACTCTGTGGACGCCAGCGACTGCCACGCCGTCGATGCGAACGATGTGTTTCTCGATGCACACCCGCTGCGGCGACATCGCGCCGATGCGCTTGAGCAGCGGGACGTGCTCAGGCAGGTAACCACGCCGCGCAGCCAGCGCGGCGGCGTCTGCCGGAAGCCGGGCAAGCACGATGCTGTCGACGTGCAGCGAGTAGGGCGAGCCGATGCGGTACCAGCCAGGCGGTACGCTGTCGCTGGGGTTATAGACAATGCGGGCAACCGGCGTATGAACCGACGACCAGGCAAGCGCAGCGATGCCGAGGACGATGAACAATACGACACCCAAGCGGTGGAGGCGAGCGTTCATTGCAGCACCTCGCCAGCGAGGTAGGCAGCATGCCGTTCGACCGTGTAGGGCGGCAATGGCAGGCGCGCGGACAGTCGATTGCCCAACATGCGCCAGTACGCGGGCGACACCGACACCGGATCGATGTCGAGCGCTTCGATTGCGTCGATCTGTGGCAGGACTGACTGCACCTGCCGTTCGCCCTCGGCGCATAGCAGCAGCCGCGCGCCCGGCTGAATCCCGGCGATGCGCTGTACCGCATCGAGCGGCGTACACGCCTGCAGCACCATGAGCTGCCAGCGTGTCGTGCCGTAGTCGTTGGACTCCCAGCGCACGCGGCAGAACACAGCCGCCGGTGTGAAGACCGCGCAGCGCCTCCAGCGATCCAGCCGCAGTTCACGCAGCGGATGACCGAAGCGCAGGTAGACGTTGATCCTGTGCTGGACGAATGCCAGTGATACGCGCGTCAGCGGCGTGTCGTTCGTGACGCTGGAAAGCACGGGATGGGGTAGGGGTGGCGCATCGTTGACCGCCTGCAAGAGTGCGTTCATGGTTGCTTCTCCGGGAATTCATGTTCCAGTAGCGCGCGCAGCATCTCGGCGACCGTGAGGCCGCGTGTGAAGGCCTCGACCTTGATGCGGGCGCGCATGGCCGGCGTCACGTCGAGGGTCAACCGGGCGGTGTAGAGATCGGTCTTGCCGATGTCTGCACCGTCGCCCTGGCGCACCCAAGCGTCAGCCTGTGGATTGGCAGGCGGACGCGCACCGATCGCAACGCGTTTACCGTTCTTCATCGCGCCATCCTCAAGACTTCATCTGTGAGCGCCGCGATCTCGCGCGCGGCATTGCTGTCTACGTCGAGTTCGCGCGCGAGCTGACCTCTGGCCACGCTGTCGGCAAACACGATGCGCTGCCGAACCTCCGACAACAGCGATGGCAGCGGTTGATCGGCGAGCGCGCCGCGCGCCTCGCGTCCGATCACAGTGGTGCTGACGCGCCGGTTGATGACGAAGGCTGCGCGCAGCGCTGGCCGGAACACCTGCGCTTCGCGGATCAGCGACACCATCTCGGCGCTGGCCCACACGTCGTAGGGGCTGGGTTGCACAGGGATCAACACGACGTCAGCCGCGAGTAGCGCGGAGCGCGCGAGGGCGGCAATACGGGGCGGGCCATCGATCACGATGTGATCGCAGCGCCGGGCGAGTTCCGGCGCTTCCTGATGCAGGGTTTCCCTTGCCAGGCCGACAGCACCGAACAGCCTGGGCAAGCCGTTCTGGATGCGGCGTTGCGTCCAGTCCAACGCTGAACCCTGGGGATCGGCATCGACCAGGATCACCGAGCTGCCTTGGATCGCCAGCTCGCCTGCAATGTGCGTGGCGAGGGTTGTCTTGCCGACCCCGCCTTTCTGGTTGAGCAGCGCGATGATCATGATGCTCTGCCTGCTGCCTGCCGGTTTATCCACAGCGTGCAGGCTCTTCTTATTGTTAGTTTTATAGATTCAAAGTTAGAACCTAAGTTAGGAAACGCCGAAACCATCGCTGTGCAAAGCTTTGCGATGCGTTCGCACTCCCGATAGCACGATAGCGCTACGCCTGATAGCACGAGGATTCCTACTCCTAATAGCACGACTGGATTCACCGTTTTTCCACAGGCGCTGCGCCGGCACCGAAGCTGCCTCCGGGGCGCAACGGTGCCGTGGACGGCACGGCGCGGAAGGTCAACACTTCCGGCCCATGCCTCGGACGCAAGACGGCGAGCGTGTAGCCCGGCAAGGGTTGCCGCGCCACGATGCAGCGCAAGTCGTAGGCAAAGTCGGTGAAGCGCGCCAGGCTGCCGGACTTGCGGTGCAAGTGCGGGAAGTCGAAGCGCCAGCCGTCGCGCTGCCAGCCGCCGTGCTTGCGCACCAGGCGGTACAGCCAGCGCTCGATGCCGCCGGTCAGACGGAAGTAGTTGGCGTCGATGGTCAGCACCAAACTCTCGTCGAACACTCCGGCGTAGAACCAGTCCGGCAGGATCAACTCGATGCCTAGCGGTCGGCCCTGGCCGTCCGCGCGCTCCTTCCATTCGTTGATCCACGAGAAGCGGTGCAGGCGCCGCGCATTGGACTGGCGTATGGATGTGGCTATGCTGGTGGACTGCAAGCGATCCAAGGCGGCTTTGAGGCGCTGGTAGTCGCGCAGCGACGTGCCGCGACCGATGAAGCGCAGGATCTCGTAGGGCGTGGCCGCCATCAGCCGCGACGACCGAATACCCGTGTCGCGCGCTTCGACGATCTGGCTCGCGGCCCAGATCAGGATGTCGGCATCCCAGATGGTCGCGATGCCATGCTCGGCCGTGCCCTCCACACGCACCGTCACGCTGCCGGTGCGGAAGTCGATTGGCACCGTGCGCTTGCGCTTGGCCAGCGAGAAGAACGGGTAGGCCATCAGGTCTTGCGCATCGCGCGCCGGCAGTTCTCCCGAGAAGGCATGGAACAGGTCGAGCTGCTCGCGCTGCGGGTCGCGCCCGATGGTCATCGAAAAAGGTGCCCATTACCGATCAGCGCGGGCCGGAACGGCGCGCGGCGTACTCGGGGTCGGACGTCATCTCGAAGCTGCGCGCATCGGCCCACGCTTCGAGATCGGCAACGGCGTACATCACGCGCCGGCCGAACTTCCGAAAACGCGGCCCGCCGCCGATGACGCGCTGCTTCTCCAGCGTGCGCGGCGATAGCCGCAGGAATTCAGCGGCTTCGTCGTTGGTGAGATATCGCGCCGGCTGCGCGGATTGGGCGGGCTGCTGGATAGCTGCGGGCGCGGAATGCGGCCGTAACGGTGCGGGTCTCATGGCATGGGCCTCCATCGGTAAAGATCGCCGACGAAGCAATCGCCGCCGGATGGAAGCAGTTTCGGGAAAGTCAGGCGTTCTGCGCAGGGACGTTTTGCGACATCGCGCTAACGTCCCTGCGCTGCGCCGCCGAGTTGCAGTAGGCGGCGGTATTCGCCTCCCATGAGCGTTTGCCCGCGCCGGATGAGGCGGCGTACCTGGGCGCGCAGATCGCCGTCGTCGTACCAGCGCTCGCCGACGACGGTGATGCCGAACATCACTTCGGCCACGCCGCGCTGCGACGCACCTGCCAGCGTGCCGTCGAGCGCCTGCAGGGTGCGCATGTGGAGCATGGCTGTGCGGTTAGGTCTGGCCGCTGCGATCGCGGTGCGGTGCGCCTTTGCGGCGTCGAGCATCGCCAGATCGGCTTCGACTGCGCGCCAGCGCTCGCGTAGCTGGCGACCCGCGCGGACGGCATAGGCGTAAGCCATGCCGTCTTCCAGTGCGGGCGATATCGCCATGCGCAGCATGCGGTCGACGAGATGGATGGTCAGCACCAGGCGCTTGCCGTCGTGTATTAGCTGCTTGCGGCCGGGGATGTGCCAGAGCTGGAACAAGAGCGCATCATCAGCCGGGTCGGCATCCGGATAGACCTGGACGACCGAGGATGGATCAGGAAACCAGTCGGGGTGCGCGTCGCGTGCATCGCGCGCGGGGTCTTCCAGCAGGCGCAAGCCCCAGTGTTGCGCCTCGTGCAGCGGACGGTGTCGGCGGCGTTGCCAGGCGCGCCGGTATTCCGGGTTGCGCCGCAGGTATTCCCATGCAAGCGCGGGGCCGTCCAGATGCAGCACGTACAGATAGGCAGCGCTTGGGTGCCAGTGGACGGCGCGCGAATCTGCCATGGCGAAATCTCCATCTCGGATGGGAGGAGTTCAATCGCAATGGGGGACACGGTGGGCAGTCCCATTATCAGCCGGCGTCGGCAAGCGTGTTGCCACGGCCGTGGATCAGCGTGGCACGCTGCAGCAGTCAATCAGGTGGCCGACAACAGGCCGTGCATTCGTATTATTTTGGACAGCGTTGCACAGTTGCTTTACAGATTGGTGTCAGTATATCAATGTCTGGATTCAGCGCCAGGAAGACGTAATCCGAACCGTTGCGGTATCGCATGGGTGGCCCGCCAGAGGCGAGTCAGGGATCGATCAATCGTTGATCGATCCGTCAGCCTCAGCCAGCCGGGCGTATTCGGATAGTCGCCGTTTGGGCGTGAAATGCGGATCGCGCGCGATGGCCAGGTTCCGCGGCCCGCGAATGCCTTCCAGGACGGAGAGTCGCACATGGCCGAGTTGCGGCATGCCCATGCCGAGGTCGAGCAGGCCGAAAGCGGTGTCGCCATCAATGGGATCGAGTTCGGTCAACAGCCAGGTCGCGTGCGCGTCCAGGGTGAACAGTTTGACGACCGGCAAAGGGTCGCGCTGCTCGCCGCACGCGGCAGCAGCACCGTTATTCAGAAGTTGGATGCGTTGGGCATCGGTGATGAGGGGGTTCATGGTCGTTGCGCGCAAGGGGTCACGGTCAACGGAGCGTCGGTCTTACGCAAACGCGCCGATGCGCCAAAGCGTGACCGTGCACGTGCGCTTTTGCGCCCAATCGCCAAAGCGGATTTCACCGAATCCGTGGAAGGGCGAATCGTCGAATACGTAAGTACGGAAGTCATGATTTCAGTAAAAACGGTTTTAGCATAGACACACCCGGCGCAAGTTTAAGCCGGGAATGCTACAAATGAACACTATAGATTGTAGTCCTATAGGGTGCTATCGGATGTCATCGTCGTTTTGCGCGAAACGACTTGATGTCACCGAAGAATACATTCCCTGCGGCGCTCAAGACAGTCAGAAAAGCCCGTGGCCTCAGCCAGGAAGCTTTCTCGGACGTGTCGAGCCGCACGTACATGAGTTCGCTCGAACGTGGCCTGAAAAGCCCGACCTTGAGCAAGCTCGCCGAGCTGTGCGAGGTGATGGGCGTGCATCCTCTGACCTTGCTGGCACTGGCCTATGGCGGTGATAGCAAGGGAGTGGACAAGGTCATCGAGCGTGTGCGGCGCGAGCTGGCCGCCATCCAAGCCCTGAAAGGCAAATAGGAGTAAGTAAAGGGCGCTGTCCGGAGACGGCGCCCGTGTGACGGCTACGTCACGATGCGCCCCGCGAGCCGGGCTTCGCGCGCATAGGCACTGACCGGCTTCGTTGGTTGGAAGTGCAGGTCACGCTCGACCGGCAGACCCATCCGGCCGTGTACTGTCGCCAGTTCCGCCAGGCTTACCCAGCCCAGTTCGGGGCAACCCAAGCCCAGGTCGCACAGGCCGAACGCATGGTCGTGCTCGTCCGGATCGATCTCCGTCAGCAGCCAGGTCGCGCCAGCATCCGGGGTGAACAGCTTGACCACAGGTAAGGGGTCGAAGTCGTCATGTTCAATCGATTGCCGGCCGTTGGCCAGAAGTTGTGCGCGTTGTTCGTCGGTGATCAGCTTCGTCATGGTCTTCTCCTTGGAAGGATTCAGGGCGGGATTGCCCGAGACCGCGACAAGCACGGCGCAGCGCAGCCGTCAGGGTTCGCAGACGGCCGCAGGACGCCAGCGTGCAAGGCACGCGCAGACCTTGACGGCGAGAACGCCGTGATAAGGTGAAGGGAACAGCAAGCCAGCCCACCCACACCGTGTCGCACTGTCGCAAGCGAAGCGCGCAGGCGTCAGCGATGGAAGCCGGCGGGGCGAGACGCCAATGGCGGCTCGATGCGAAGCACGACAGCGCGCCCCGGCGTTACCCGGGGGACGCACGGAAGTTCACAAACCCCGAAAATATCGAAGCCGTTTCCCCGGGAAACAACGGATGCGCGAAACCGGCTCCACGCATTGACTGAGTTCCACGGAAGCGTAAATTCGCGAAAGTGGCTTGCCGCCGATGCATGAAGCCACAGTTGTGCTTTCACGGAAATGCGTCCGACGTGAACGCAAAATGGAATGGCCCCGCCGCACGGGCGGGGCGCCGAGGGCGATGATCAATCGCCCTTGCTGCGCGACCAGATCAGGTTGTGCACGCCATCCTCGCCCTCGACCAGACGGGCGTAGATGGTCGCCGGGAACGACGGATCATCCAGGGTTGCCGACAGGTAAGACCGTTCCGCCTTGCTGACTTTCTTCCACGCCGCGCCGATCTCGAAATTGCCGGCGACGATGCGGTAGTTGGGAGCGTTCTCGCTCTCCCCGGTGTTCGGGACGAATTTGACCTTGACGTTGAGCGTCAGGGTGCGAACCGTGCCGATGAAGCTGTCGTTCTGTGCGGTGAAGGTGCCAATGTTTGCCATGGTGAATCTCCTTTTGGTGGTGCAAGGTCGCGCCCATCGCGGCCTTGTCGGTGATCCGAACAGCGAGGGTCGGGCGGGCTGCATCGCGTAGCGGCCGCAACAGCGTGGAGGACCGGGAGGAACAAGAAATTTGTTTCGCGAGGAAGGCACGCAGTGCCGGGGAAATTTGTTGGGCTGGACGGTTGCAGCCATGAAGCCCGAGGCGCAGCCGCTGCCTCGCCAGGATTCACGACAAGCCAAGGCCGCCGTTGGGTGCGACTCCATCCGAAAGGCAGCATGGCTCTGGCATCTCCGCACAGAGCTTTTCTGGCACGCGTCCTGTCGCAGTCAAGGTCAGTCCGAATCACCCAGGATGAACGCCCCTTGTGCATTGATGCAGGTTTGATCGTTCGTAGCGTGGCGGTGGAAGGGCAGGGTGGACGGTCTGTCGGTGAGCGGCCGTCGTTTGTGGCGACCTGCCCGCAAGCGTCGGGGGCGGCGTGCTACTGCACAACCGGCGCAGCAAGGTTTGTCATGCTACGCCGCCCAGCCTTCGGCTGGGCTTGCATCAAGGGAGCGCGGGTCGTTGGCTGTTAAAACGCGCGCGGCACACTTGCCGCGCGCGACGCGCCAAAAATAGCCCAGGCGAGCAACTTGCCGGGATTTCCCGCTTACCAGCCCTAATCAGCGACCGGGGCAACGTCTTCCTGTGCTTCCGGCTTCATCGCGCGCTGCATCAGCGGCAGCCAGCCCGAATCCACCGCCAGCCGTTCCATTTCGCTGGCCAGCGCTTTCCTCTTGAGCTTGGACCGACGCGCTGCAGGCCCCGGCGCTGACAAATGAGGGGGCAAAGCCCCCTCGCATGTCAGTTCTTGAGCCGCTTCATCTCTTCGGCCAGTATCCACAGCGCCCGGTTGACCTTGACGTTCTGGTCTATGCCCTGGATGGCGCGGGTGCGGTTCCTGCGTCCGTTGGCCGTGCGTGCGGTCAGTCCACCCCGCACCAGATTTTCCTGCACGCGGTTGAACGTGCTCCACAGGTCGGGCCGGTCGTCGTCCCGGCGTCGAGGCTGCAGCAATTGTGTTTCCGTGATGGGCGCAGGCTTGACCGGGTCATCGTATTTCAGCGACAACGCGGCGCGGGCAAATGCCTCTGATTCGCCGTGGTTGAGCGTGATGGCGGCCATATCTTCCCGACGTTCCCGCACCAGCTCGAACCCGTTCAGCACATCGTAGGCGCCTTCGATCACTTGGCCGATCACATCGCCCTTGTGCGGGATGCGCAGGTCGGCCACGGTGTCGCCGCACACCAGCCCATTACTGCATACGAAACGAAACATTCCGGCCAGCATCTGGTAACTGCTGGTGCCGTCGTGCGAGTTCAGCAGAATGATTTCGTTGGCCTCTGCGCCGTTGATCTGCGCTGCGTGGCGCAATCGCAGCATGTGCTTGGTGTGTTCGCGCTTGCCGGTATCGCGTACGCGCGTCTGGCACACCATGAACGGCTGGAAGCCTTCCTTTCGCAGGGCACCTAATACCTCCCCGGTCGGGATGTAGGTGTAGCGGTCGGATCGGCTCTGGTGCTTTTCTTCCGCGAAGATGGAAGGGGCTGCGCTGCGAATCTGATCATCCGATAACGGATGATCGGCGCGCAAGAAGGGCGTAGCGTTGGCGAAACGGGAACTGAGTTGCATGGTATTTCTCCAGTGGTTACAGGTTGTGGTTTCAAAGCTAACCGGATTCCAAGATTCGGAGCCCGGTGTTGACTTTGGTTTGTTCGGCGCAGTGGCCTGGGCTGGTCGCCGTTGCCGCCGTCTTTCCTGAGTTCATCGCCCGCGAACAACCGGGCCGGCGAGGGGATGGCTGTCAAGGAGGAAAGCGCAGGGGGGTGCGGCCCACAGCCGCAGGCGAGGACACGGCCCTGCGCGCCTTGACGGACAGGCACCGCTGGCTACGGTCGCGGGATTGGTGATGAAGTAGAGGGAAAGACGGATGACCGGCCTACGGCCAGATGATCGACGGACCCACGCCGCGCGGCGAGCGCTGCTGCGTGCCGCAGGCACGCCTTGATGGAAGTGAACACAGCGCGTAGCGCGAGAACGGTAATGTGCGCAGGCCGATCAGGCGCAGCCTGTTCGGCGGTCTTGAGGGGCGCCAAGCCCGCGCGGCGGGGTGGGCGTCAGCCGACCCCTGGAGGCAAGCGCAGCGCGCAGCTTTTTCGCCAAATCTAAGGACACAGCAAAAAGGGGGCAAAGCCCCATCGAGCTACAACAGCCCGCGTTCGGCAAACGACAGGATGGCGCTGCCAGCGACGATCAGATGATCCAGCACCCGCACGTCCACCAGCGCCAGTGCCGATTTCAGCGTCTGCGTCAGCATCTCGTCGGCGCGCGAGGGTTCCGCCGCACCTGAGGGATGGTTGTGCACCAGCAGCAGCGCAGCGCTGTTCCTGGCCAACGCCTCCTTGACCACTTCGCGCGGATACACCGATGTCTGGCTCACCGTGCCGCGAAACATCTCGACGTAGTCGATGACGCGGTTCTGCGCATCCAGATGGATGACCGCGAACACCTCGTGCTCCAGCGCCCCCAGCTTGACCCGCAGGAAGTCGCGCACCACCTGAGGCGAGGTCAGCGCCTCGCTGCCGCGCATCTGCCCGGCTAGCACACGCCGCGCCGCCTGCAGCACCTCGTCGGCATTGGCAGGACGATAGTCGCCCGTGACATCGCGAACGAGAAGGGAAGAATGGAAAGAAAGAGAAAGTTGCGACATGATCGTGCTCCTGTCCGATTCGGGCGGAATTGCCCGGAACCGGAGGAACACGGCGCAGCGCAGCAGTCAGGGGGCGAAGACGGCCGCCAGGACGCAAGCGGCCAACCACAGGGCAGGGCGCGCAGCCCTTGACGGCGAGAACGGCGTGGTACGTTGAAGGGAACAGCAAGGCCGCCTCCCACACACTCCACTGACTCCACTGCTTTTTGGGCAAGCGGAGCACGCAGGCAGCAAGGCTGCCGGAGGCGTCAGGGATCAAAGCCGCATGGCCGTGACTCGGCACGAGGCGCGGGGCAGCGCCCGTGAGCCCGACGGCGGGACGCCGGGACGCCGGGACGCCAGACTGCCTTGGATGCTGGTGTCCGTAATAAAACTACATATTTCGGACAAACGGGCTTGTCATCAGTCCGAAAAACATGTACAAATATCGGACAGGATAAAACCATGTCTGATCTCAAATCTATCATCGCTGCGCAAATCAATACCGCCGGCCCAGGCCATGTCTGGGTGCCGACCGACTTCGCTCAACTCAGCAACCGCGATGCCATCGACAAAACCCTGCAACGCATGGTTCAGGCCGGTGATCTGCGCCGTATCGACCGGGGCCTCTACGACAAGCCGACGCTCAACCGGCTGACGAAGCGACCCACTACTCCGGACTATCGTGCCGTGGTCGAGGCCATCGCCCGCCGCGATCAGTTGCGTCTGCTGGTGGATGGCATGACCGCCGCCAACGATCTCGGCCTGACCGATGCCGTGCCGGCCCGTGTCACCATCCATACCGATGCCCGCCGTCGCGCCATCCAGTTCGACAAGCTGACCATCGACTTCAAGCAAACCGCACCCAGCCGTCTCTACTGGGCAGGTCGTCCCGCTATGCGCGTCGTGCAGGCGCTGCATTGGCTGAAAGACACCTTGGTTTCTGATCGCGACCGTATCCTGCGCCGATTGGCTCAAGTGTTGGCAGACCCAACCCACGGTGCCGCGATCCACCAGGACCTGATCGATGGCTTTGGTGCGATGCCCGCGTGGATGCAAAGCCTAGTTCGTGAACTGCCCGGCTGTGATCAGCAACTTGCAGCGGCCAAGACACCGCAGCCGCATAACGGCACGAAGCAGCCAGCGACCCGCCGCCACTCGGCCAAACACCTGGAGGTCACCGGTTGAATCCATCCTTCCACGATGTCATTGCCGCCAGTGACGCTGAGCGGCGCGACCTGTTCCTCGGAACTGCCGCCCGACTGGGCACCGCAGTCCAGAATGTCGAAAAAGACTTCTGGGTCTGCTGGACGCTCGATGCGCTGTTCAACGGCCTTGCAGTCGGCGGCCCCCGTCTGCTGTTCAAAGGCGGCACCTCGCTTTCCAAGGCATTCGGTCTGATCTCCCGGTTCTCCGAAGACATCGACATCACAGTCTTCCGTGATGATCTGGGGCAGGCTGCCGATGTGGCGGAGCTGACCGCCCTGAGCGGCAAGAGACGCCGAGCGCGCCTCGACGCAATTCACACCGCTTGTCAGGCCTACATCGCGGGACCGCTGACGGCGCAGTTCACGCAGCTCGCTGCATCCATCATTCCAGAAGCCCGTTTCCGGCTGGAGCCTGACCCGGAGGATAAGGATGGCCAGACACTGCTGTTCTGGTATCCCGCCGTCACCGCCACGGGCGGCGACTATGTGCGCTCCGCAGTCAAGATCGAGTCCGGTGCGAAGTCGGCGCTGGACCCGCACGTTGTGGCCACGGTCACGCCCTATGTAGCTCAGGATTTTCCCGACCTGGATCTGACCGTCACCAACGTCACCACCGTGAAGCCCGAGCGCACCTTCTGGGACAAGGTCATCATTCTGCACGGACTGCGTCAGTGGCACGACCGCCGCGGCGAACTGCGCCACGGTGGACAGCGCATCTCGCGCCATTACTACGACGTGCATCAACTGATGCAGGCCGTATCAGCACACGAATGGCAGGCCGATCGTGCACTCGCGATCGACTGCGCACAGCATGCGCGGTTGTTCTTCGGCAGCGTGGACCTGGGACTCGATACTGCAATACCCGGCACGTTCACACTGACACCCAGCGCGGCGATGCGGGATGCGCTCGCCAGGGACTATGCGGCTATGTCCGGGATGATCTTCGGCGATATCCCGGCACTTGATGCGGTACTCGCCAGCGCGGAGAAATTCGAGCAGATCGTCAACGGCGCCACAAGAGCCGCGCCGCTCGCGCAAGAGGAGCGGCATTGATGGCCGACTACTTCAGCGATCGAGAGAACGGCCCTCGCGCCCGCACAGAGCAAGTGATCTCGCCCACCGTCTGGGCGGGCCTGGCGGGAACGGTGCAGGCGCTGATCAACAGCGGCGCCTTCGGCCTGCGGTTTCCCGAGCGCTGCGCAGACGGGCAAGCTATTTGTGGATGCGATTCGGATGCCTTCGCAGCCTCCGTGATTGCGGAGATGCCCGGCTTGGTTTGGCCGCTTGAAACCACCTGCGTGAAGGAAGAAGGGTTTTTGTCGCAGCGCCAGCCGTTCGCGCCGGACACACTGCTGATCTTGGACTTCATTGAGTTCATCCACACTACGGTGGCAAAGCCAATTCCAGGGAAGTATCACGATTTTTTCAGTCACCACCACCTGACGTTCGATCAGGAGGCCGGGCAGGAAGATTTCCGCGCGACCGTTAACCGCATCTTTGCGCGCAATGGCGTGGCATTCGAGATGCTGTCGGCGGGTCGCATCGTGCGAGTTATTCCACCAGTGCTGGGTGAGGACTTGAAGCGAACGCTGTTTCGAACCGGTGATCGCACTCTCGACAACATGCTGGAAGAATGCCGAACGAAATTCTCGGACCGCAATCCGCTGGTGCGCCGCGAAGCGCTGGAGCGCTTGCCCTCGCGCAGTTTCTTGATGCGTGGAATTTCCTTGGCAAGCACCGTATTCGCCGCCGTGGTGCTGAAAAAATCGGACTCCGAGAAATTGCGGTTATAGCCGTTGGTGTGCTTAGCTTGGATGATGGTCGTGCCAGCCCAGGGGGCTGGCCTTGCTCGGATGGAGTTCGGCGGTTCCCACGAACTTCGCATCGCGTCCGCCATCAGGTCCTTTGGCAAAGCCCTGCACCGAGATACCGAGCAGGCGCTGACACAAGAACACGATGAGGCTCTCG
>JAJYXG010000060.1:0-38256 GCA_021791095.1 Pseudomonadota bacterium
GCCGCGATATCCCCATTCTCTGTTTCCTGCACCGTGGCGTTTCGTCATACCGGGTGGGCTTTCGCATATCGGGCTAGAATTCACCCAAATCCATATTGCTTCCAGGTGCCATCATCGACTGCCTGCTGTTCCACGATTCCAAAACCCAGGCGATTGCATTCGACGACATCAGCGACCATGTCGGCCAGCCGGATCGCTTCATCTGGATCGAACTCAAGTCGCCTGACAGCCAGCTCATCACCCGCCTGGGCGATGAGTTGGGGCTGCATGCGCTGGCGCTGGAGGATGCGATCTCCACCCATCAGCGCCCCAAACTCGAGGAATACGAGGGACACGTATTCATTGCCACGCGCACGGCCCAAGTGTGGGATTCGAAACTGGAACTCGGCGAGACGCATTTGTTTGTCGGCGGCAACTACGTCGTCGCGATCCGCCACGACAGCGGCAGCGCCTACACGCGCGTGGTCGACCGCCTGCAGCGTCGTCCCGGCGGCATCAAGGCGGCCACGCCCTACGCGCTGTATCTGGTGCTCGACTTCATCGTCGACCAGTTCAGGCCGGTGATCGAAGACATGCAGGATCGCTTTCAATCACTGGAGAACCAGTTGATGACCGGATCGAAGCCGGGGCGCGCCATGCTGGAACGCCTCTACGAAATGAAGCGCGACCTGACCGCACTGGGCGATGTGGCCGATCCGATGCAGGAAATCACCCTGAACCTGATTCGCCTGCACCCTGAGTTGTGCACCAAGGAACTCAAGGCCTATTACCGCGACGTCCAGGACCATGCGGTCCGCGTGTCGGCCGCCATTGACCGCTTGCGCAGGTCGACCTCGGACGCGATGCAGTTTCATATCGCCTCGCTATCGCTAAAGCAGAACGAATCGGTGCAGAAGCTGGCAGGCTGGGGCGCGCTGCTGGCGCTGCCGACGGTGGTGTTCAGCCTGTACGGCATGAATTTCGTCAACATGCCGGAACTGAAATGGCCGTGGGCCTACCCCGCACTGATGCTGGCGACCGGCGTAGGGGTGGTGGTGCTGTACCGGCGGCTGAGGCGGCGCGGCTGGATCTAGATCCTGTTGCTCACTTCCGTTCGGCACGTGCATAGCGGATGCGTGTGCCGGCCTTGCCATCGCGATCCAGCCACACCACATGCAGCGCCCCGGCTGCATCCAGCGTTGCAACCGGGTCGGATTGCTCACCCGGCCCGCCAGCCCCTGGCACCCCGACATCATCGCCGAAGGATTCGCCCTCCCACTCGGACAGCCACACGTCCGGCGTGCCGTCGCGGGCGTCGTCCCACAGCGCCACCAGCCGGCCGCTGACGTCGCCGACGACCAGCGCATGCCATTGCGCCATGTTGTCGCCGAAGTTGTCCTGCACACGGATATTCCTGCCGAACCGGCGCGACCCCCTATCGAATGCGGCAAAGACGTCATAGCCGGACAGGAAATCACGCTTGTCGAGCCACACCACCGCCACACCCTGCTTGCCCCAGGCGGCAAGCGTGGGGCGCATCGCGCCGGTGCCGGCGCCGAGCCCTCCCGGCGCGCTACCGCTTTTGATGTCGGTCAGCCGAGCAGGGGGTGCAAAGCTGCGACCGTCGCGGCTGTGGCTCGCCATCGGCACGGTATGGCGGCTGCGGCGGTCCTCCCACGCCACGGTCAGGCTGCCGTCGCCTGAGACCGCCAGCGCGGGCCAGGCTTGCTCGTCGACCGGTACCGCCGCCTCGACAGGCTGCACCGCCTTCACAGCGAATTTTTCCGCAGCCAGCGCCAGTTCGCCGACGACGATGCGGCGAAACCGCCCCGCCTGCTCGGCCCACGCTGCATACACCTTGCCATCCCCTGAAGCCAGCGTCACTTGCGCCGCTTCGGCGTTTGAGAGTTGCAGCGTCTTGCCGCCCGGCAGCACCCGTGCATGCACCTTGCCCGCCTCTTCCCACGCGGTCACAAAGCGTCCTTCGCCCAGCGCCATCACCACCGGTTCGTAGCATTCACCCTTGCTTAATTGAATTTCCGGCTGGAAGCTCGTCGCGGCCGCCGACTTCGTTGCCATGTAGCACTGCGGGCTGCCGTCGCGATTGTCTTCCCACACCACGCCCACGACATCGCCCGACACCGCCACGCCCTGGCGGTTGGCCGATTCCAGGTGCGGGAAAATCGCGGCGCCCTGAACCGAATTGACGGTGAGCGGCGCGCTCCATTCCCACGCGGCCTGCGCCGGCCACGCCAGCACGGCCAGCAGCAGCGCGGCCGCCCTCACGACTTGCCGCCCAGGAACTCGAGCAGGGTCTTCTGCTTGTAATGCCCGCCGCGCACGTAGCGGTCGTAATCGCGGAAATCCTGCACCGTCTTGAAGCCGGGGATCTGCACGATCTTGTCACCCTGCGGCGTCAGATAGACGAACAGCGGCGTCGCGAAGGCCTGCAGACGCACGCCCAGTTCGGCCTCGGTGATGCGCTCACCGGAAGGCAGGGTCAGCCGCTTGCCGGATTCGGCGTCGACGTACACCAGTTCATAGTTGTCCGTGTAGAGCTTCTTCAGCGACGCATCGGAAAAGGTCTTCTTGTTGGTGTGGTCGCACCAGGCGCAGCCATAGCGCCCGAAGTACAGGAAGATCGGCTTGCCGCTCGCGCGCGCCGCCTTGAGACCGGCGTCGTAGCCGACGAACGGGTAGCCCTGTGGCGGATCGGCCAGAACCGCACCCGCCCACAAAAAACCTGCTGCCAGCAGCATCTTGATCAGCTTCATCCCGTTCTCCTTCAATCACATGCCCCCATTCTGATAAATTCGGTCATTCGCGCAACCCTCCTTTATGCCCACATGACTTACGACCCCGTCCGCATCGGTCTGGTTTCCATCAGCGACCGCGCCAGCAGCGGCATCTACGAAGACAAGGGCCTGCCCGCGCTGGAGGCCTGGTTTGGCGAGGTGCTGGCCAATCCCGCCGAATTCGTCACCCGGCTGATTCCCGACGAGCAGGCGCTGATCGAGGCCACGCTGATCGAGCTGGCCGATGTCGAGAAGTGCTCGCTCATCCTCACCACCGGCGGCACCGGACCGGCAGCGCGCGACGTCACGCCCGAGGCGACGCTGGCGGTGGCGCACAAGGTGCTGCCCGGCTTCGGCGAGCAGATGCGCGCGGTCTCGTTGCAGTATGTGCCGACCGCGATCCTGTCGCGCCAGGTCGGCGTCACCCGCGGCGCCAGCCTGATCCTCAACCTGCCGGGCCAGCCCAAGGCGATCAAGGAAACACTCGACGGCATTTTCGCCGCCGTACCGTATTGCATCGACCTGATCGGCGGCCCGTATCTGGAAGCGCGTCCCGACACGATCGCCGTGTTCCGCCCCAAATCCGCACTGAAGATCCGCACATGACAGCGGTCCTCGACGCACTCGCTCGCGCGCTACGCGACCTGTTCAGCCTGCGCGTGCTGTGGGTGGTGGTGTGGCCGATGCTGGCCGCGCTGCTGCTGTGGCTGGCGCTGGGGGTGACGTTCTGGGGCACGTTCTCCGGCTGGATTGCGCAGGGGATCGACGCCATCGGCATCCAGGCCTGGCTGGCCGACCTGGAGCCGGTGTGGATCGCCCACGGCATCCAGGCGATGCTGCATCTGCTGCTGTTCATTCCCCTGGTCTACCTGACCGCGCTCGTCATCACCGCGCTGTTTGCGATGCCGTCGCTGACCCGTATGGTTGCAGGGCGCGACTACCCCGAACTCAAGCGCGAAAACGGTGGCGGCCTGGTCGGCAGCCTGTGGAATGCCATGGTCGCGCTACTGCTGTTCATTGCCTTGTGGGTCGTCACCCTGCCGCTGTGGCTGATCGGCGTCGGCGTGATCGTGCCCTTCGTGGCGGCCGCCTGGCTGAACCAGCGCCTGTTCCGCTACGACGCCATCGCCGAGCATGCCAGCGCCGACGAAATGGCGACGCTGTTCAAAAGCGAGCGGGCGGGCTGGTGGGGATTGGGCCTGCTGACCGGGCTGGTGCAGTTCGTTCCCCTGCTCAATCTGTTTGCACCGGTGCTCGCCGCACTGGCCTTCATTCACTACGGCCTCGCGCGCCTCAACCAGCGGCGCGCGGATTCAGCGTGATGCGGCGTAGCGCCGCCTGAAGCCTTCGTCGAAATTGATCTCGTGGGCGGTCATCGCGCCGATCACGCATTGCTCCAGGCTGGGTGGCATCACCAGGCGGCCGGCGGCATCCACCAGACGCCCCGCCATGATTTCGGCCTCGCGGCGCGGCAGGTGCTGCGGCAGTTCGGGTTCGGCGTATCCCTGCGGATAGAGGGGCCTGCCCCCGGCTTCGTACTTGTCCGTCGCCCCCAGCGTGTGCAACAGCTCGTGCGCAATGACGACATTGTTCTGCCGCGCCTGCCGCGGATTGGCGAACGCATGGACCACTCCGATCAGGCCTTTCTGCAATCCCAGCGAATGCTCAAGCGCCACGCCGTCCTGCGGCGCGTGATACAGCACGAACAGCTTGACGGTGCCGAGCTGGGGTAGCCATTCGCCTGACTGCCGGTACACCCACCAGCGCAGCTGCAAACTCCAGAACACGGTTTTCAGCACGCTGCCGTCGCGCGGCGGCGCGGGGGGCGTCTCACTCGACTCAGGCAGCAGGCTGACCTGCATGGCCGGCGAAAACCTCACTCCGTAACGCGCCGATTCGCGTTCGAGGAAGGCATTGATGTCGTCGAAATCGCTCGCCTGCAGCGCGCGGATCGTATCGCGCGCCTCGGGCGAGCCGTCGCCGTTGATCGGAATCACCACCGCGTCCAGCGGTACACGCCAGGCGCGCACCATGGTCTGCTCCAGCCAGGTCAGGCCTGCAGCACCGACCAGCACGCCCAGCAGGAGCAGGATTCGAATTCGGCGAAACGTCATGAGGGCGTGGCGTTGGCCGGAACGGGCTCGGCGGCCGGTTTCTTGTCCGCTCCCAAGCTCATCTTGCTGCCCACCAGATTGTCCTTGGCGGTCTGCTGGGCAGGCGCGGCAACGCCGACGCGGCCGGCATCGAGGCCCCATTTGAGCAGGGCGTCGCGCATGGCCTGGCCACGCGCCTCGGCAAGCTTGATCAGGGCATCGTCCTCGATTTTCGTCTGCCGGGTCAGCCGCTCCAGCAATTCGGCGTGGAAGGCGGAAGCAGGACCTTCGTCGCGGGTCTTGAAGCGGCGGCCGAGACGCTCGACGAATTCACTTTCCAGCACGCGTGCGGCGGCACCCGCGTCCTTGTCCCGGAAGCTTTCGCGCAGCTTCTTGTAGTCCTCCTTGCCGGCGCGCTCGGCGTAGCTGTCTTCGAGCCAGGTCTGAATCTTGTAGTTGTTGACGTCCACCGGGCCAGGCGCTTCGCCAGCGGCAAGCTTGATGCCGGCCACCGTGACGGCCTTGTGGCGCATGGCCTGCTCCTGCAAGGCGCGCCGGTCGGTCGCGGGGTCGTAGCCCGGCTCCAGGGTCAGGGTCAGCGCAGGCCGCTTGGCCAGCGCCTCGGCCACGGCTTTGAGCTTCTCCTGTTCGGGCGGCAATAGCGCGCTGCTGCCCGGGTCGAAGTCGACCGACTCGAGCTTTTCCGAACTGATGCCGAGCAGGCTGCCCAGCGCGCGGAAGGGCGCGGTGACCAGCTTGGTCAGTACGTTGACGATGGCTTTCCAGATGATCCTGCCGTAGCTGAATTGCGGATCGTCGAGGCTGCCCGACACCGGCAGGTCGAGGTCGATGATGCCGTTGCTGTCTTCCAGCAGCGCGATGGCGAGGTCGAGCGGCAGCTTCATCGCATCGGGGCTGTCGACGCGCTCGCCGAGCTTCAGCCGATTGACGATGAACTTGTTCTCGCCCGCCAGCTGGCGATTCTTGATCTTGTATTCGAGATCGACCGAGAGCTTGCCCGAGTCGATCTTGCGCCCGGCGAACTTGCCTGAATACGGCGTCAGGTTGGTCATTTCCAGGTTGCGGAAGGTCAGCTTGAGGTCGGTGAAATCGGTCGCGCGGAATGGCTGGATCGAACCGCGCACGCGCGCCGAGCCATAATCGTCGACCTTGCCGTCGAGCTCCACTTGCGCCGTCGTCGCCGGGTCGGTCGACAGGCCGGTAACCACGCCACCGAGGTCGTGCATGCGGGTGCCGAACTGCGGGGTCAGCGAGAGGTCGGCGAATTCCGCGTTGGCGCCGACGATGCGCACGCGCTCGACGGCCACCGGAAAGGCAGCGGGCTGATCGGCAGGCTTGGGGGGGGACTTGGGCGCGTCCCTGGCGGCCGGTGTGTCCGGCGTGCGCAGGACGCGCTGCAGGTTGATCGTCTTGTCTTCGAAAATGATGATCTTGCCGAAGGGATTCAGGGCCACCAGCTCGTTCATGCGCAGGTGATTGGGACCGAGCCTGACCGACAGGCTGTCGGACGACAGCTTCTTCCAGCCGAGAAAGGCCTCTTCGGTTTCTTCCTCTGTGATCGCCAGATCGTCGACCGCGAAGCCGCCGTTGAAATTGAGCTTCATCCCCGACTTCGCCGACTCGAACATCAGCTTGCCGCGCGTCGACGCCGCGCCCGAGTGCAGGTTAAGCCTGGCGAACTGGTTGACGTAGGGCGCGAAGGGTTTTAGCGACAATCCCACCAGCTTGAGGTCCAGCCTTCCCGACGCCTGTCCCGGGATGACCGTGCCGCTCGCATCGAGACGGCCGCCCTGCTTGAGCGCAAAGCCGGCTTCCAGCGGCACCGCTTTGTTCAGGTCCAGACTCAGGTCTTTCAGCGTGACAAAGCCCCTGGCGACATGGGCGTTGACCGGCCTGGGAGGAGACTGGTCGACGATGTCGACTTCGAGGCCGTTGAGGCTGAGGCGCGCGAGCTGAACGTCCAGTGGCGAAGCCGTTGCTGTGTCTGCCCGGGCCGGGGCAGCGGCAGGTGCGCCGGGCGCCTTTTGCAGGATGTCGGCCCAGTTGAGCTGTTTTTTCTTGTCCAGCGTGATAGTGGTTTTGGCGTCATTCAGTTCCAGCGCCTCGATATCGAGCCGGTTTTCCGCCAGCTTCATCCCCGCGTTGACCAGTGCCGCGTGCCCCAGCTCCGCCACCTGCTGCGACCCTGTCAGCAACCGGAGCGGGCCCAGCGCCGCGTTCACCGGGCCGACGTCGATGGCGGTCGTAGCGCCCACTTCGCCGGTCAGCGCCGCGGTCAGGCCGAAACCCTCTGCCGTGAGGCCAAGCGGCGTGGCATAGCCCTCATCGGTGAAACGCGCCACCCACTCGGCCAGTTTGATTTCGCGCACGCCGATTTTCCACGGGGCAACGGGCGCGGCGGCTTCGGCTGCCGCCGGTTTGGGTACCGTCGAACTTTCCGTTACAGCGAACAGCGTTTGCCAGTCCAGCATGCCCTTGACGTCGCGCGTCGCCGCGAACTTGCCGCCCGTCAGGCTCACGCCCGCCACGTCGACCCGCCGCGTGGCGAGATCGAGGTTCGCATCGTTGACGCGCGCCTCGGCGAGCTGCAGCACAGGTTCCCCGCCGCCACGCGGCGCCAGCGCCAGGTTCTGCATGATCAGGTTAGCGCCGTTGATCTGCAGCCAGGGCACATCCTCGCCGGCTTTATCCCGCACCATGGCGAAGCGGTAGCGCAGTCCTGCAGCGAGCGTGCCGGACGGCAATTCGAAATTGCGCGGGCTCTTGATCACCCGCAGCAGATTGGTCAGCCGCACCCCCTCCAGCCCGACCTCTCCGCTCGATGCCACGGGATTCAGCCCGACATCGCCCTTCCATTTGAGGGTGCCGCCCTGCTCCGGCAGCTTGGCAGCGATCAGATAGTCGCCGCGATCCTCGGGCAGGGTCGAGAGGCCGTCGAGCTCGATGCCGAGCGGCTCCAGCACAGCGGTGAACGGCTTGCCCACGCGGTTGGCGTCGACGTAGGTGACATGGCCCCTGTCGATCTTGATGTGGTCGATCAGCACCCGCGCGATCATGTCCGAGGGCGGCTCCTTGTCTTCCTGCAGCTTGGCGATCAGCGCCGCCCAGTTGAGCTTGCCGCCACGCCGCACCTCGACCGTGGCGTGCGGCTGATCGAGCTGGATGTCCTGAATGCGCCAGGCCCAGCGGAATAGCCCGGTGGTGTCGAGGTTGACGTAGAGCCGCTCGAAGCTCGCCAGCGGCGCGCCACTTTTTTCGGCCAGCTTGAGACCGTCCACCGTGGCCTCGAGGGTGAGTGGATTGAACTTGACCTGTTCGGCGCTCAGCTGGCTGGCGAACTTGTTTTCGCCCATCCAGGGCAGCAGCTTTTGCGCAAGCGGGTTGACCAGGAGGAAGCCGAAAACCAGATACAGGCCAAACAGACCGGCAATGATCAGGAACGGCAGACTCAGTGCAATTTTGACGACGCGTCCCCACATGCTGCCTCTCCTGATTATTTTGCTTGCATGGCCTCGCGGATCACCCGAAATATCTCGCGGAAAGCCTTGGGCGGCTTGTTGCGCGCCGCTTCGTCGCGCGCATTGCGGATCAGCTGCCGCAGGTGCGTGGCGTCGGCGTCGGGGTAGTTGTTGAGGAACAGCGTCAGCGTCCCGTTGTCGGCGATGAGCTTCTCGCGCCATTTCTCGGCCTGGTGCAGCTTGGCGTTTTCCGCCGCCGATACGCCGTTGAAGGCATCGAGCTGGGCCTGGATCGGCGCCGGATCGATACTGCGCATCAGCTTGCCGATGTATTGCCGTTGTCGGCGCAGTGCGCTGTTCTGGGTGATCTTGCGGCAGGCGGCCACGGCTTCGCGCAGTTCATCCGGCAATTCGATGCGCTTGAATTGCGCGTCGGGCAGCTTGACCAGCAGCGCGCCCAGATCCTGCAGGGCTTCGACTTCGCGTTTTTTCTGGCTTTTGCTGGGACCGTCATAGACGTCATCGGGGTCGAATTCCAGTTCGGCATCAGGGTCGATCAGGCGCACGGCAGGGCTTTCGGTTGCTGTTATTATCGTTATTGTAGTTTCTGCCGCCAAAACGTGCCGGATCAAAACCCTATGCGCCCCCATTTCCTTTCGTAAGCCGACATGTCCCGCTCCCAATTCAGCTATACCCGCGACCAGCTCATGGCCCTGTCCCGGATCGTCATCGAGCACGCCGCCAAACAGGGCGCCACCGCCGCCGACACCGAAATCTCCGAAGGCGTCGGCCAGAGCGTCAGCGTGCGCCAGGGCGAAATCGAGACCATCGAGTACAACAAGGACAAGGGCGCTGGCGTCACCGTCTACATCGGCCAGCGGCGCGGCCACGCCTCGACTTCGGACCTGTCGGAAGCGGCGCTGAAAAGCGCGGTGGAAAAGGCGCTGACCATCGCCCGCTACACCGCCGAGGACGAAGCGGCCGGCCTGCCCGACGCCGACCGCCTGGCGAAGGACGTGCCCGACCTCGATCTCTACCACCCGTGGGTGCTTTCCGTCGAAGAGGCGGCCGAACGCGCCAAGGCCTGCGAAGCTGCGGCGCTGGCGGTCGACAAGCGGCTCACGAACTCCGAAGGCGCCGGCGTCAGCCTCCACACCTCGCAGTTCATCTATGCCAACAGCCTCGGCTTCTGCAATGGCTACGCGGGCTCGCGCCACGGCATGTCGGTCGCCGTGATCGGCGAGGACAAGGGCGGCATGCAGCGCGATTACTGGTACACCAGCGCGCGCAACGCCGCCGAACTGGAGTCCGCCGAAACCGTGGGCCGCATTGCCGGTACCCGCACCGTGCGCCGGCTCAACGGCCGCAAGCTCGACACCCGCACCTGCCCGGTGATTTTCGAGGCGCCAATCGCCACCGGCCTCATCGGCAACTTCGTCGCCGCAGTCTCCGGCGGCAGCCTCTACCGCAAGTCGTCCTTCCTGCTCGACAGCCTGGGCCAGCAGGTGTTCGCGCCGCGGGTGACCATCCGCGAGCAGCCCTTGATTCCCGGCGGCCTCGGCAGCGCGCCGTTCGACAGCGAAGGCGTCGCCTGTCTCGACCGCGACGTCGTCAAGGACGGCGTGCTGCAGGGCTATTTCCTGTCGACCTACTCGGCGAAAAAGCTCGGCATGACGACGACCGGCAACGCCGGCGGCAGCCACAACCTCATTGTCACCCCCGGTGAGCACGACCTAGATGGCCTCATCAAGCAGATGGGCACAGGGCTGCTGGTCACAGAACTGCTCGGCCACGGCGCCAACATGGTCACCGGCGACTACTCGCGCGGCGCCGCCGGTTTCTGGGTGGAAAACGGCGAGATCCAGTACCCGGTCGAGGAAATCACCATCGCCGGCAACCTGGCCGAGATGTTCAAGGGCATCGTCGCCATCGGCCGCGACATCGAGAAACGCGGTTCCAAGCAGGTCGGTTCGATCCTGATCGACAAGATGACCGTCGCGGGCAACTGAGATGCAAGGCGTGCAGCGCTATTTCCTTGCGCTCTTTGCCGCTCTCTTTCTCGCAGCGTGCGACCGCGCACCGACGCTGCCGAAGCTCAATTCGCACGACGTCATCGTCGCCTTCGGCGACAGCCTCACCCACGGCACCGGCGCCAGCAGTGACACCGCCTATCCTGCCGTGCTGGCATCGCTGACCGGACGTACCGTGATCAACGCCGGCGTGCCCGGCGACACCACCAGCTCGGGCCTGGCGCGTCTACCTGCTGTTCTGGACGAACACCAGCCACGGCTGGTGCTGCTGTGCCTGGGCGGCAACGACATGCTGAGGAAGCAGCCCGAAGCCGCGACCGAGAACAACCTGCGCCTGCTGGTGCAGACCATACGCGCCAGCGGCGCCGAGGTCATGCTGATCGCCGTGCCCGAACCCAAACTGTTCGGCGGCGCGCCCGAGTTTTACACCCGCGTCGCCGAAGACATGCGGCTGCCGCTGGAAGATGATGTCTTCAACGACGTGCTGAAGGACAACAGCCTCAAGGCCGACCCCATCCACGCCAACGCCGCCGGCTACCGCGTGGTCGCCGAACGGCTGGCCGAATTCCTGCGCGAGGCGGGCGCGCTTTGAAACCACTGCTCGCACTGGCCCGCCTGATCGACGCGATGACCGAACGCATCGGCCGCGTCGTCATCTGGCTGGTACTCGCCGCCACCCTGATTTCGGCCGGCAACGCGCTGGTGCGCTACGCGCTCGGCGAGAGCTCGAACGCCTGGCTGGAAATCCAGTGGTATCTGTTCGGCGCGATGTTCCTGCTGGGCGCGGGCTATACGCTGAAGCACAACGGGCACGTGCGCATCGACATCCTCTACAACCGCTTGGGGCCGCGCGGACAGGCGTGGATCGATCTCGCCGGCGGTCTGCTGTTTCTGCTGCCGATGGCCGTGCTGCTGGCCTGGCTCGCCTGGCCGATGTTTCATGAAGCGTGGGTCACGCAGGAGCATTCGCCCGACGCCGGCGGCCTCTTGCGCTGGCCGGTGAAGCTCTTGCTGCCGCTGGGCTTCGCCCTGCTCGCCCTCCAGGGGGTGGCCGAAGTGATCAAGCGCATCGGCGTGCTCGGCGGGCATCTGACGCTGCCGCGCGAAGCGCCTGAAGAGGAAGTCTGATGGAAGCCGGTTTCCTGGCGCCGCTGATGTTCCTCGGCCTGGTGGTCTTCCTGCTGCTGGGCTATCCGGTGGCGTTCGCGCTCGCCGCCAACGGCCTCCTGTTCGCCGGCATCGGCATCGCGTCCGGGCTGTTCGACGTCTCGCTGCTGCATGCGCTGCCCGAGCGCGTCTATGGCATCGTCGCCAATCCCACGCTCCTGGCGATCCCCTTCTTCGCCTTCATGGGGCTGATCCTCGAGCGCTCTGGCATGGCCGAGGACCTGCTCGACACCATCGGCCAGTTGTTCGGCTCTTTGCGCGGCGGCCTGGCCTACGCGGTGATCCTGGTCGGCGCGCTGCTCGCGGCCACCACCGGCGTGGTCGCCGCCTCAGTCATTGCAATGGGACTGATCTCGCTGCCGGTGATGCTGCGCTACGGCTACGACAAGCGGCTCGCGTCCGGCGTCATCGCCGCCTCGGGCACGCTGGCGCAGATCATTCCGCCCTCGCTGGTTTTGATCGTGCTGGCCGACCAGCTCGGCGCCTCGGTCGGCGACCTGTACAAGGGCGCGCTCGTCCCCGGGCTGGCGCTGGTCGGACTGTATCTCGTCTACGTGTTCGGCGTGACGCTGGTGAAGCCCCATGCCGTCCCCGCCATGCCGGCTTCCGCACGCACCCTGCACGGTTCTGCGCTGCTGCTGCGCGTGCTGACCACCCTGCTGCCGCCGCTGGTGCTGATCTTCCTGGTGCTCGGCACCATCTTCCTCGGCGTCGCCACCCCCACCGAGGGCGGCGCGATGGGGGCGGCCGGCGCCCTGCTGCTGGCGCTGGCGCGCGGGCGTTTGAGCCGCCTGCAGCTGACGCAGGCGATGGACAGCACCACCAAGCTCACCACCTTCGTCATCTTCATCCTGATCGGCTCGACCATTTTCACCCTGGTGTTCCGCGGGCTCGACGGCGACGTCTGGGTCGAGCACCTGTTCAGCCAACTCCCCGGCGGTGTGCTCGGCTTCCTCATCGTGGTCAACCTGCTGGTGTTCGTGCTGGCCTTCTTCCTCGACTTCTTCGAGATCGCCTTCATCGTCGTGCCACTGGTGGGGCCCATCGCCTACAAGCTCGGCATCGACCCGATCTGGTTCGGCGTCATGCTCGCGGTCAACATGCAGACCGCCTTCATGCATCCGCCCTTCGGCTTCGCGCTGTTCTACCTGAAGAGCGTTGCGCCCAAAAGCATCCGCACCGCCGACATCTACTGGGGCGCAGTCCCCTTCCTCGTCATCCAGCTGTTCATGGTCGCGGTGGTGCTGGCTTTCCCGCAGGTGGTGCTGCGCGACGCCCCGCCGGACGCCAGCAGCGTCACCGAAATCCCCATCGACGTCGATCCCGACGCCTACTACCTGCCCGCCGAGTGGCGCTGATTTATCAAAGGAGGAGTCCATGCACGTTTTTGTCAGCCTGCTGCAATCACCTTCCCCCCTTCCGATCATGGCCGCGTCGATGGCTTTTTTTCTGGGCATTTACCTGACATTCGCTGTGACCGTCTGGCTCATCGCCCGGCGCATCAATCGCCCCATCGAGCTTCGGCCAATTGGCACGGGGCAGATACGCACCGAAATCCTGAACTCACTGCGCTCTATCCTGCTTTTCGGGTTTGGAATGAGCTTCGCGTGGCTTGCCTATCAAGCGCGATGGGTCAGCACGGATTCAAATGCAGGCATATTTCAAATCCTGCTGGAGATGCTGCTGCTGGTTTTCTGGAACGACCTGTACACCTATGCCATCCATCGCTTTCTGCACGTGAAGCTGAAAAAAACACACGTCACCCACCACAAGTCCGTCACGGCGACGCCGTTCACCGCATACAGCATGAGCAGCCTCGAGGCGCTTCTGCTCGGTGCCGTCCTGCCGGCGGCCATGCTGCTCCACGACTTCTCGCCGGCCGCCCTGATATTCCTGCCGCTGTGGTCGATCCTGATCAATACCCTGTCGCACTCCAACTGCGATTTCTTCCCGCATGCGAAGGAAGGATCGCTGCCCGGATTCATCCGGCACCACCAGATGCACCACTCGCGCTACCACGACAACTTCGGATTCTTCTTCAGACACCTCGATACGTGGCTGGGAACCAGCCGTCCGCATCAATCCTGAACCAACATGACGCCCTTCGAGCACACTTACATCACGGGAACGTCATCGTTCCTTCCGGGCGATCCGGTCGACAACACGGCGATGGATCAATTCATCGGCTCGATCAACCGCGTCTCGGGCAGAATCAAGCAGCGCATCCTCGCCGAGAACGGCATCCGGACCCGGCATTACGCGCTCGACCCAGATGGAAACTCACTGCATTCAGTCACCTCGATGGGCGCCGAGGTCGTTCGTGCCCTGATCGAGGCGGGCACGCCGGTTGATTACCTTGCCGCCGCGACAACGGGAGGGGACTGCGCCGCCCCCGGACTCGCCAACCTGATTCAGGGCGAGCTGCATTTGCCTCCCCTGGAAACCCTATCGGTATCCGGAATCTGCGCCGCGTCGATCGGCGCGTTCAAGGCAGCGGCACTCGCGATCGAGTCCGGCTCAGCGCAGACCGCGGTCGCGCTGGCGAGCGAATTTCCATCCCGCCTGTTCAAGGCATCACGCTTTCGGGATCGTGCCGCGGATGTGGACTTCGACGCCCATTTCCTGCGCTGGATGCTGTCGGATGGCGCCGGCGGCGTCGTGCTCTCGCGCCGTCCCGCACCAACAGGCCGCTCGCTGAAGCTCAACTGGATCCACCAGAAATCGTTTTCGGGCGACCTGGCCACCTGCATGCAGGTGGGGCAGTCGCCGGGCAACCGCCCACCCGGCTATCTGGATTACCCGACGCTGGCCGAGGCCGAGCAGGCCGGCGCCTTCGACCTGCGCCAGGACATCCGGCTGCTGCCGAACCTGTTCGACCTGGGGCTGCACGAATACGCCAAGCTGGTTCAGGCCGGGCAAGTCGATCCGGCCCGCGTCACCTGGTTCCTGTGCCATTACTCGTCCGAACGCTTCAAGCCCCTGATGCAGAAACTGATGGACGAGGCGGGCCTGTCGATCCCGCACGAACGCTGGTACTCGAATCTTTCCAGCCGGGGCAATACCGGTTCCGCCTCGATCTTCATCATGCTCGACGAGTTTTACCGGACCCACGTCGCGGACCTCAAAACAGGCGACCAGATTTTCGGCTTCATCCCCGAATCCGGGCAGTTCACCGTCGCCTATTTCCTGCTCGAAGTCGTCGATGCAGCAGAGCCAACCCCGAGCCTGATCGAGCTCGACACGCTGGAGCCGCCGCCGATCGCCCCGGACAGCGAACACGACCCCGTCATCGCCACCATGCTCAAGGACCTGATGGGCGTCTGGCACGAATACCGCTCAGAGGTGTTCCGGACCGATCTGGCGCGTTCCATCCTCGACGGTACCGTGCAGCACGACGCCTATCTGGGCTGGATGGAAAACTGGATTCCCCAGGTACGCGAAGGCAGCCTGTGGATGCGTCGCGCGGTTTCCAGCATGAGTCCGCCGCTCCGCAACCTCGCGCAACTGGTGCAGACACACGCCGGCGAGGAACAGCTGGACTGGCAGGTGTTGTACCAGGATTACCGCAACGCAGGCGGAACGCTGCCGCTGACTGCCTTGCGCATGAACCCGGGGGGCGAAGCCCTCAACGCGTTCATGCATGCCTATGCGTCCCGGCCCGATCCGATCGGCCTGCTGGGCGGCATCTACATCATCGAAGGCACCGGGCAACGCATCGTCCCGACCTTGCTGCCGCGCCTGAAATCCAGCCTCGGCCTGTCGTCGTCGCTGCTTCAGTTCATGGCCTATCACGGCGAGAACGATCAGAGCCACATGCTGCGCTGGCTGGAAGCGGTGAAATTGGCAGCAGACTTCGCGCCCGACGCCCCGGGCCAGATCGTGCAGGTGGCCCAAAGCGTCGCGGCACTCTACCTTCAGCAATGGACATATCTGCAATCCAGGAAGAATGCACCATGAAAAAGGTCACCCTGCCACGCCCCTGCCCGGCCTTGCATGCCCCGCACGATCCCGTCGACCCCGACCCCTGGCAAGCCCTCTGGCTTGACCATTCGACGCCGCTCATCCCCGGCGTGAAGGAAGCCTGGCTCAAGGATTCGCGCACGGCTTCCCGACAATTCCTGCTGCCCTTCGTGCGTCCGCTTGCCCGCGTCGCCATCGTGCTCCTGCAAGTGGTCAAGGCCGTTACCCCGTCGTGGCTGACCTCTTCCCGAATCCTGCACCGCTTCCTGGCACGGGCGCTGGCCATTTTTGCCACCCCTGAAGCCAACTGGCTGATCCTCAGGCATTTCTGGATCGGCTCGGAAAATCTGGCATTCCTGAAGGCCAACATCAAGGGCGCCGATATCCCGCTCAACCCGCTGTTGCCGAAGGACTTGCCGGACCTGCGCGACGATCTCTTCATCAAGCACGATCTCAACCTGTTCAACTTCATTTCGAACCTGAATCTCAAGCTCGGGCAACAGGGCCTGCGCGAGATCGCATCGAAGGACGAGCTCGATTTTTCGATGATTTCGGACGATGGGCACTTTCCCATTGCACCCCAAAACGACGGCTGGCTCAACAAGATCGACCTGCAAACCTGCATCGACCTGTTCACGCCGATCTACCAGCTGTTTCTCAGCGACCGGGATTTCTGGCGCTCAGTGCATTCCCTGCAGCTCGACGAAACGATCGGAATCTACGCTGCCAAGGTGCTCAAACGCCCCGATGCGCTGATCCTGGTCAACAACAAGCATCCCATGGTGGTGCCTGCCACCTGGTCTGCCGGCTACCGACTCGTTCTGCACGGCCTGTCATCTGAAATGCTCCATGCCCTGCTGGTCGAGGAAAAACGCAAACGCGCCGTGCTAGCCACGCCGGCCTGAACCGGGCCTGCCGCCTGCCACCGGAAACGTGAGAAAATGAACGGCTTCGCGCATCGCCTGTCTTATGCGCGTCAATCGTCAACTCACACTCCAGGGACTGAATCCATGAGCGAACTCATCATTGAAGATATCGTCGTCGGCAACGGCGCCACCGCCAGCGCCGGCCAGTACGTGACGGTGCACTACACCGGCTGGCTCACCGACGGCAAGAAATTCGACTCCAGCCTCGACCGCAACGACCCGTTCGAATTCCACCTCGGCGCAGGCCAGGTCATTCCCGGCTGGGATCAGGGCGTGGCCGGCATGCAGATCGGCGGCAAGCGCAAGCTCACCATTCCGCCGGAACTGGGCTACGGTTCGCGCGGCGCGGGCGGCGTGATCCCGCCGAACGCCACGCTGGTGTTCGAAGTCGAGTTGCTGGGCGTCAATTGATCCTTTTCCGCGCATGCCGCGGATAGCCCCATGACCCAGGCCCTGTTCTCCCACCGCAAGCACTGGGCGGCCCGCTTCGGCACCGCCCCGTTCCTGCCGATGTCGCGCGCCGAAATGGCTGCGCTCGGCTGGGACGCGTGCGACGTGATCCTCGTCACCGGTGACGCCTACATCGACCATCCCAGCTTCGGCATGGCGCTGGTGGGGCGGCTGCTGGAAGCGCAGGGCTACCGCGTCGGCATCATCAGCCAGCCCGACTGGCATTCGGCCGAGCCTTTCCGTGCGCTGGGCCAGCCAACGCTGTATTTCGGCGTCACCGCGGGCAACATGGATTCGATGGTCAACCGCTATACCTCGGATCGCAAGATCCGCTCCGACGACGCCTACACGCCCAACGCCGAGCCCAACAAGCGCCCCGACCGCGCAGTGACGGTGTACGCGCAGCGTTGCCGCGAGGCCTTCCCCGGCACCCCGGTGATCATCGGTTCGATCGAAGCCAGTCTGCGCCGCATTGCGCACTACGACTACTGGTCGGACACCGTGCGCCGTTCGGTGCTGCCGGATTCCAAGGCCGACCTGCTGATCTTCGGCAATGCCGAACGCGCGCTGCTGGACGTCACGCACCGGCTCGCCAAGGGCGAAAAGATCGGCGACATTCGCGACGTGCGCGGCACCGGTTTCATGGTGCCGCACGACTGGAAACCGGAAGACAACTGGCTGGAAGTGATGTCGACCGAGCTCGACACGCCCGGCGCCATCGATGCCCACGTCGACCCCTACGCGATGACGCCCAGCGGGCCGACCGCGCAGACGCCCGAAGGCACGGCACCGGTTCGCATCGTGCCCAAGGCGGAGCGCCTGGCCGCCAGGCAGGCAGTGCGCGAACGCACCGTGATCCGCCTGCCCGACTACGACCAGGTCAAGAACAACCCGACGCTGTACGCCCATGCCTCGCGCGTATTCCACCTCGAATCCAACCCCGGCAACGCCCGCGCCCTGCGGCAGGCGCACGGCGAGCGCGACGTCTGGCTCAACCCGCCGCCGATCCCGCTGACCACGGCGGAAATGGACGCGGTCTACGACCTGCCCTACGCGCGCGCGCCGCACCCGAGCTACGGCGACGCCAAAATCCCCGCGTGGGAGATGATCCGCTTCTCGGTCAACATCATGCGCGGCTGCTTCGGCGGCTGCACCTTCTGCTCGATCACCGAGCACGAGGGCCGCATCATCCAGAGCCGCAGCGAAGATTCGGTGATCAAGGAAATCGAGGCCATCCGCGACAAGACGCCGGGCTTCACCGGCGTCATTTCCGACCTCGGCGGGCCGACCGCGAATATGTACCGCATGGCGTGCAAGTCGAAGCAGATCGAGCACGCCTGCCGCAAGCTGTCGTGCGTGTTTCCCGACATCTGCGACAACCTCAACACCGACCATACGCCGCTGATCCACATGTACCGCCGCGCGCGCACGCTGCCGGGGATCAAGAAGATCCTCATCAGCTCGGGCCTGCGCTACGACCTCGCGGTGCGTTCGCCCGAATACGTGAAGGAACTGGTGCAGCACCACGTCGGTGGCTATCTCAAAATCGCGCCCGAGCACACCGAGGCCGGGCCGCTCTCGAAGATGATGAAGCCCGGCATGGGCGCCTACGACCGCTTCAGGGAGATGTTCGAGGCGGCGTCGAAGGCGGCGGGCAAGAAGCAGTACCTGATCCCCTATTTCATCGCCGCGCACCCCGGTACCACCGACGAGGACATGCTCAACCTCGCCTTGTGGCTGAAGGCGCACGACTTCCGCCTCGATCAGGTGCAGACCTTCCTGCCGACGCCGATGGCACTCGCGACCGCGATGTATCACACGGAGAAGAATCCGCTGAAGAAGGTGCTGGGCGGCAAGGCCGAATCCATTCCCGTGGTGAAGCAGGGTCGCGTGCGCCGTCTGCACAAGGCCTTTCTGCGCTACCACGATCCCGACAACTGGCCGCTCTTGCGCGAGGCGCTGAAGGAAATGGGCCGCGAGGACCTCATCGGCAACAGCAGGAAGCACCTGATTCCGTCCTATCAGCCCGCCGGCACCGGCAAGCAGCCGGAAGGCACGCGCACGCCGCGCGCCGCGAGCAAGCAGGCGAAACCCGCGGCCGCCAAGCCGGTGGCAGGCAAACCCGCTGCAACGAAGCACAAGCCGGCCAAGCCCGCGCCCGCCTCGACCGGCCGCCCCCATCAGGTGCCGAAGCACCCCTTGAGCCAGCGGCGCGGCGGCGGCAAGGCGCGCTGATTTTTTCTTGTGTTTTGCCCCTTGCAAGCTGCATCTGAAATGACCACCCCCACCGACATCCTCCGCGCCAAGCTCAACCTCGAAACCGCCCAACTCGCCTGGCCCGAACTCGAACGCCACTTCGCGCGCGGCGTGGTGATCAAGGTCGCCACCGGCATGGACCTCGTCGAGGCGGCGCTGCAGGTCGCCGAGAACAACACCGCTGCTGTGCACGCGTGGCTCGCCGACGGCCGCCTCGCCAAGGCCGAACTGGCCGACGCCGAAGACTGGCATGCGCGCCAGCCGGCGTTCTGGACAGTGGTCGTCGCACCGTGGGTGCTGATCCAGGAAGTGCTGCCGGAACTGAACGCGTAGGGCCGGCGCTCAACCCCCAGCCGTCAGGACGTCGATTCCGTCAGCAACACGTGCAGCCGGCGCGGCCCGTGCGCGCCGAGCTGGATCGTCTGCTCGACGTCGGCGGTGCGCGACGGACCGGTGACGATGTTCGTCGCGCGCGGCAGGCCGCCGCACTCCTCGCGCAGCAGTGCCCAGGCGTCTTCCAGCCGCGGCACGATGCGGCGCGCGTCCAGCACGCAGAGAAAATCGTCGGGCAGGAAATTCAGCGTGGTCGGGCTCTCCGGGCCCGACAGCAGCATCAGGCTGCCGGTCTCGGCAATGGCGCAGAAGGCAACGGCCAGGCCGACGCGGTCGTCGCCACCGGCGCGGCGCGATTCGACCTGCAAGCCCGCCGGCCACTCGATGCCGGCGAGCAGCGGATGCGGCGCGGCGCACAGGCGCCGCGGCAGCGCCTGCGCCGCAAGATAGTCGGCCACGGCCTCCGCCACGCGTTCGCGTGATCCAACGGCGGCCCACGTGCCGGCAACTTTTTCCAGCCTGGCGAGAAAGCGCGCGCGCACCGGTTCCGGCCACTGCGGCTGCGGGCCGCGCGCGCGCGCGTCCACGCGCTGCACGACCGCTTGCGGATCAGCCGCGCGGCCGAGCGCGCCAGACAGCCGGCCGAGGATGGCTGCGCGCGCGTCGCTCATGGCTGCTTCCTCCGCTGCCATTGCGCCATGAAGGTGTCGCGCTGCGGCGCCGGCAGGTCGCGCGCCGCGGTCCACGCGGCCGCCAGCGGCAGGCGCGTGAAGCGGCCGCGACCGCCGGCGAGCCGATTCAGCAGCTTGATGCCGATCCGCGTCGCCCAGCGGTAGAGCGCCGGCCGCCGCGCAAGGAAGGCCCACGCCGCCAGCGTCCAGCGGCTGCGCGGCGCGCCCATCCTGCTGTCGAATTCCTGCCGGCGATGCTCGCGCAACAGCTGTGGCAGCGGGATCGACATCGGGCACACTTCCTCGCAGCGCCCGCACAGCGTCGACGCGTTCGGCAGCGGCGCGCCCTCCGCAAGCCCGACCATCAACGGCGTCAGCACCGCGCCCATCGGCCCCGGATACACCCAGCCGTAGGCGTGGCCACCGACCGCGCCGTAGACCGGGCAGTGGTTGAGGCAGGCGCCGCAGCGGATGCAGCGCAGCATGTCGTGGAAGGCACCGCCGAGCATGCGGCTGCGGCCGTTGTCGACGAGCACCACGTGGAATTGTTCGGGGCCGTCAGGATCGTTCGCGCGGCGCGGACCGGTGAAGAAGGTCGTGTACGAGGTGATCTCCTGTCCGGTCGCGCTGCGCGCCAAGAGCCGCAGCAGTACCGAGGCGTCCTCCAGGTTCGGCACCACTTTCTCGATGCTGGCGAGCACGATGTGCACGCGCGGAAGGGTGGCCGAAAGATCGCCGTTGCCCTCGTTGGTGACGATGACGGTGGAACCGGTCTCGGCGATAAGGAAGTTGGCACCGGTGATGCCAACGTCGGCGGACAGGAACTTCTCCCGCAGCACCTGTCGCGCCTCGTCGACGATCTGCGGCACGGTCTCGAGCGGTCGCGTGAGACCTGGCTGGTGATGCAGGCCCTCGAACAGCGCGGCGATCTGCGCGCGCGTCTTGTGCGCCGCCGGCGCAATGATGTGGCTGGGTGGCTCGTGGGCGACCTGGATGATGTATTCGCCGAGGTCGGTCTCGACCACCTCGAAGCCTGCGCCTTCGAGCACGTCGTTGATCGCGATTTCCTCGCCGACCATGGACTTGCCCTTGGCGACGATCTTCGCCCCGCTCGCCTGGCAGATGTCGAGCACCGCCGCGCAGGCTTCTTCCGGTGTCTCGGCCCAGTGCAGCTGCCCGCCGGCTGCGGTCAACTGCTGCTCGAAACGCAGCAGGTAGTGGTCGAGATTCGCCAGCGTGTGTTCCTTGATCGCGCGCCCGGCATCGCGCAGCGCGTCGAATTCGGGCAGAGCATCAATGGCCGCGCGCCGCTTGCCGACGAAGCCGACGCCGGCCTTGGCGAGTGCCTGCTGCAGCGTGGCGTCGTTGAGCGCGCGATGCGCGTTGGCGGCGAAGGCGTGCGAGCTTGGCTTCATCGCGGCTCCCCGTCGCCGATGCCAGGAACGTCGGCGAAGCCCGCCAGGAGCTCGGCAAGATGAACGACGCGCACGCCGCTGTCCATGCGCCTGAGGCGCCCTGCGATGTTCATCAGGCAGCCGAGATCGCCCGACACCAGCACCTCGGCACCGCTCGCGATCACCGCCTGCGCCTTGTCAGACACCATGCGCGCCGACACGTCCGGGTATTTCACGCAGAAGGTGCCGCCGAAGCCGCAGCAGACCTCCGCGTCCTTCAGTTCGACGCACTGCGCACCGAGTGCCTCGATGAGCATGCGCGGCTCGGCATGGATGCCGAGCTCGCGGCGCGCCGAGCAGGAGTCGTGCATCGCCACCTTGCCGGAAAAGCGCGCGTCGATGCGCCCGGCGCCGCCATGTTCGACAAGGAACGCCGACAGCTCGCGCGTGCGCGCCGCCAGATCCTGCGCGCGCGCCAGCGTCTCGGGTTCGTCGCGGAACAATTCGGGATAGTGCTTCACCAGCATGCCGGTGCAGGAACCGGATGGCACGACGACATGCTCAAACCCGTCGAAGGCATCCAGCACCTGGCGCGCGATTGCGCGCGCGGTCGCGAAGTCGCCGTTGTTGTAGGCGGGCTGGCCGCAGCAGGTCTGCTGGGACGGCACCACCACCTCGGCGCCGAGCCGCTCGAGCAGGCGAAGGGTGGCGAAGCCGACGCTGGGGCGGAAAAGGTCGACGAGGCAGGTGACGAACAGGGCGACGCGCATCGGTTTCGGGTGACGGTGAGCCTCTTCCGGCAATGATGGGACCACACGGGTCCTGCCCCAGTATAGGCAAGCACGCTGCATCGCGCACGTGGCGCAGACAAACAAAAAAGCCCGCCGAAGCGGGCTTGCTTTGCCGGCGTCAAGTCGCTCAGGCGGCGAGGCTGTCCTTCACCCGCATGAGCCGCGCGCGCGCCTCGCTGGCCACGCCGTGCACGGCGGTGTTGGAGACCAGTTTGACCATGATGCCCGGGTCGAGGAAGGACACGGTCACCTTGCCGTCGGCTTCCTCGCGCACCACGACGTTGCACGGCAGCAGCATGCCGACGTCGGGCTCGGCGCTGATCGCCTGGTTTGCCAGCGGCGGGTTGCAGGCGCCGAGGATGCGGTAGGGACGCATGTCGACGTCGAGCTTGGCCTTCATCGTGCTCTTCACGTCGATGTCGGTCAGCACGCCGAAGCCTTCGGTCTTGAGGGCAGCGGTGACCTTCTCGATGGCGGCATCGAAGGGGCCGCTGATCTTTGTTTCGAATCCGTATTCGCTCATGGTGCTGCTCCTGGTTGGGGTGATTTCAATGCCGCCATTTTACCCGCTCAGGGCTCCAGCGACTGCCGCTCCATCTTCGTCCACAACTTGTACACCTCGTCGGACCACAGCGACTTGATGTACGCCACCACATCCTGCATCTCCCGCTCGCTCAATTTTCCCTTCCACGCCGGCATCTTGCCCTGCCCCTGCGGGCTGCCTTCGCGGATCACTTCCAGCAGCGCCGCGGTGGGGTGATGCCAGGCGTGCGCGCTATCATCCAGCGGCGGCGGCGGAAAGTGGCCGTCGGCATCACGCACCCGCCAGTCGCCCGGCTGCTCCTTGCCGCCGGCGCCGTGGCATTCCAGGCAGAATTTTTCGTAGACGGCCTTGCCGCGTGCCACCTGCGTCGGGTCCAGCCGGCGCTCGACCACGGTCTCGTCGGCGTCGCCTGGTCCGGCCGCAGGCGTTCTGTTGCACCCCGCCAGCCCGAGGCCGACGACCAGGGTCGCGAAGATTTTCCATTTCATGCTTGTCATGGTTCTGCTTTCGTACGGGATGGAGGAATGAGCGCGCGCCACGCCCTAAGTTCCATTCGTGTCGTTGTTCGCCAGCACGCCGTCGAGCAGCCGCCGCATGTTGCGCCAGTGCGAGCCCTCCCAATACACGCGCCCGCACTGGTCGCAGGAGGAGAAGCGTTCATAGAGTTCGCGCACCCGCGGCGGCAGGCGGTCGATCACGCTCGCCTTGTCGACTGGCCGCAGCGGCACGTTGCAGTGCAGGCACAGCGTGAATGGCCTGGCGCTGCGCGCCAGATCGAGCCGCTCGACGACCTCGCGCAGCTGGTCCTCGGATTTCAACGCATGCACGTAACAACCGTGTGACACCGCGCGCCGCTTCAACAGTTCGCGGTCTCGCGTCAGCACGATGCGGCCCTCACGCTCGCCGAGCGCGACGATGTCGTTGTCGTGGAAATGGTTGTCGTACAGCGTGTCGAAGCCCAGCATGCGCAGCATGTGCGCCAGCCCGCCGAGGTGCGCGTCGGCGACGAAACGCGGCTCCCTTAAAGGATAGTCGCGCACCCGCAGCAGCGGCGTCACGTCCATCGCCTCGAAGCGCGGATACACCGCCACCCGGTCGCCGTCTTTGAGCAGCCGGTCGAAGTCCGCCGATTCGCCGTTGACCAGGATCAGCTCCACCTCGGTGTGCGGCACCCCCAGCGCCTCGATCATGTGCTTGGTCGTCGCCCGCTGCGCGCACGGCACGCTGAATTCCTGCTTGCGCCGCTTGGGCGCGAGGAAGTCGTTCAATTCTTCATAAAAGCGGAAGGTGGCGGTGACCATCCGCTTATTGTCGCCATTTGAAGCCGTCCGGAAAGCCCAGCCATCTCAGCCTGATCCGATCCGGAGGCCAGACGTAAAAACGCCACCTCGACGGTGGCGCTTGCTCGGGTTTCCGAAAAGCTTCAGCTCGGAACCTTGATGGGTTTGCCTGATTTGGGCGGAGGCATGAACGACCCGACAGGAACGACGACCTGTTTCGGCTTCTTGGGTTTCTTTGCTTCCTTGTTTCCACGTAACTGGCCTTTTGCCATGGTGATTCTCCTTGCAGTGGCTTCAGGTGTATCTGCGTGGATTCATGTCCCACGCAAACACCATATGGATCGATCATAGGCCGATGCGCAAGAATAGATAGGTTTAATTTCAAGCGGTTGTATATAAACCGACGGGCTGGCTAAATCCGGCTCGCCGTCTGCCGCATCACATCCGCCGCAAAGCGCATCGCCATCTTCACCGGCATCGGCAGCGGCGCGCCGCCGTGGTCGACGGCGGTCTGCGCATGCTGGGCTTCGTCGATCTTCATCTGCTCGACGACGGCGCGGCTCTTGACGTCGGCTTCCGGCAGTTTCTGCAGATGTCCGTCGAGGTGGGCTTCGACCTGGCGCTCGGTTTCGGCGAGGAAACCGAGGTTCCATCTGTCGCCCAGCAGGCCGGCGACCACACCCATGCCGAAGGCACCGCCGAACCACAGCGGGTTCAGCAGACTCTTGCGGCCGCCGAGTTCGTTGATGCGCTGCTCGCACCAGGCGAGGTGGTCGGTCTCCTCGCGCGCGGCCTGTTCGAGTTCGGCGCGCACGGTGTCGTTCTTCGCGGTGAGCGCCTGGCCGGCGTAGAGCGCCTGCGCGCAGACTTCGCCGACGTGGTTGACGCGCATGAGCGCGGCGGCATGGGCCTTGTCCGCTTCGCTCAGCTCGGCCTCGGGGCCGGCACCGGGATAGGGACGGCCGGCGTGGGGGCTGGCGAAGACGGTGCGCAGGCCGAGGTCGAACGTGGTGATCAGCTGGTCGAGTCGGTTCATGGCTATTTAACGTAGTAATTGAAATTCGAGTAGGCGGCTTCTGCAACTTTAAACCACTGGAACTCTGTGTCGCGGAACGCTTTCCACGGGCGGTAGATGGCGGCGAAATCGGGATTGGTTTTCGCTTCCGTCTCGTACAGTTCGAAGGTGGCACGGCGCGCGGCGAGCATCACGTCCTTCGGATACGGGTGCAGTTGCACGCCCTGCCCCGCCAGACGCAGCAGCGCGGGCGGATTCTTGGCGTCGTATTGCGCGAGCATCAGCTGGTTGGCTTCGGCAGTGGCGACTTCGAAGGCCTGTCGGTACGTTTCGGGCAGCGCTTTCCACGACGCCTGGTTGACGTAGAAACTCAGTTGCGGACCGCCTTCCCACCAGCCAGGGTAGTAATAGTGCTTGGCTATCTTGTGGAAGCCGAGCTTCTCGTCGTCGTACGGCCCCACCCATTCGGCGGCGTCGAGCGCGCCGCGTTCGAGCGCGGGGTAGATGTCGCCGCCGGGCAGGGTCTGCGGCACCGCGCCGAGCTTCGCCATGATCTGGCCGCCGATGCCGGGGATGCGCATTTTCAGGCCGCGCAAGTCGGCGAGCGACTTGATCGGTTTGCGGAACCAGCCGCCCATCTGGGTGCCGGTGTTGCCGCCGGGGAACTGCACCACGTTGTACTTTGCGTAGAGCGTGCGCAGCGCCTCGATGCCACCGCCGGCGTACATCCAGGCGTTCTGCTGGCGCGCCGTCAGGCCGAAGGGCACGGCGGTGTCGAAGGCCAGCCCGAGGTTCTTGCCGACGTAGTAATAGCCGGCCGAGTGGCCGCATTCCGCGGTGCCGTTACCGACCGCGTCGAGCACCTGCAGGCCCGGGACCAGTTCGCCGCCGGCGAAGACGCGGATCTGGAATTTGCCGCCGGTGAGCGCGGCGACGCGTTTGGAGAGGGTTTCCGATGCGCCGTAGATGGTGTCGAGGCTCTTGGGAAAGCTCGACGCCAGCCGCCAGCGGATGGCGGGCAGGTCTGCAGCCTGCGCGGCCAGCGGCAACATGGCGGCGACGCCCGCGCCCGTCAGAAAATCACGTCTTTGCATGGATTTGTCTCCGTTTTGCCAGATTATACGAGCCGCAAGAGCAATCCGCCGCGTGTTAAAATCGCCCCTTTTCCAGCCCTGCTTGACTGCCATGTTCAACCGCCAAGACACCCTCGCCAAGACCGACCCCGACCTGTGGGCGGCGATCCAGAAAGAAGACCTGCGCCAGCAGGACCACATCGAGCTGATCGCGTCGGAAAACTACACCAGCCCGGCGGTGATGCAGGCACAGGGCTCGCAGCTCACCAACAAGTACGCCGAGGGCTATCCCGGCAAGCGCTATTACGGCGGCTGCGAGTACGTCGACATCGTCGAACAGCTGGCGATCGACCGCGTCAAGGCGCTGTTCGGCGCCGAGGCCGCCAACGTGCAGCCCAACTCCGGTTCGCAGGCCAACCAGGCGGTGTTCATGGCCTTCTTGAAGCCCGGCGACACCATCATGGGCATGAGTCTGGCCGAAGGCGGCCACCTCACCCACGGCATGGCGCTCAACATGTCGGGCAAGTGGTTCAACGTCGTGGCCTACGGCCTCAACGAGAAGGAAGAGATCGACTACGAGCAGATGGAGCGGCTCGCGCGCGAGCACAAGCCCAAGCTGATCATCGCCGGCGCATCTGCCTACGCGCTGCGCATCGACTTCGAGCGCTTCGCGAAGATCGCCAAGGAAATCGGCGCCATCTTCATGGTCGACATGGCGCACTACGCGGGCCTGATTGCTGCGGGCGTCTACCCCAACCCGGTGCCGCATGCCGACGTGGTGACCTCGACCACCCACAAGACCCTGCGCGGCCCGCGCGGCGGCATCATCCTGATGAAGGCCGAGCACGAGAAGGCGATCAACTCCGCGATCTTCCCCGGCCTGCAGGGCGGCCCGCTGATGCACGTCATCGCCGGCAAGGCCACGGCGTTCAAGGAAGCGTCGACCAAGGAATTCAAGCTCTACCAGGAACAGGTCATCGACAACGCGCTGGTGATGTGCAAGGTGCTGGTCGAGCGCGGCCTGCGCATCATCTCCGGCCGCACCGAGAGCCACGTGTTCCTGGTCGACCTGCGCAGCAAGAACCTCACCGGCAAGGAAGCCGAGGCGCTGCTGGGCCGCGCCCACATCACGGTCAACAAGAATTCCATCCCCAACGACCCGCAGAAGCCCTTCGTCACCAGCGGCATCCGTATCGGCACCCCGGCGATGACCACGCGCGGCTTCACCGAACTCGAAGCCGAACAGCTCGCCCACCTGATCGCCGACGTGCTTGACGCGCCGGCCGACGAGGCGGTGCTCGAGCGCGTGAAGGGCGCAGTGGCGAAGCTGACAGCCAAGTTCCCGGTCTACGGCTGAGCTGGATGAAGTCACCTGGAAACCGGAGTGAGTGCCGCGTGCGATGAAATGCCCGTTCTGCGGTTCTCTTGACACCCAGGTCATCGACTCCCGCGTCAACGAGGCGGGGGATGCGATCCGCCGCCGTCGTCGCTGTGCGCAGTGCGACAAGCGCTTCACCACCTGGGAAACCGCCGAGCTGCGGCCGCCGCAGATCGTCAAGACCAACGGCACCCGCGAGGACTTTTCCGAAACCAAGCTGCGCGAAGGCTTTCGCCGCGCACTGCACAAGCGCCCGGTGTCCACCGAACTGGTCGACGCCGCGGTCGACCGCATCCGCCAGCGCCTGCTGACGCTGGGCGAGCGCGAAATCCCGGCGCGCGAAGTCGGCGAACTGGTGATGAATGAACTGAAGAAGCTCGACAAGGTCGCCTACATCCGCTTCGCTTCGGTGTACCGCAGCTTCCAGGACGTCGAGGACTTCCGCGACGTCATCCGCGACATCGACCAGTAAATGTCCAGCGCCGACCGCTTCAGCGCCGCCGACCATGCCCACATGGCGCGTGCGCTGCAGCTCGCCGCACGCGGTCTGTACACCACCAGCCCCAATCCGCGCGTCGGCTGCGTCATCGTCAGGGACGGCCGCGTCGTCGGCGAGGGCTGGCATGAGCGCGCGGGCACACCGCACGCCGAAATCCATGCGCTGAAAACTGCCGGCGACGCCGCACGCGGCGCAACCGTCTACGTCACGCTCGAGCCCTGCTCGCACCATGGCCGCACCCCGCCCTGCGCCGAAGCGCTGGTCAATGCAGGCGTCGTGCGCGTGGTGGCGGCGATGACCGACCCCAATCCGCTGGTCGCCGGCGGCGGCATTTCCATGTTGACGCTGGCCGGCATCCTTGCCGAGGTCGGTCTGATGGAAGCCGAGGCACGTGCGCTCAACCCCGGCTTCGTCTCGCGCATGATGCGGCAACGCCCGTGGGTTCGACTCAAGACCGCGTCGACGCTGGACGGCAAGACCGCGCTCGCCAATGGCCAGTCGCAGTGGATCACCGGCGAGGCGGCGCGCGCCGACGTGCAGCGCCTGCGCGCGCGCGCCTGCGCCATCCTTACCGGCAGCGGCACCGTGCTGGCTGACAACCCGCGGATGGACGTGCGCGATCTGGACACCGGCAGACAGCCGCTGCGCATCATCGTCGATTCCGGATTGCGCACGCCGACGGATGCGGCCATCCTGCCCGCGCTGCTCGCCTGCCATCATGCCGATCCTGCCGCGCGCACCGCACTCGAACAGACAGGGGCGGAGGTGATCGAAGTGCCCGGAACGAATGGCCGCGTCGACCTCGCTGCCCTGCTCGCGCTGCTGGCGCAACGCGGCGTCAACGAACTGCACGTCGAAGCCGGCGCTGCATTGAACGGTGCGCTGCTCGCTACCGGGCTGGTCGACGAATGGGTGGCCTATGTGGCGCCGATGGCGGTGGGCGACGACGCGCGCGGGCTGTTCACCCAGCCGCCGCTGACGACGCTGGCCGACGCTGCACGGTTTCGCATGGCCGACGTACGCCAGCTTGGCGGCGACCTGCGGCTGACGCTGCTGCCGGCATGAGCGGTTTCAAGGATCATTTCTCGTCGGCGTCCGAACGCTACGCCGCCTATCGCCCGGACTATCCCGCCGCCCTGTTCGCCTGGCTCGCCGGCCTGTGCCCCCGTCCGGGGACAAGCGCAGAACGCGACACTGCCTGGGATTGCGCCACCGGCAGCGGCCAGGCGGCGCTGGGGCTGGCGCCGCATTTTCGCGACGTTGTCGCCACCGATGCCTCCGCCGAGCAGATTCGCCATGCCCAGCCGCATCCCGGAATTCACTACCGCGTCGCGCCCGCCGAAGCCAGCGGGCTGGCCGACCGCAGCGTCGACCTCGTCACCGTTGCGCAGGCGGCGCACTGGTTCGACCTGCCGCGCTTTTATGCCGAAGCGGCGCGAGTGCTGAAGCCCGGCGGGGCCATTGCCCTGTGGGGCTACGGCCGGATGGTGCTGCCCGGTGAAATGGATGCACTGTTCCGGCGTTTCTATGCCGAGACCGTCGGCCCCTACTGGCCGCCCGAGCGCGCGCTGATCGACGATGCCTATCGCAGCCTGGAATTCCCGTTTACGGAAATTGAATCCCCCGATTTTTATATCGAGGTCGAGTGGACCCTGCCGCGCCTGCTGGACTATCTCTCCACCTGGTCGGCGGTAAAGCGATATCAGAACCTCGTCGGCAGCGATCCACTGCCGGCGCTGATGGCCGGACTCGAGCCCCTGTGGGGCGACCCCGAAGCTTCCCGGAAACTGCAGTGGCCGCTGTTCCTGCGGGTGGGCCGGCGCTGACCCTACGCGCGCGCAGAAAATTCCTCGAACAGCCCGGCCAGTTCATCACCCACGTCCTGCAGCGAGCGTTCACGCGCCGCATTCTGACGCAAGGCCCCATCCCCACATCCCTGGCTGCGAAAAGCCTGAATCACATAATGCTTCACTCCGCGCGCGGCGAGGTCGCGCGCAAGGCCGACCACCGCCCCATCCGCCAGCAGCGCCGGATGCACGGTGGTGCGGATTTCATGCGCGACGCCGGACGCCAGCACCTGCTGCAGGCCGGCGAGCGCTCGATCGCCGCTGCCGGCTGCACCGGTGGTGCGCGGGTAATCCGCGAAAGGCGCTTTCACGTCGAACCCCACCCAGTCGACCAGCGGCAGCGCCGCTGCAAGATGCTGCGGGTAGGCGCCGCCGGTGTGCAGCCCGATCCGGAATCCGAGCGCGCGCACCTCGCGCATGGCATCCGGCAGGTCTGACTGCACGGTCGGCTCACCGCCGGAAAACACCACGCCGTCGAGCAGGCCCTGGCGGCGACGCAGGAAGGCCAGCACGTCGCCCCAGGGGATTTCGCTGTCGCCGCGCGCGGGAATCAGGCCGGGATTATGGCAATAGCCGCAGCGCCACGGGCAGCCCTGGCAGAACACCACCGCGGCCAGCATGCCGGGCCAGTCGGTGGTGGAAAGCGGGGTCAGGCCGCCGACACGTAGCATGTCGACATCACCCCACCCTGCAGCGGCCTTCGACAAAGAAGCGCCGCTCGCGGTGCTCGCTCTTTTTGCCCTTGTTGAAGCTTGTCACCGGGCGGTGATAGCCCATCACACGGGTCCACACTTCGCAGCGGGTGCGCTCCTCGTCCTTCAAAACCAGTGCGGCGGCTTGGGTCGGAACAGTCATGTCGTTCATCTCAATCTCCTTGGGTCAGGCGGCAACAGCGCGTTTGCGGGACAGGGCTTCTTCGTCGCACGTGGGGCAGAACTCGTGCTCGCCGGCGAGGTAGCCGTGTTTGGGGCAGATCGAAAAAGTGGGCGTGATGGTGATGTAGGGCAGGTGGAAACGCGTGAGTGCGCGGCGCACCAGCTTCTTGCAGGCCTCCGCCGACGAGATGTGCTCCGACATATAAAGGTGCAGCACGGTGCCGCCGGTGTACTTGCGCTGCAGGTCGTCCTGCCACTCCAGAGCCTCGAAGGCATCGTCGGTGAAACCCACCGGCAGCTGCGTCGAGTTGGTGTAGTACGGCGCGTCCACGGTGCCCGCCTGCAGGATTTCAGGGTAGCGCTTGGCGTCTTCCTTGGCGAAGCGGTAGGTGGTGCCTTCGGCCGGCGTGGCTTCCAGGTTGTACATGTGGCCAGTTTCTTCCTGGAAGGCGGCGATGCGGGTGCGGATGTGATCGAGCAGCCGCACCGCGAAATCGTGGCCCCATTCGCTGGTGATGTCGTGCGCGTCATCGCTGAAGTTGCGGATCATCTCGTTGACACCATTCACGCCGATGGTCGAGAAGTGGTTGCGCAAGGTGCCGAGATAGCGCTTGGTGTAGGGGAAAAGGCCGTTGTCCATCAGGCGCTGGATTTCCTTGCGCTTGATCTCGAGGCCGTTCCTCGCCATGTCGAGCAGCGCATCGAGGCGGCGCAGCAGGCCGGCCTCGTCGCCCTGGTATTCGTAGCCCAGCCGCGCGCAGTTGACCGTCACCACGCCGACCGAACCGGTCTGCTCGGCCGAACCGAACAGGCCGTTGCCGCGCTTCAATAATTCTCTGAGGTCGAGCTGCAGACGGCAGCACATCGAGCGGATGTGGTTCGGCTTCATCTCCGAATTGATGAAGTTCTGGAAGTAGGGCAGGCCGTAGCGTGCAGTCATGGCGAACAGGCGCTCGGCGTTTTCCGATTCCCATGGAAAATCCGGCGTCATGTTGTAGGTGGGGATGGGGAAGGTGAACACGCGCCCCTTGGCATCGCCGGTGGTCATCACCTCGATGTAGGCGCGGTTGATCATGTCCATCTCGAGCTGCAGCTTGCCGTAGGTGAAGGGCATTTCCTTGCCGCCGATGACCGGCACCTGCTCGCGCAGGTCCTCCGGGCAGGTCCAGTCGAAGGTGAGGTTGGTGAACGGCGTCTGCGTGCCCCAGCGCGAGGGTACGTTGAGGTTGTAGATCAGTTCCTGGATGCACTGGCGCACTTCTTCGTAGCGCATGCCATCGTTGCGGATGAAGGGCGCCATGTAGGTGTCGAACGACGAGAAGGCCTGCGCGCCGGCCCATTCGTTCTGCAAAGTGCCTAAGAAGTTGACGATCTGGCCGACCGCGGAGGACATGTGTTTCGGCGGTCCGGCCTCGACCTTGCCCGGCACGCCGTTCAAGCCTTCGTGCAGCAGGGTGCGCAGCGACCAGCCAGCGCAGTAGCCCGCCAGCATGTCGAGGTCGTGGATGTGGAGCGAGCCGTCGCGATGTGCTTCGCCGAGTTCGGGCGGGTAGACGTGGTTGAGCCAGTAGTTGGCGACCACCTTGCCCGACACGTTGAGGATCAGGCCGCCCAGCGAATAGCCCTGGTTGGCGTTGGCGTTGACGCGCCAGTCCTGGCGCGACAGGTATTCGTTGATCGATGCTTCCACGTCGACCAGGGTCTTGCGGTCTTCGCGCAGCTTCTTGTGGCTTTCGCGGTAGGCGATGTAGGCGCGCGCAGTCTGGAAATGATTGGCGGCGATGAGGCTTTGCTCGACCACGTCCTGGATGCGCTCGATGTCGGGCGGGGTGTTGCGGAAGCTGTGGATCAGCACCTTCACCACCTGAGCGGTCAGCAAGTCCGCCTCGTCCGCGCTGAATTCGCCGCTGGCCTGCCCGGCCCGCACAATGGCCGAGCGTATCTTGGCCGCATCGAACAGTGCCCGGCGCCCGTCGCGCTTGATGACTTCGGGGGGCAGCGCTTCATTCACAGGATCCATTCCAGCCTCCTTATAAACAACATTTTGTGTTTTCAGAGTACAAACCATACGACATCTTGTGTCAGTGTCAAGACGAATTTAAGGTTAGGATGTCCTGATATACTTAAGCGCAAATAATTTCATACCCTTACGGAGGCATGGCATGCGCACGATTCTGGATTTTCTGGCCAGCGACCACCGCGCCTGCGACGATCTGTTCGCATCCGCCGAAGCCGCCGTAGCGCAAAAAAACTGGGGCAGCGCGCGCACGCTGTTCAAGCGGTTTCGGGCAGCGATGGCGCATCACCTTGCGATGGAGGAAGACGTGCTGTTTCCCGCGTTCGAAGCCCGCACCGGAAACAGCATGGGACCGACTCACGTCATGCGCATGGAACACGAGCAGATGCGCGGCCTGCTGCAGGACATGGCAAACACCGTGGCCGATGAAAATCACAGCCGTTTTCTCGGCTTGTCGGAAACGCTCAACATGCTGATGCAACAGCACAACCTGAAGGAAGAGAACATGCTCTACCCCATGGCCGACCGGGTGCTGGGCGACGAGCGCGGCAATCTGATCCGCGCCATGGAAGCCAGCGCGGGCCAGCAATCCGCATGAGTGCTCAGGCACACGAAATCCTGATCGACGCGCGCGGACTGGAACCACCGGAGCCGATGGAAAAGGTCCTGCAGACGCTGGCCCTGCTGCGTCCCGGCCAGACCATCCAGCTTCTGCTGCACCGCGAACCGTTTCCGCTCTACCCCATCCTCGCCGAACGCGGATATCGACACGAGACCCGGATGGCCGCCGACGGCAGCTACGCCATCCTGATCCGCCAGTCGGACGAGGGCACCTAAAGCGCCCACGCCAATGAGCCTGCAAGCCGGCCTCTCCTTCGAGCAGGCACCGCCGTTCTCGCTGCCGCTGCGATTTTTCCTTGCCGCGCCGCTGTTCCTGCTGGCCGCCGCCATCCTGATCGCGGTGTCACCCGACGCCCTGGCCTCGCGCTGGACACCCCAGGCACTCGCCCTCACCCACGCGCTCACGCTGGGCTTCCTCGCCATGGTGATGCTGGGCGCGCTGATGCAGATGCTGCCCGTGGTGGCGGGCTCGCCCTTGCCGGCCCCACGCCTCGTGGCTTGGCTCAGCCACATCCCGATCGCGCTGGGAACCGTCGCGCTGATGACCGGTTTTCTGACGGCCGAGCCGATTGCTTTCGGTGTCAGCATCGCCCTGTTCGGCAGCAGCTTCACGGTCTTTATCACGGCTGCGTCCGTCAGCCTCGCACGCGCCGAGACCGGCGTCACGGTCAGTGGCATGCGGCTCGCGCTGGGCTGTCTTGGCATCACCGTGCTGCTCGGACTGGCGCTCGCGATGCTGCGCGCAAACGGGTGGGGGCTGCCCGCCGTCGAAGCGACGATCGCCAGCCACATCGCCTTCGGCCTGCTCGGCTGGGTGTTGCTGCTGGTGATCAGCGTCGCCTACCAGGTGGTGCCGATGTTCCAGATCACCCCGCCCTATCCGCCACGGCTGAGCCGCCGGCTGGCCGGCGTACTGTTCGCATTGCTGCTGCTGCACGCCGCCGCCCCACTGCTGCCCGCGGCCATCGCCTTCCTCGTCGATGCGGGCCTCGCCGGCGGAATCCTGCTGTTTGCCATCGCCACCCTGCGCCTGCAATCCCGTCGCCGCAGAAAACTGCCTGACGTCACCCTCGATTACTGGCGCCTCGGCATGGCCAGCCTGATCGCCTGCGTGGCCGTCTGGCTCGCTGCCATAATCTGGCCGGCCTGGGCAGACAGCGACGCCTACCCCCTGCTGCTGGGCGTGCTCTTTTTCGGCGGCTTCGCGGTCAGCGTGGTGAGCGGCATGCTCTACAAGATCGTGCCCTTCCTTGCCTGGTTTCATCTGCAGGCCCAGTTGCAGGCACGCGCCGGCAGCATCCCCACCATGAAGGAGATGATTGCGGAACGCTGGATGCGCTGGCAGTTCCGCCTCCACCTCGCCGCCTGCGTGCTGCTCGTCGCTGCCTTGTTGTGGCCACAGTGGGCCCTTGCGGCCGGCGCCACGCTGGCCGTGTCGGCACTGTTGCTGTGGCTGAATCTGTTGTCTGCCACGCGCCGCTTCGCGCGCCATGGCGGAAAGCTGTTGTGAGGCTGCGGGAGTTCACCGGATTAAAGTGGAACGCGACCGTGGCGCCCCGGAATCTTTCCGGTGTCATCCGTGCGGCGTATGGATACAATTCCATAGTTCAGCAGCGAATAGTGAAAGGTGCGCAAGCACCGGTCAGATCTGTCAACACCTATTGAAGGACAAGAATGAAACGCGTGGATGATTTCCGCCTGCGCTTCGGCAAACAGGAACTGGTACCGATCGTGATCGGCGGCATGGGGGTGGACATCTCGACCGCCGAACTGGCGCTCGAGGTCGCGCGGCTCGGCGGCATCGGTCATATCTCGGACGCCATGGTGCAGACCGTGTCCGACCGCCGCTTCGACACCAAATTCGTCAGCGAGAAGCTGAAGAAATACAAGACCAATGCCGCCAGCAGCGACAAGTCCAACGTGCACTTCAATCTCGCCGTGCTCGAGGAGGCCACGCGTTACCACGTGGGCCGGACCATGGACGCCAAGCGCGGCGACGGCATGATCTTCATCAACTGCATGGAGAAGCTCACCATGAACGCGCCGCGTGAGACGCTGCGCATGCGGCTATCCGCGGCGCTCGATGCCGGCATCGACGGCATCACGCTCTCGGCCGGCCTGCACCTCGGCTCGTTCGCGCTGATCGAGGACCATCCGCGCTTCCGCGACGCCAAGCTCGGCATCATCGTCTCGTCGCCGCGCGCACTGGCGATGTTCCTGCGCAAGAACGCGCGGCTCAACCGCCTGCCAGACTTCGTCGTGGTGGAAGGGCCGCTCGCCGGCGGCCACCTCGGCTTCGGCCTGGACTGGGCGAAGTACGACCTCGCGACCATCATGGGCGAAGTGCTGGCCTACCTGAAGTCGGAGCACCTCGACATTCCGGTGATCGCCGCCGGCGGCATTTTCACCGGCAGCGATGCCGCGGCCTTCCTCGAACAGGGCGCGGCCGCGGTGCAGGTGGCGACGCGCTTCACCGTCACCCAGGAATGCGGCCTGCCGGACAAAATCAAGCAGGAATACTTCAAGGCCAGCGAGGAGGAGATCGAGGTCAACACCATTTCGCCGACCGGCTACCCGATGCGCATGTTGAAGGGCAGCCCCGGCATCGGCTCCGGCATCCGCCCCAACTGCGAGGCCTACGGCTATCTGCTCGACGCCAACAGCCGCTGCGCCTACATCGATTCCTACAACCGCGAGGTGGAACTGCACCCGGACGCGAAAAAGGTGAAGGTCAAGGACAAGACCTGCCTGTGCACCCACATGCGCAACTTCGACATCTGGACCTGCGGCCAGACCGCGTATCGCCTCAAGGACACCACCCGGAAGCTGCCGGACGGCAGCTATCAGGTTCTCACTGCAGAGCAGGTCTTCCACGACTACCAGTTCAGCGTCGACCAGAAGATCGCGCTGCCCGATCAAGCGCTCATTTGACCGTATGCAGGGGGCCGCGTGGCGTCTTCAAAGGACGTTTCATGCGGCCCCGTCCAGACTCAGGACGGACGTCCTTCACGTACGGCATCCGCCCAGTTGTTGGGGGTTTCGTACAGTCGCACCCGTTCCAGTCTGAGCTGGTTGCCGTAAGTATCGAGGTAAGCGACATCAAGGATGCGGAACGCCTCGGCCGCGAGATTTTCCGCAGTGGGCACCACCGGCAGCACGACCGTCTTGTGTTCGGGCAGCGACGTCAGAAATTCCATCACCGCGCGATCGCCCTGATAGACCAGGAAAGCGTGATCCCAATGATTGACCAGCACCGCATTGGCGATGTGCTTCACGTCGGAAAAATCCATCACCATGCCCTGCTCCGCTGCGCCCTCGGTGCAGATGACCTCGCCTGAGAGGGTGATTTCGATCGCGTAGCGGTGGCCATGCAGATGCCGGCACTGACTGGCATGATTGGGGATGCGGTGACCGGCGTCGAATTCCAGTCTGCGTGTGATCAGCATGTCGGGCTACGAAGTTCCTGCTTTGAAATTCAATGAAAACGCGGCGCTCTGCCGCCCGTTCGCACGCCCTGGCGACTATCTCGCCGCGCCAATTCGTCGGCGATGCCGTTCAGCACGTCCCACTTCTTGGCGCACCACGCGGGCGCCAGCAGGATGTCTGGCGCGGCGGTGCCGGTGACGCGGTGGTACACCACCTCCCACGGTGTGCGCTCGATGAGGTCGGCGGCAATGCGGGTGTAGTCCGATTCTGCAAGCGGTTCATATTCGCCGCGCTTCCATTCGATGGCGAGTTTGGTGTGCTTCACCACATGCAGCGGATGCAGCTTGAGGCCATCCACGCCGACGTCGAGCACACGGTCGAGGCTGGCATGGCTGTGCGATTCGTCCTCGCCCGGCAGGCCGACGATGAGGTGGCAGCACACCGGAATGCCGCGCGCCCGCGCTGCGCGCGTCGCTTCCTCGTATTCGGCGAAACCGTGGCCGCGGTTGACGCGCGCCAGCGTGGCGTCGAAGGACGACTGCAGACCGAGCTCCAGCCATACCTCGTGGCCGCGCTCGCGGTATTCCGCCAACAGATCCAGCACCGGCGGCGGCACGCAGTCGGGCCGCGTACCGATCGACAGCCCGATCACGTCGGGCGCTTCCAGCGCGCTGTCGTAGAGCGCGCGCAGTTCGTCCACATGCGCATAGGTGTTAGTGTAGACTTGGAAATAGGCGATGAAGCGGCGCGCGCCGGTGCGCCGGGCGATGCGGCCGCGTGCTCGATCGAATTGCGCAGCGAGCGGCGCCTGGTCGCGAGCGCCCGGGGCGAGCGTGGTTGTTGACGCTTCAGCGTCTTTACAACCACGGCCTGCCCCTTGCGGGTGAAAGGACTTGTTGTTGCAGAAGGTGCAGCCGCCGATGCCTTTCGTGCCATCGCGGTTGGGGCAGGTGAAGCCGGCATCGAGCGCGATCTTGTGCACGCGCTCGCCATGCCGCTCCAGCATGGCACGGCCGAAGGTGTGGATGCGGTCGCTGAGGATGCTCATGCGGCCAACGCCCTCCCCTGCCGCCCTGCATGGGGGGCAGGCTTGAGGCGGCCGCGAACGGCAAATGTTGCGAGCGTCTTCATGCCGGTTTCAGATTCCTGCAAAGTATTCACTATAGCAACTTGAAGACCTGCTTGTCTTGTTAAAAACGGCGCGCCATTCGCGCCGAAACGCGAGCCGGGGTTCACCCACCCCGCCTAAACGCCTACAATGCCGGGTCTCACTGGCGGTCCTTTACACCATGTTCACCGGCATCATCCAATCCATCGGCCGCATCCACGAATACGAAGCACGCGGCGCCGACGCGCG
>JAJYXG010000132.1:0-7312 GCA_021791095.1 Pseudomonadota bacterium
GTCCTTGTTGGCGATCGCCGACAGGTTGACCGTCAACGCCGCGCCCGCCATCAAACCGGCCAGACCGACGAGTATGAATTTCGCCTTTTGTGTCATTTCACTTCACCCAAAGGAGGGGATTAACAGGGCGGCTTTGATGCCGCATTTCAAAATACAGACCGGTGTCGGGCTGGCCGCCGCTGTTACCGACCGTGGCGATCGCGTCACCGGGTTGAACCCGTTCGCCCACTTGCTTATACAGACTTTCATTATTGCTGTACAGGCTCATATAGCCTTCGCCGTGGTCGACAATAACGAGGTTTCCAAAGCCGCGCAGCCACTCGGAAAACACCACCTGCCCGGCGGCAATTGACTTCACCACCGTGCCTTCTGCCGCGCGAATGAACAGGCCTTTCCAGCTCAGCCCTCCACCTTCTCTCGGAGCACCGAAGCGGTTCATCAGTTCCCCGGCGACAGGCAGCCGCAACGAGCCTTTCAAGCCCGAAAAAGGGCGGTCCGTTCGAAACGCCACCGGCGTTTCGGTATTCACCGCCACGCCCCGGCGGGGCTGGCCAGCCGTGTCCTTTTCCGTTGACCGTTTCTTTTGCGCCAGCTGGGCCACACGCGCGGCTTCGCGGGCAGCCTGCTGCGCCATCAGCCGGTTGAGACGCTCCACCAGCTGGGTCAGGCTGCGCTCGTCACGCTTCAAATTTGAAATCTGCCTTTGCTGCTGCTGAATTTGCGCCGACAGTTTCTGCAGCACCTGTTCGCGTGCGCGCTTGTCAGCCAGCAGCTTCTTCTGCTCGGCCTCACGGGCTGCCTGCAACTGCGTCAACTCGGTCGTTTTTTGCGCAGCCTGCTGCTGCAGCGCGGCCAGGCGTGCGAGGTCGGTGCGCAGGGTCTCGACCATCTCATGCTGCGCGCGCGACAGGTGCGCCAGGTAATGCAGATCGCGTGCGGCCTGATTGGGGTCCTCGCCGTTGAGGATGAGTTTCAATGCATCACCTTGCCCACGCCGGTAAGCGCCCTTGAGTGACTGGGCAAGATGAGCCTGCTGCGCGCGGATGCGTGCCACGGTGCCATCGGCCTGCTGCGTCAGCGTCTGCAAATCGCGCTGGGTACGCTGGCGCTCGCCGTCCAGCTGGCGCAACATACTTACCGCACTGCTGATGGCGCGCTCGGATTGACGCAGTTCGTCGACCGCTTCCTTGCGGTGCGCCTGCGTAGTGCGAAACTCCTGTTGCAGGGTTTGCAGGCGCTGCTTCAGCGCATCGAGTTCGGATTGCTTGCGATCGGCCTGGTTGGCGCTGGCATACAGCGGCACGGCCAGTGCCAACAGGACGAGAAATGATCTGACGTTCACCTGGATGAGCTTACCCGATCAGCGTTGGGCTTACTCAAATTGTACGAGGGCTTCACCGGTCATTTCGAGGGGTTGCGGCAAATCCATCATTTTCAGCAAAGTCGGGCTGATGTCTTCGAGCGCCCCGGTTTCCGCCAGTGTGGCACGGTTTCTTCCCACGTAGATCAGCGGCACCAGATTCATGGTGTGCGCGGTGTGCGCCTGCCCGGTTTCGGCGTCGCGCATCAGTTCGGCATTACCGTGGTCCGCAGTTATCAGCACTTCACCGCCGCGAGCCAACTGGGCTTCCACCACCCGACCCAGACAGGTGTCGACGGTTTCGATGGCCTTGATCGCGGCCTGCAGGTCTCCGGTATGGCCGACCATGTCAGGGTTGGCATAGTTGCAGACGATGACGTCGTACTGCTTGCTGTTGATCGCCGCGAGCAGTTTCTCGGTCACCTCGAACGCGCTCATCTCGGGCTTGAGGTCGTAAGTCGCCACATCGGGTGACGGCACCAGCACCCGGTCTTCTCCGGGGAAGGACACTTCCTCGCCGCCGTTGAAAAAGAAGGTGACGTGCGGATATTTCTCGGTTTCGGCGATGCGCAGCTGGCGCAAGCCGAGCTGGGCGACGTACTCGCCCAGCCCGTTCTTGATCCGCTCGGGCGGAAACGCGACCGACACCTGGAAATCGTCGCTGTAACCGGTCAGCGTGCAGTAAGTGGCCAGACGCGGGGTCACCTCGCGTTCGAATTCGCCGAAATCGGCTTCGATGAAGGGCCGCGACAATTGGCGCGCACGGTCGGAACGGAAGTTGAGGAAGATCACCGAATCACCGTCTTCCATCTTTACCGGCTTGCCGTCGGACGGCAGGATCGCTGTGGCCTTGACGAACTCGTCGGTCTCGCCGCGCGCATAGGCGGCTTCCAGCCCGGCCAGCACATTCTCGGCCATGAATTCGGCGCGCCCCTGCGTCAGCAGATCGTAAGCGGCCTTGACCCGCTGCCAGCGGCGGTCGCGATCCATCGCGTAATAGCGGCCGATCATCGACGCGATATGGCCGACTCCGGTCTGTGCGATTTTCTCGTTCAGTCGGCGCAGGTAGATTTCGGCGCTTTTCGGCGGCGTGTCGCGGCCATCCAGAAACACGTGCAGGCACACCTTCTTCAGCCCTTCGCGCACCGCCAGATCAAGCAGCGCGTGAAAATGCGACTCATGACTGTGCACCCCGCCGTCCGACAGCAGGCCCAGCACATGCAGGGTTTTCTCATTGTCGCGCGCCAGGTGCACCGCGTTCAGCAGCGCCGGGTTGGTGTAGAAATAGCCCGACTCGATGGCGCGGTCGATGCGGGTGAACTCCTGGTACACCACGCGCCCTGCACCGATGTTCAGGTGTCCCACCTCGGAATTGCCCATCTGACCCTTGGGCAGGCCCACTTCGGATTCCGACGCGTGGATGAGCGTATGCGGATGGTGCCTCCACAGCCGGTCCCAGTTGGGTTTATTGGCCTGCGCGATCGCGTTGTCGGCGCGCTCCGCGCGGCAACCAAAGCCGTCGAGGATGATGAGGAGAACCGGCGTGGTCTTCATGAAAATATTTATATAACCTGACTTGATTTTGTGGGATTATTTTAATATATGCGTGATTGCTAATCTATACGCAACGCGCAATGTTGTTTCAATAATGCCTTGTGCAGCGTGCCTTTCCCCCTGGAAAGTTAGACCGCATCAGGGTACTACATGAATAGGATCGAGGTATGAACATGGCAGCTGATTGGGACGAAGTGGACCTGATGGACAAGGACGAGCACATCGAGCAGGCCTCGCGTGCGATGAAGGCCATGTCGCATCCGTTGCGCCTGAAAATCCTCTGCGTGCTGGGCGACAAGGAAATCAGCGTGCAGGACATCGTGGACCATGTCGGCACGTCGCAAAGCAACATTTCGCAGCACCTCGCCATCCTGCGCGACAAGGGCGTGCTGCGCACCCGCAAGGATGCCAACCGCGTGTATTACCGCGTCGGCGACACCCGCACCCTCAAACTGCTGGGCATGATGCGCGACGTGTTCTGCGGCTTCACCAAGTAAGCACCCGTCATCCCCCGGCCCGGCAACGCGCGAGCGTGCCGGGCCTTTTTTTGGGGCATGAAGTAGCGCCCGCATTGGGCATCGGATAGATCGAAGATCGGTTGTGGTGCATACTTTCCCGGCAAGTCGCCGCTCAATTTCACCACAAATGCTGTACAAGCACTTGAATTGAATGGTTAATTAGAATAATCTAATGAACGATTTACTGGAGGTCACCTGTGCTGAACCCCGCCCGTTTGCTGGCCTGCGTCATCCTCGTTTCGCCATCCGCCTGGGCTGCGCTGCCTTTCGCTATTGCGCCGGTGAAATACCAGATGACCGACAGCGGTTATTCCACCGAAGCCACAGTCGAAGCCGTCAAGCAATCCACCATTGCCGCACAGGTATCGGGACGCGTATCGGCGGTGAACTTTGACTCCGGCGATTACGTCAAGGCGGGCACGGTCATCGTCCGTCTTTCCGCGCAGGAACTGTCGTCCGCCGTGGCGGGCAGCCGGGCGCAGGTGGCGCAGGCCGATGCCACGCTGGCCAACGCACGCGCCAATTACCAGCGCCAGCAGCAACTCTTCCAGCAGAAATTCATCAGCCAGGCGGCGCTCGACCGCGCCACCGCCGAATTCCGTGCCGCCGAAGCGGCTGCACGCGCGGCGCGCGCAGGCGTTGGCCAGACTGCGGCGGTCAGCGGCTACACCGTGATCACCGCGCCGTATTCCGGCGTGGTCGCCGCCCGCCACGTCGAAGTAGGCGAAACCGTCGCGCCCGGCACGCCGCTGATGACCGGCTTCGATCCCAAGGACATGCGGGTGATCGCCAACATCCCCCAGTACAAGCTGGCCGAGGTGAAAGCCTCGCCGCGTGTAGCGGTCGAGATTCCCTCGCTCAACAGATGGATCGATGCCGCCGGCATCACCGTGCTGCCGTCGGCGGATGCCGCCACCCACACGGTCAAGGTACGGATCGACCTGCCGACCAACCTGGAAGGCGTCATCCCCGGCATGTTTGCGCGCGCTCACTTCTCGGTGGGCAGCGCGCGCAAGCTCACCATCCCGGCAAGCGCGGTGGTGCGCCGCTCCGAAATCACCGCGGTGTACGTGGTGGACAAGGATCGGGTGAGCCTGCGGCAGATCCGCCTGGGTACGCCCAATGGCCGCGGCCTGGTTGAAGTGCTGTCCGGCCTGAATCCGGGAGACGTCATCGCGCTCGAACCGGTCAAGGCCGGCATCTACGCCAAGAGCGCCGCCAACCAGCCGGCCAAATAAACGGGAATACGCATGGGACTCTCCGGACGCATTGCCCGTTTCTTTCTCACGTCCCAGCTCACCCCGCTGATCGCGCTGATCGCGGCGCTCCTGGGGCTGTTCGCCATCCTGATCACGCCGCGCGAGGAAGAGCCGCAGATCAACGTGACCATGGCCAACGTATTCATCCCCTTCCCCGGCGCCTCGGCGAAAGACGTGGAAGCGCTGGTGGCCACCCCCGCCGAGCAGGTGCTGTCGCAGATCGCCGGCATCGAGCATATCTATTCCGTTTCCAAGCCCGGCATGGCGGTGCTGACGGTGCAATACCTGGTGGGACAGGATCGCACCCAGGCGCTGGTGCGGCTGTACGACACGATCCAGGCCAACCGTGACTGGGTGTCGCCTGAACTCGGCGTCGGCGAACCCATCATCAAGCCGCTCGGCATCGACGACGTGCCGATCGTTACCGTCACCCTGTGGACGCGTGATGAAACGCGCGGTGCCTATGAACTTGAGCAGGCGGCGCACGCAGCCGAGATCGAACTGAAACGCATCGCCGGCACGCGGGAGGTCACCACCGTCGGCGGCCCCGGCCGCGCGGTGCGGGTGATGATGGATCCCGACCGCATGGCGGCGTTCGATGTGTCGGCGCAGGACATCCGCGATGCGCTGCAGGTGTCCAACGCCGCGCAACCGTCGGGCACCCTGGTGGCGAGCAACCAGGAAATTCTGGTGCAGACCGGCACCTTCCTCACCGGTGCGGCCGACGTCAAGCAGCTGGTGGTCGGCGTGTCGCAGGGCCGCGCGGTGTACATGAGCGACATCGCCAGCGTCGTAGGGGGTCCAGACCAGCCGGCGCGCTATGTGTGGCACGGCCCCGGCGCGGGCGGCACGAACAGGGCCAGCCAGGGCCTGACCTATCCGGCCGTCACCCTGGCGATCTCGAAAAAACCAGGCGAGAACGCGGTCGACGTCGCGGAAAAAGTCATCGCGCGGGTGAACACCCTGCAAAACAGCATCCTGCCCGAGGGCGTCGAGGTCAGCGTCACTCGCAACTACGGCGCCACCGCCGACGACAAGGCGAAGAAGCTGATCCAGAAGCTGATCTTCGCCACCGCCTCGGTAGTGCTGCTGGTGCTGTTCGCCATCGGCAAACGCGAGGCGCTGATCGTCGGCGCGGCGGTGCTGCTGACGCTGGCGGCCACGCTGTTCGCGTCGTGGGCGTGGGGCTTCACGCTCAACCGGGTATCGCTGTTCGCGCTGATCTTCTCGATCGGCATTCTGGTCGACGACGCCATCGTGGTGGTGGAGAACATCCACCGCCGCATGGCGCTCGACCACGACGGCCTCGAAGCGATCATTCCGCGCGCGGTAGACGAGGTGGGCGGCCCCACCATCCTCGCCACGCTGACGGTCATTGCCGCGCTCCTGCCGATGGCCTTCGTCACCGGCCTGATGGGGCCCTACATGAGCCCGATCCCGATCAACGCCTCGATCGGCATGCTGATCTCGCTGGCGATCGCCTTCATCGTCACGCCCTGGCTGGCGCTGAAACTGATCAAGCAGGAGGCGCACGGCCCCCACGGGACAGGCGACAGCAAGCTCACCGCCTTGTTCCGCGCCCGCCTCACGCCCTTCCTGCGCGGTACCGAAGGCAAAGGCGCACGCCGCAAGCTGTGGCTGGGGATCGGGCTTGCCATCCTCGTTTCGGTCGCGCTGCCGGTGGTGCAGTTGGTCATCCTGAAAATGCTGCCGTTCGACAACAAGTCGGAATTCCAGATCGTCGTCGACATGCCGGTCGGCACGCCGCTGGAGAAAACCGCCCAAGTGCTCGCCGAAATGGGCGCAGCCGTCGCTGCGGTTCCCGAAGTCATCGACTATCAGGCCTATGCGGGCACGGCAGCGCCGATCAACTTCAACGGTCTGGTACGGCAGTATTACCTGCGCTCCGGCCCCGAGGTCGGCGACCTGCAGGTCAATCTGGTCGACAAGCACGACCGCGACCGCAAGAGCCACGACATCGCGCAGGCGATCCGGCCGGCAGTGGAGGCGATCGCGAAAAAGCACGGCGCCGACGTCAAGGTCGTCGAAGTGCCGCCCGGCCCGCCGGTGATGTCGCCCATCGTCGCCGAAATCTATGGCCCCGATTACGACGCGCAGAGCAAGGTCGCCAAACAAGTACGCGGCGTCTTTGAAAAAACCGAGGGCATCGTCGCCATCGACGATACGGTGGAGGACGACGCCCAGCGTTTTGTGCTGCGCGTGCTGCAGAACAAGGCCGCGTTGGTGGGCGTGGCGCAGAAGGACATCGTCGCGGCGATGAAAATGGGGTTGTCGGGCGAAAACGTCACCCCCATTCACGGCAGCGGCGCCAAATACGAAATCCCGGTACGCATCACCCTGCCGCCGGAGCGCCAAACCAGGATCGAAGAACTCCTGAAGCTGACGGTGCGCGGGAACAACGGCAATCTGGTGCCCTTATCCGAACTGGTGGAAGTGATGCCGAGCGCGCGTGAAAAGAGCATCTACCACAAGGATCTGCTGCCGGTGGTGTTCGTGTTCGGCGACACCGGTGGCAAGCTGGATTCGCCGCTATACGGTCTGTTCTCGATGCGCGGCGACCTCAAGGACAAGGCGCTTGATCAGGGCGGATAGCTTTACGA
>JAJYXG010000126.1:0-37995 GCA_021791095.1 Pseudomonadota bacterium
GATCTCGAAAAAACACCGGGTACTCCACTGGGCGAGGGTCTCGGCGGGATCGTGGGGCACGGTGGGCGCGCCGCGGGCGGCGGCCTCGGCGATGTCGCGCGCGGAGGGCAGCACCATGCGCTGGCGTTTGCGGTCGCCCATGAAGTGCAGGTTCTCGAAGCGGTCGCGGTGTTCGGCGATCCAGCCCTGGCGCTTGGTGAGGTGGCCGATGAACTGGTTTTGTGGGCGCGGCCTGGGCTCGCCCTGGAGCTTGCACCAGCGCAGGTAGGCGTCGTACACCTGTTGCGTGCCGGCGGGGCAGATGGGCAGCGGGCCGGCTTCGTCGTCGAAGCAGATGTTGCCGAGCATCCATTCGGCGGCGAAGCGTTCCTCGCTGTTGGCGCTGACATCGATGAGTTCGCGCTTGGCCACGGTCATGGGCGGCCAGGTCCAGGGCTTGAAGTCGGTGAGATCGACGTGGAGCAGGAAGTGATGCAGCGCGGCGATGCCGCCGGCCTCGATTTCCTCGTCGATGGCTGCGTAGAAGCGCGGGTCGAGTTTCGGCGGGGTCCAGATGACGCAGTGGCGGCGGTCGTCACCCTCGAGCACGACGGGCTGCTTCTCGTTCGAGAGGAACACCAGGTTCATGTGGTTGCGCTCGGTGTGCGCGGCCACGTTCTTGGGGTTGACGCGGATGGTTTCGCCGGTGATGAAGGTCTTGAGCAGGTTCTTGAGGTGGTATTTCTCGGTGTTGGCGACGATTTCGTCGGCCAGAACAAAGAGCTTGCGGCTAACCCAGTCGGCGTTGAACTTGTCTTCGATGGCGCCTTGATTGAGGACGATGCCGTACTCGCCGTAGATCTTGGCCACGGCCTCGAAAAACCGGCTTTTGCCGGTGCCCTGCGGGCCGTGCACGACGATGGCGCTGGCCATCTTGGCGCCGGGGTGCTGGATGGGGTAGGCCAGCCACTGCAAAACCCACATGTAGAGCTGCTCGGAGCTGCTCTCGCCACTGCAGATGTGCTCGAGCAGGGCAAGCAGGTTGTCGCACCGGCCGTAGCGCGGCTGGGTGGGCCAGCCTCCCCAGAGGTTGCAGCGGATGTTGGGGTCTTCGCCGCCGGGGTCGAACCCGATTTGGTCGATGTAGACGGCGCGGCTTTTCCAGGTGGGGTGATCCTTCACGTCGTCGCCACGCACCCGCGCCGGGAGCATGCGCAGCACCTTGCTGATGCGGCAGAGGCTGCGCGTCCAGGTGTCGAACACGTATTCGCCGGTGTCGTCGTCCACGGCGATGAATCGATCGACGACCTGCTCGAGTGGAAGAATGGAAACGGCGTCGGGCCGGCCGTCTTCGGCATTCCCCGCCCCCCTGTTTGGCGCGGCCCCGCGCGAGGGCGCTTCGGCGGAAGACCAGCCTGCCGAGGCCAGGGCCGCGTCGATCTGCGCACGCACGACGTGCAGGCCGCCCTGCGGGTGGGTGTGCAGGTCGTTGAAGTCGGTGGGTCCCTTGCGATCGGTGGGCCGTTCGGTGGGCCACTGCGGCAAGACCCAGGCGCCGGACACGGCGGCCGCCGCGGCTTCGGCGCGCCGGGCGCCGGTGTTGATCTTGCGGTGGTCTCCGCCGCAGTGGGCGCAGGATGGGGCGGATACCGGGGTGAGCTTGTCGCAAGCCGCGCACTTGGCGATGTAGTCATCGTCCCCGCAGACGAGGATGCGGGCGTGGCGATAGCGTTTGACGATTTGTTGTGCGACGGGCAGGAGGTTGCCGGCGTCGAAGGCGACGATGACCGGCAGGCCGGTGGCTTCGTGCAGGCTGGCGCCGGTGGCGAAGCCCTCGGCCAGCAGGATGACGCCGCGCGCGCGTGGCGCGCCGATCTCGGCCCAGTGGCCTTGCTTGGCCAGGCCTGGCGGCGTGAAGTCCTTGTCGCGCGGTTTGCCGGCGCCCTTGGCCAGGGGCTTGTCGTAGATGACCTGCAGGCCGTAGATGCGGCCGTCGCCATCGAGCACGGGCACCACCAGGTTTCCCGAGGCGGACACGCGCGCGCCATAAAGCTTGCCGGGCGGCAGGCCCTTGCGCGCGAGGTAGGCGGACGCGCCGGACTCGCCGCACTGCGCCCACCAGCGCGAGGCGCGGGCGGCGGCGCGGTCGATCTCGGCGCGGCGCTCGGCCTCGGCGCGCTTGCGGTCCTCGGCCTGGCGCGCCTTGATGGCGGCGAGCTGGTCGGCGTCGAGCGCCTTGCGCTCGGTCTTGGGCAGCAGGATTTTCTGCGCGCCGTTGTCGTCGCCCTGCCAGACGCCGTAGCTGCCGGTGATGAGGCGCTGACCGTCGCCCAAGGTCAGCTCGAACAGCTTGTACCAGCCGCGCTTTTCGCGGTCGCCGTCGACCAGGCAGCGCACCGGGCGGCTGGTGCCGACCTGCAACGCGCCGTCCTTGATGATGAGGCCGGCCGCGCGAAGCTGGCCGAGCACGTCGTCGTGGTTGATCCAGCTCATGCGTTCCTCGCCAGCATCCAGCGCACGGCGCGCTGCACTTCGATGGGGAGGTCCGCGTTGATCTTGGCCAGCACGCGCGTGCGAATCTTGGTGGAGCTGAACATTTGCTGGATGTCGATGACCTGCAGGGGCCTGATGGCCGATTTGGGATCGTTCGGGTTTTCGCGCACGAAGATCGTGCGCCCCTTGTTGCCGATGAAGGCGCCCGGAATGGTGATCAAGGGACCGCCCTTTTTGATGCGAAAACGCAACTGCTGCTGCGTCCCGGCCTTGGACCGCCGGCGCCGCTCGGCCAGCGAGACCTTTGTTTCCAGGAAGTGAATGAGGTTGAGCGAACGCCCGCGCTTGCTCGACGAGCCGAAGATGTTGATCCATGCCACCAGGCGGCCGTCAGGCTTCGCGCTGGCGTTGTGCAGTTCGATGGCATTGCGCACGCGGGTGGCATCCACTGCGTATTCCTGCCTCACCGCCCGGCTGATCTCGGCCCTCGCCTTCTGCGCCGTCTTGTTGATGGCCGCCGCCATCGCCCGCCCACGCAAGTCGCCATCGAGCCGCGACAGGTTGGCCTTGACACCAGCGATGCCGCGCACCTTGATGGTGAGATGCAAGCTCATGCGCGCCACCCGTGGATCAGCGGCGCGGCATCACCATGCGCCAACTGTTGCCTAAGTCCAACCATCACGCACAACCTCCGTTCCGCGCCGCTTCGTACCCGTACGGGCCGATGCCAGGGAGGACCCGCGCCCGGCTGTTGCTTGAACGTTTCATGGCGCTGCATTTTTCGCATGGCGAAGCCACAAGCAAGGGGTGCGGGGTCACACCAAGCCCGCGCGCTGCATGGCTTGCTGCAATTGCGCGTGCAATCGCTTGACCTCCTGCATCGCGGCATCGCGCTTGTCGGGCGCGTAGAAGCGCGACAGCAGGTATTCGATGGGCGTCATGTCGCCGGTCTTCTCGATGTACAGCTCGAGGCTGTCCACGCTGAAGTGGCGGCTCGGGTCCTCGCTCAACTGCACAGACAGGTTGCTCGGCGCCGTGTCCAGGTCAATGGCCACCCGCTTGAGACCCCGTTGATAAATTCCCGTGGCCACACATTCGCGCAGCGACCTGTAGCGCTCGGCCAGGCCTGGTTCGAGTTCCAGGGTCAGTTGGTTTGGAGCTTTGATAACGCCTGATTTCATCTCTTATCCCTGGTTATCAAGACAGAGCAAAACAATGCTTGCCATGGACACGCACACGCAAAAAAGAAAAAGCCAACCCTCGCGGGCTGGCGAAGTCGCCCTGACTGGCAACGGAGACAAACTGGCGCGCGCCGCGCATCCGGCGAGAATCGGGGCTTCTCACAGCAACCGAGCCGGAAGGGGCGCGCATGGAAAGCAAACAACTCATGAACGATCCCGCGTACTGCTATGCGCACGTTCTTCTTCTACGCGGCCTATTGGCCGCGCTCGCCGCGCAGGTGATGGACCGAGATCAATTTCTGCAGTTGGCCTTGCATCAATCCGCCATGCTGCGTCCCATAGCAGAGCCGCGGCCCGTGCCAGAAAGCGTGCTGCGAGCGATCGACGATTTCGAGTCCTGGGCACGCTCGCTATAGGCATCATTGCAGCGCTCAGCGCGGCGTCCATCCCTGCGCGTTCTTTTTCTGGATCGAGCCACGGCTTGTGGGTGCGGCGATCTGGCAGCGGGCGCCCGTGCGCTAGCACCTGGCCGTCCGCCGACAAACTGAACAAAGGCTTGCTCAGCCACGCCAGGATTTCCGGCGTGAGCTTGAATTCATGCTGCGGCATGGGTGTTCTCCTGCGTGCCGGCCGCAACCGGCGGCCACGGGTGTTCGGCGTCGATCAGCTCGGGCCAGATGTCACCCCAGTCGGATGGGCGAAGGTCGCGGCGGGAGATGCCGAGAACACGTTCGATGCGCACGCAGTAGTGCGCGGCGACAGGACGTTTATCTTTCGCCCATTGCCACACCATCGCAGGCGATGCCTGGATGCGTGCGGCCAGTTTGGTCTGGCCGCCAGCTTGGTCTATTGCAGACTGAATTGCTTCCATGCGCGCATCCTAGCAATGCTAGGTGTGCAGCGCAAGCCATGCTAGGGATTTTCATTTATAGCATCGCTAGCATGGCCCGAAACGACCTCCCTAAAGACGATCCCGCCCTGCTGCGCGGCCTTGTCGAAGCAAGACTGAAGAACTGCACGCAGGATGAGCTCGCCGCCAAATTGGGTGGGCGTTTCAGCGCCGATCTCATTTACCAGCACACCCGCGGCATCCGCCCGGTCAGCGTCACTGCCGCCATTCGCTACAGCAAGGTTCTCGAGGTCGAACTCGACAAAATCTTCCCGCAGTTGGGCATCGTCTTGCGCGACGCCGCAGCGCGTTTGTCCTATCCGGCCGCGCAATCCATTGCTCCGTTGAGCGTGATGGATGCGCCGGTTGATGCAATTCAGCAACAAATACAAGCCATCTTGCCGCAGTTGACGCCCGAAGGTAAGCAACACGTCTTGCAAGCCGCCGAGGGTCAATTGATGATGGACAAAGCCAGGCGGCAATCCGTTAAAAAATCAGGCTAAGGTTTACAACCTGCAGCACTATCGAACGCTTCGCAACCAGCAAACCAAGGGGGATGCACCATGGGACTAGCAACCTGCAAGACATGCGGCGGCCAGGTCGCCGATACCGCGTCCAAGTGTCCGCATTGCGGCGCCGTGCGCACCAAGTCCACCACCAAGTTTCTCGCCGTGTTCATCGTCGTCGGCTTGGGCCTGTTCATCTACAACCTGGTCCTGTTCCCGCCGCAGAACACCGGCACCGAGCCAGCGGCTGCGCCAGCGCCCGTCAAGACACCCGCCGAGCTGGCGCGCGATCGGCATCTCACCGTGGGCGCCATGGTGCTCAGCGTGTGGCGCAAAAACCTCAACGATCCATCCAGCGCGCAGCTTTCCCAAGCTCTGCTGATGGATGACGGCTCGCTATGCATGACCGTGCGTGCCCGCAACGGGTTCAACGCCTTAATGCCGGCCTCCTTGGTCATCAGCCCGGACGGCCGCGCGAACATCAGCGAGCAAACCGACCACTCCACGTTTCGGCGCGCCTGGAACACGCACTGCCGCAACAAAACCGGGAGCGACGAAACCGAACTGCTCAAGATCATGGCCAAGTTTTAGCGCCTGGCGCCCTCCGCGAATTCGACACTCCGCCTTCGGGCGGATTTTTTTTGCATGGAAGCCTAGCAACGCTATTGACAATGCCCCACGCCTCGCTAGGATTGCTACATAGCAACGCTAGGAGCCCACGATGCAAACCGAAAAAACGCACACCATCGTCGTCAATCTGGACGAACTCGACGACAAAGCGATTTTCACGCTGCTGGATTTCTTCAATTGCCGGGGGCGTGCCGGGCTTGATGATCCAAATTTCGCTGTCGACGTGGCGACGTTGCACGAATGCTGCAACCGCATCGCGGCCAAAAAAAGCAGCGAAACGCCGAGCGAACAAAAACAAGCCCCCGATCTGCTCAACGAGGCCGAATTCATGGCCGCCGCCGGGGTGAAACAGCCATGAAGGCCAGCCAACCTTTCCGCCGCGTCCACGCCGTCATAGCCATCATGGACGCCATCCTCCAACAGCACGGCCACGGCGCCAACGGCATGAGTCTCGCCCGCATAGAAGCGGCCAAGTACACCTCGCGCGGCCACGGCGGCAAACGCCCGTATCGTCCAACAGGAATATCCGCTTGCAAGCGCGCCGCGCGTAAAGCCCGCAACGTGCGCCGGCACCGCGCCGCCTGCCGCGCTTGAGCCCTAGCCATGCCCCGCCACCCGCAATGCAACCAGGGCCGCCATTGCGACGGCTCCTGCCTCGACGATGCGCCTCTGCCGCCTAGCGGCTTCGGTCCCCTGAGCATGGCCGGCTGGTTCTGGCTCGCCTATCTGTGCTTCCTTGCATTTCTCGCCTGGGAATTCTTTGCATGAACACCATCCGATTTCCAAGCCCCACGGCCAAAGCCGTGCCCATCGGCACCCGCTGCGAGCGGCCCTCATGGTTCGAACGCCGAACGGCCACCGAGTACCAGGCCCTCTACGCCGAACGCGGACTCAACGCCATCCACCCCGAAATGGTGAGCGACGCCGAGCGCCTGCAGCGCGCCCTCCTGCGCGCCGACGCACCGCCGCGCAACCGCGCCGCGCGGGTGGACACCGCCATCGGCTGGGCCTGCTTCGCCGGCATCCTCGTCATGGTCGCGCTACTCGCCCTGCGCCTGCTATGAGCGCCGCCATGGCCTACCCGCCGCTCACCGACGCCGAGTTGCTCGCCGCAGCCCGGCGCCTGCACCTGCGCAGCCCCGATGCCGTGCTCGACCCCAAGCGCGCCACACTGCGCCGCGCCGTTGCCGCCGCCTGGTGGTCGCTGCAGCGCATTGCCGACACCCGCATGCAGCGCTACCGCGAGCGGCCGGATTTCAAGCGCATCGCCGCCGGAGACACCGAATGAGCGCCGGAAAAACCCCGCTTGAACTCGCCATGCAATGCATCGCGCATCCGCTCAGCCGCGGAATCAGTGACATCGAGCAAACAGGCGAAGCCATGCTCGACCTCCTGCGCGAAAACGGGCAACTGCGCGCCTTCATCCGCCGCCTCACCCACCCGGAAGACCTCGGCCACGCCGTCACTTCCGAAGTACGCCAACTCGCCGCAAAGGTGCTGCGCGGCGAGGTTTCTCCCCCTGCAGCGCCAACCACTCAGGAACCCAACCATGTCACAAAACCCCTATGACGCGCTCGAAACCCTGCCGGATCTGGACGCCGGACTGTTCGTGCGCAAACTCTCCCGCGCCATGGCCGACACCGCCATGGCCGTGGTCAGCCAGGACGGCCGCGCCAAAAAAGGCCGCGTCACCATCACGCTCGACATCGAGCGCCTGAACGCCGACGGCACACAAGTCAACGTCACCCACACGCTGGCCTACAGCCGCCCCACCAAGCGCGGCAAAGCCACCGAGGAAGACACCACGGCCACGCTCATGTACGTCGGCGGCAACGGCGCGCTCACCTTACTCCCCTACAAACAAGACGATCTGTTCGGCAAGCCCGAGCGCCACATCGCCACCCTGCAAGACGGCACCACCGTCACAAAGGAATAAATCCATGGACTCCACCGCCATCAAAACCCTGCTTGAAACCGGCGCAGCCCAGGCCACGCAACTCACCGACGGCACCATGTGCGTGCCGCAAAACTGGCAATACATCAGCACCGAGAAATTCCAACAGTTCCCGAACCGACACCGCCGCAAATTCACCACCGCGCGGCTGGGTGACCTCATCACCTACTGCAAGGCGCGTTGCGACGAAGACTCCGTGGCCTTCATCGACGCCAAGCTCGAAAAAGTAACCGTCATCATCAATCATGGCAACGCAATCGCCCCAGCCTGGGGCGATGACACAGCCACACTCAATCTCGACTACACCGCCGCATTCGAGGCCTTCCACAAACTCACGCGCAACCCCATCAAGCAGCAAACGCTGGTGGATTTCCTGGAGGATTTTGGCGGCGAAGGAACCATCATCCCGATGGACTTTGATGGAACTTTCATGCCTATCGAGCATGCCATCACCGCCGTTCGCAAGGTCACCATCGCCGCCAGAAGTTCGGCGACCAATGAAGTGCAAAACACACGCGCCGCACGCTCCAGCATGGAAGAAATCGAAGCCCACGGCGCCGGCACATTGCCCGCCGTACTGCGCCTCTATGGCGCGCCCTTTCATGGTCTGCAACCTCGCAACATCAATGCGCGCATCGCCGTCCTGACAGGCGCAGATACACCGATGCTCTCGCTGCGGATGATGGCATGGGAAACCCACCTTGAGCAAATGTCCACCGAAATCGAGCAAGCCCTGCGCGCCGGACTTCCCGCCGAGGTGTTCGTCGGGTCCAGCGTCTTTCCATCCTAGCCGACATATCGCCATGGCAGCCCGTCCCTATACCCCAGCGCCAGAAAGCCTCGCCGCCCGCGTGCTGGGTTTTTTCCAGGCGAATCACGACGAAGAACTGCAAATTGCAGACATCGCCGTGAAATTCCACGTCGCCGCCAGCGCCGTGCCTGCGTGCCTGAGCACACCTGTGAAGCGCGGACTTCTGGCGCGCAGCAAAACCAAGCCTTATACCTACCGCCTCACGGATGCAAGCCGCCAGAAAACGACACAACAGCCGCCACCACAGCCGACACGGAAGGCTGAGCATGGCATCAAAAAAATCTACCTCAGCGGGCCCATGACAGGCCTACCCAATCTCAACTTCCCAGCCTTCCACGCCGAGGCCGCACGCTTGCGCACGCGCGGGTTCGAAGTCGTCAACCCAGCGGAGCTGCACAAAGACCCCGGCGCCAATTGGCACGCCTGCCTCCGCACCGACCTAAAAGCCATGCTGGATTGCGACGGCCTAGTCTTGCTCGACGGCTGGCAGCGCTCCGCCGGAGCACACCTCGAAATACACGTGGCCCACCGGGTCGGCCTCAGCATTTTGGAAGCCCAGGAGATATGACCATGAGCATGCTGACGACGCTCCTTTTGTTCGAAAAATACGGCCCGCGCATGTCGCTGGAACAAATCGCCGATGCGCTTGGCCTGGCCACCGGAACGCTCTATCAGCGTCTCGCGCACAGCAAGCTCGAAATCCTGACCTATGTCGACGGCAAGATGCGCTTTGCCGACACCAGAGATGTCGCTGAATATCTCGATCGCCTGCGCGAGCAGGCGCGGCAGGAAATGGCGGCATGAGAACGCCTGAATTCAGCGGCGCCGGAACGGCGTCCGCTGGACTGCTGGGTTATGCCGCTGGGGGAAACGGAGAACGGGAATGACAGACTACAAGAGCATGTTTGAGCAGGCGCTGCGCACGCTGGCCGCGATTGATGAGGCGCTTGGGATTGGCGATGACGGATGCGGCGACCCTGACCAGACGCTGACTGCGATTGAGGAACTGAAGGCGGCAAAAGTCGGCGCTGGCAGGACGGCGACAGTGACCCGAGAAATGATCGGCGCTGCCCATGACGTAATGCTGGCGAAGGGTGACTTCGTTCTTTCCGCCAACCTGCTGGAGCGCATCTATCTGGCGATGGAGCAGGCAGCGCCGCCGCCACAAACGCCGTTTGATACCTGCCCGACGTGCGAGGCGCTAGGCCGCACGGTGATGATGGATCAGACGGGTGCGGCATCCGGATTAACCGAGAAGAAATGAAAGAAGATGAGCACCAGATGGCAGATTGCAGAGAAATTGGCAGACGGACGGAACGCTTGTATTTATGTGCACAGCGATGGATACCCGACGCATGCGCTGACCACGCTGCAGCAGCACTATAACGACCAGCAGAAGATTGACCGGCTGATTGGGTTAGGCGATTGCCTGAGCGTAGGCAATGAAATCGAGAAGTGCGACACATTTCACAGCCGCGATGAACCCTGGGAAGACGTGTGCCCAACCTACGGCGATGAACTCAAAGCGGTGGCAGACAAGCACCAGCACGGCGACGAGGAATACCGCTACACATGGGACGGCCAGCAATGGACGATGGAGAGCCTGTGAGGGTGCCGAACACATGAATTCAGCCGCGCCGAAGGCGTCGGCTGGAATGACGGGTTAGGCCGGGCACCCTTGAGACCGGCAGGAGAAAGTGAACATGACGACGCAAGTGATTGTGAAAAGCCCCAGCCCGAACCACCAGGATGTGATGGTGAGAACGGTAACCCCGCAAACTGGTGATGTGATGAGCGAGCAACGGCTGCGCGAAGGCGAGGAAGTTTCGCTGTACGTGCACGGCAGCCAGAGCCTGCAAATTGCCGAGATTGCGAAAGAGCCAGCCGAAGCACCGGCAGCGTAACCACAACAGGCCCCTGAAACATGGGGCCTAACGCCGGCAATGAGCGGACCCCGGAGGCGGGGCGAAGCCCCGACGTAGGTGGTCCGCTCGATTAACTAGTTGGAGGGCAACGTGCTTGCACTGAGCATCAGACAACCCTGGGCCTCGCTGATATTGAAGGCCGGGAAGGACATCGAGAACCGATGCTGGCCGACGAAGGTTCGCGGCCGGATCTTGATCCACGCGGCGAAGGGCTGCACCCGCGACGAACTTGAGGACGCGCTCGACTTCGCGGAAGAGGCATGCGGCACCCGCTACTCGGTGGATCTGAAAACCATCGCGCGCGGCGGGATCATCGGCAGCGTGGAGATCGTGGACTGCGTCAGCAATAGCGACTCGCCGTGGTTCGTGGGCGACTTCGGCTTCGTGCTGCGCGACCCGCAGCCGCTGCCGTTCGTGCCGTGGAAGGGGCAACTGGGCTTCTTCGACGTGCCGGCGTCTGCCTTGCCCTCCAACGGCTGAATTCAGGGGCGGGCGGCTTTTCGCCCGTCCGCTGGAATGATGGGTTAGCCGCCTACCCACTACGAAGTGCGGCACTTTGAAAGGAAAATGAAATGCACTACCGCAATGGCCGCGAGGCAAAGAATGGCGATAAAATTGTTCAACTATCCGGCGGAAAGATTACGGCTGTCGGTGTGCTTTACGATGCGACGCCGGGCAACGACTACTGCAACGGCAATATCGCGTTAACTCAGATTCCGGCAACGGGCGCGTGCATGTGTGATTGCCTGCACATCGACGATGTGGCCGAGGCTCTGGCCGAGAAGGGGTTCGACAAACGGCCCGATGGAAAATAATTATGGAAACGGCACCCGATTTCGAAGCCCTGCGAGCAGAGCGCAACAAGAATGTTATGGAACATCATCAGCGCTTGGCCGATGAACTCGGTGTGCCGCTTTCCTCCATGAGCAGCAACTTCAACCCGAATGCCTGTTATTGCGCCTGCACCAGCTGTGGCCCGTGTGAGCACAAGTGGGACGGAGAGCCATTTGAAAGTGACGATGGTTGTGTCTGGAGCGCAACCTGTTCGCGCTGTGGCTGCACGGCAATGAGCCACGACATGCGCGTGCTGCCATGAAGGCGGCTAACACAAATTCGGGAACACCACCTGTCGCATAACACAGGAGAACATCATGCAAGTCATTGATCCGAAAGCCACGTCTATCGTGTCGAACGACAGGGATCCGGTGTTATGCGATAAATCCGCCAAGCCTAAGCGTCTTCAACAGCTTGTTTCCGATGCCATCGCCGTGCGGCACTACAGCCCTCGCACGCGCGAAGCGTACTGGCATTGGATCAAACGCTTTGTCTTATGGTCTGGAAAGCGGCATCCGCGCGATATGGGACATGCCGAGGTCGGGCAATTTCTCACCTGGCTGGCCAGCGAACAAAATGTCTCGGCCAGCACCCAGCGGCAAGCTCTGGCGGCAATCCTATTTCTGTATCAGCATGTTCTCGATATTGAAATCGGCTGGATCGACAACATCGTGCGCGCCAAGCAGTCGCGACGTCTTCCTGTGGTGCTCACGGTGAGCGAAACCCGCGCTCTGCTGTCGCACACCAGCAGCACGCCCGGCCTTTTCCTGCACCTTCTCTACGGCACGGGGCTACGCCTCATGGAAGGTCTGAATCTGCGCGTGAAAGATATTGATCTTGATCAGCAGCAAATCATCGTGCGCGCCGGTAAGGGCAACAAAGACCGCGTGACAATGCTTCCTGCAAGCCTGGTGCAGCCTATGCGCGAACTGCTGGAAGAGCGCCGCCGGTGGCATCACCTTGATCTGGCGACCAACCATGCCAGCGTGGACCTTCCGTTCGCGCTGGCGCGCAAATATCCACAGGCCCACCGCGAATGGGCTTGGCAATACGTGTTTGCCACGACCAGCTATCACATCGACCCGGAAACCGGTGAAGAGCGGCGTCATCACCTATTCGATTGGACGATTCAACGCCATATGAAAGATGCGGTGCGAGCCGCAGGAATCGGCAAACCCGCCACGCCGCATACTCTGCGCCACTGCTTCGCCACCCATCTGCTGCAAGCCGGAACCGACATCCGCACTATCCAAGAACTTCTTGGCCACAGTGATGTGGAAACCACAATGATCTATACCCATGTCGTCGGCCAGACTGCAGGGCGCGGCGCTATCAGCCCACTGGACCGCCTCAACTGAGCGGAGCCCGGCCGCCCGGCCCTTTATGCACATCCTCCGGCCGCAGGTTGGTGTATCTCCGCAAGTGCGTCCACGTCCGATGCCCACTCACCAGCGCCACCTGCTCGATGCGATAGCCGGCCTCAAACAAACGGCTGATAGCCTCATGCCGTAGGTCGTGAAAATGCAGGTCCGGAATGCTCAGCGCGCGGCACGCAGCCGTAAAAGCCTTGCTGATGCTCGACCCGCCAATGGGGAAAATCCGCCCATCCTCGCCCCGCGGCTGCTGCTCAAGCAGCGCCCATGCTTCGGGAAGCAGCGGCACCCACTGGTCATTTCCTGACTTCTCGCGCGGATCTTTTCGGTCGCGCACCAGCACCATCCGCTTGGCTCCGTCCACATCATTCAAGCGGATGCGCACAATTTCGCCTAGACGCATGGCCGTCTCGGCCGCCCACAGCACCACCGATGCGTACATCGCCCCGTTCGGCTGCGCGCGTAGGTGCTCCACGATGGCATGCAGCTCATCCTCCGTCGGGCGCCGCTCGCGCCGGCCGCCGCCACCGATCAGTCCCAAGTGTTTGAGCAACGGGCGCGATTGCTGCACCACATCCGGCAGCGCCATGCCCTTGGTCGCACCCACCACGCGCAGCACCGTGCCCAGCTTGCCCACGTCCATGTTGATGGTGTACGGCCCTGCGCCCATATCCGCGCGCCGCTGTGCATACTCAACCAGATCGTCTATCCGCAGGTCAGCCGCCGCCTTGTCGCCCAACGCCGCGGCCAGGTGCTGCAACGTGTAGTGCTCGGTCGACGTATCGCGCACGGGCCTGGCGCGGCGCAGGTCGCGGTAATCCGCGATGGCGTGCTCAACCGTGTAGCGCCCACCCGCCACGGCCTTCGCGCCGGGCATAACTCCCCGCTCGATGTCCCGCTCAATCTCCCGTGCCCAGTCCGCGGCCAGCGTCTTGGTCGCGAAGCTCCGCGTATATACTCCATAGCCCTTGCGCCGCACCTGCGCCCGCCACTTGCTGCCAACTTTGATGATCGATGCCATGTTTTGCTACCGTAGCACTTGCGATGCAACGGCATCATAAAACATCATCAAACTTACTTAATCATCCAGAGTGTGGCGCACGTAAAATGTACCCTGCCTCGCCGTAGTTCAATGCGAGGAATACAGAGACAAAAAGATGGTGATCGTGCAAATTTCGTAGCACTTCACTTTCAATGCGTGGAATCTGACCATGCACGTAGCCCATCGATGCGGGCTCTGCAGGTTTCGTAGAGGTCGCTGGTTTCGCTGACCCACTCCGCCATATCGGCGTCGGTGCTTATCAAGGGTTCTGGCTTGGGCTTGGGCTTGCCGTCGCCGGAATCGGGGGCAACGGTGGGAGCGGCTGGAGCAGGGCTTGCGGCGGCTTCGGGCAAACGTAGGCCGGGGCGATGACCGAACGCGGGGGATTGCTCGAGCAGGCTGCGAGCAGCAGCGCCGAGGCAAGGACGGCCAGTTGTGACTTGGGCGAGTTCATGGGTGATCTCCAGGGTTTTGCGGTTGGCCGCGTCGGCGCGGGCTTGCGCGGTGGTCACAGCCTGGTCGGCGGCGGCCTGCGCGGCCTGCAGGCGCTCTCGGTTCTGGCGCTCGGCTTCGGCGTAGGCCTGCGCGGCCTGGGCGTCGCGCGTGCGCTGCGCGGCCGTCATGGCGCTGATGCGGGCCTCGAAGCGCCAGCCCTGCACGACCCAGGCGCAGCCGAAGCCGGCCAGGAACAGGGCGATGACGACGGCAATGCGGCTGGTCATGATGGGTCTCCGTTGCGGCGGCGCTGGTCGCGCTCGCGCTGCCATTCGCGGGCGTGTTCCTGGTTGCAGAACAGCCGCTGGCCGTCCACCGGCTCGCTGCAGTAGTAGCAGGCCCCGTAGGCCAGCAGCTCGGTGCGGGCGGCGCGCAGGGCCTGCCGTTCGATGGCGTCGGCCAGCAGCATTTCGGCCGCGTCGTTGGCGCGGTCGATCAGGTCCATAGCGACCACCACAATATCGCGGGAAGCATCATCCACAGCATGGGCATGTCAGGCTCCTGGGGTTGAGATCGAGGGATTCGCCGGCGTGGCCTGCGTGTCGCGGAACCAGTAGCCCAGCGCCATGCCGAAGCTCGGCCCCACGCCGGCGATGAAACTCTGCACGTCCAGCTTGCCGTGCAGCAGCGCCCACACCAGCGCGCCGAGGTAGACGATGCCAAGCGCCAGCGTGGTGAGGGCGCGGAAGTTGAACAGGGCTTTCATGTCGCCGCTCCCATGCAGGTCTTGAATTCGTCCTCGCGCCGCTTCGCTAGCCCAGGCAGCACGCGGCCGCCCTGCTTGTCCCAGCGCAGGATCTGGCGGCACGCTCCCGCATAGTCGGGTGGCTGTTTGCGCAGCAGCGCGGCCAGCGTGGAATGGCAGAACGCGCGCGGGCCGATGTTGTAGGCCAGGCTCACGTAGGCATCCCATTCGTTTTGCGCCAGCGGCACGGCGCCGATGCACGCGGTGGTGTGCAGCGCGCGCTCTACCGCGCCCACGTCCGCCTGCAGGCGCACCAAGGCGCGCACGGGCGTGGTGGTGTCGCCCGGCTTCACGCCGCGCGTAGCGCCAAAGCCCAGCGTGGGCACGTCGTGCGGCGTGGGCAGGTAGGCCACCTGGCGGTAGTTTTCGTGCACCGCCACGCCCACCAGCGCGGCGCCGCTGATGGTCAGGCTGGCGGCGGCAATGCGGATCTTGCGCCAGTCAGCCATCGAGCGTCTCCTGCGCCACGATGCGCGCCACCAGCGCCGCCGCCACCACCGCGAAATTCAACACCGCGAACCAGCCGCGCGGAATCAGGTCGCCGAACATCGGCAGCACCGCCTCGGCGCCGCTGAGCACACCGGCCACCGCCATGAGGCGAATGCTCCAAGCCCGCCGCAGAATGGCGCGCCACTGCGGGTCCAGCCGCCAGCGCTTCATGACGCACCTCCGCGCGGCGGCGGCGGCAGGCGCTCGGCCAGCCTGTCCAGCTTGTCCTCGATGCGGCGCTGGCTGGCGCGAATGTCCGCGCCCTGCGCCTGCACCGTGGCGTCCTGCTCGGCGTCGCGGCTCACCTGCATCACGCGAAACTGCTCCAGCAGCGCCAGGCGCTTGTCGATGCCGTTGTACGCCGCCATCCCCGCCGCGACGAAGCCGATGAAGGTGATGATGTGGCCCAGGTTGATGGTCGGGTCGAATCGCGGGCGGTTGGCGTGCGGGGGCGTGGCGTTGTCGTGGTCGGGCGTCATGGCGAGGGTCCTGGTCTCGATTCAAATTTTTAAATGAAAAGCTCTTTTGCTGAGATATACCTCAAAAATCTTGAATCAGCACTCGATACTGTGCTAATTGAATCTGCTGAGCTTTCAACATTATAATAAAATTCATAATTATTCAGTCCGGGCGGAGGATTGTCAATTATGGATGCTGTTTTTTCGTTAAATCCCGTATCACTACTATTTATAATAAATGATAGTCCAATATCGATGCCATTCCTGTAAACCATAACTGCCGCATTGGCTGCCGTTCCAGTTTTTTGTGTTATTACCTTAAATAAAACAAGAACCGGATTTCCACTTGTTGTGATTGCGCATGTCAACGTTCCAATTTTGACCGCTGCTGTCGATGTCGTTGAAAATGGTCCGCCAAGTTCTTGTGCCGTGATCGCATTGAGTTTTTTTGCAATCCATGAAGAATTGATGTATTGATATTTATATTTGTCACCATTGTTAAATAATTCCCACCCAGCCTTCGGTGCCAAAAACTCCCAAGCCCCCAGCACCGCCGACCACCGCGCGATAGCGTTGGTATACCCCGTCCAGGCCCCGGTTGGAGATGCGGCCACGATGTAGGCATCCCCGTCCGCCGGCGTGGACGGTGGTGTCGCGAGCGTGGCGCTGAGCACGCTCGGCTGCACCAGCAGGTCGACGCCGCGCAAGAAGCGCATCAGCTCGCTGTAATGCTGGTCGCCCAGCGCGCCGTTGACGAGAAGGCCGAGGTTTGGGCCGCTGGAAAGACTCATGGCGATGTGCCTCCTAAATGTGTGCCGAGGTCGAAGCCCAGGCCGTGGCGAATGGTGGTGTTGTCGTGCAATTGCCAGCTTTCCAGCCCCGCGCGCACGCTCGAAAGCGTGATACGCACGCTGCTGAGGTAACCGTCCGCCGCGGCGCTGGCGTCGTCATACGTCCACGTCGTGCCGGAGATGCCCGTCACAGTGCGCTTGAGCGTGGTGCCGTTGTATACGCGCACGGTGTATGTCACGCCGGTTTCGGGGCCGATGTTCCCGGCGTTTTGCAGGATGATGTTGTCGGCCTGCTGCACCCTGTCGCGGTGCGCCCAAGAGGCCGAGAACGCGCCGAGAATGTCGGTCGGCCAGCTCGCGCCAGAAACCGTGAAATTCCCCGGCGCATAAGGCTTGTTCTGCCGCTGCGCGAACGTGATGTTGTCCACCGGCGCCGAGGCCAGCGCTAGGGTTCCAAGTCCCGTGGTGGTCAGCAGCTTGGCATTGACGGTTTCGCCCACGGTCCACGGCGTCCTGTCGCCGATCTGCTGGCCGTCGGCCAGCCATATGGTGGCGCCAGCGGCATGCGTGGCGGGCACCGTGTCGAGCACGCCCCGGTTGAAGTCGAACGTGCCGGCCGTGGTGTTGATGGCGGTGATCTGCACCACCTCGGCGTCGATCAGGGCGTAGCCGCCCACCGTCCACAGGGTGCCGTCGAGTGTGCCGGTGTAGGGCACGCCCGCGCTGCTCACCGCCTTGGGCAGCGCGGCGGCCAGTTGCGCCGTCTGCGTCCAGCCGCCGGTCTGCCGCGCCGCGTAGGCGGTTTGCGAGCTGGCCTTGGTGTACAACTGCGCGTTGTAAGCCCCGGCGCTGGGCTTGCCGGCCAGGGCGTACACATAGCAGTCGGTCGCGGCCAGGTTCGCCAGGTCGGCCTGGCTCATGGCGCGCACGATGTCATAGTACGGCGTTTCCACCAGCAGGCGCGGCGTCGCGGCGGCGGGGGCCTGCACCGGGTTGGTCCAGCCGCTGGGCTGCGGCGCGGTGTAGCTGGCCGAAGGCAGGCCGAACACGTCCTCCACCGCATCGATGGTGATGGTGCCGTCCAGCAGCGTGCCGGTGTCGATGCCGGCCACGCGCAGCACCAGTCCGGAGATGCCCAGCGCCGGCCAGTCCAGCTTGAACAGCGCGCCGGGCAGCAGGTTCCAGGCCTGGCGGTTGGCCTTGATCTGCACCTTCGCCAGCGGCACCGAAAGGCTGGCCAGGTCGCGCATGGCCACGCGCGCGGCCAGCGCATCGTCGGTGATGCCGGGATAGCGCCGCGTCTGGCTCACCACGCCGCCCTGGGCCTGAATGTTGGCCAGGTCCTGCACGGCCACGCTGGTGTCCTTGCCATTGTCGTGCCGCGTGTACGTCACGATCAGCTCGCCGGTGGTTTCGCCCCAGCTCGCGCGCTGGTAATCCGCCAGCGCCAGCACGTTGTCCGGGTTGTACAGCGGCAGCGTGGCCGGGTCGTAGCCGCCGCGCAGCAGGGTGAGCGTGAACTGCCCCGTGTCCGGCCGTACCGCCAGCACCGCGCCGATGTGGTCGACCACCATCTGCACGAACTGCTCGATGGTGGTCTGCTGGCTCCATTGCAGGTTGAGCCCGAAGCCCTCGGTGGTGAGCTGGTCCGCCGCGGCGCGGAAACCCGCATCGTCGATGGCGTTGATGGAGTAGCCCATGCCCCACACGGCATTGGTCAGGCACTCCACCAGAATGTGCGCCGGGTTTGCCGCCACCACGCCGCCCGGCATGGTGATGCTCGCCGCCGTGGTGTACCAGCCCTTCGGCGCGCGCCGCACGCGCACCCACCAGGGCTTGGCATAGGGGTTGTTCGAGCCGATGAACAGCTGCCGCCCGATGAGCGAGAACACGCCCCGGTAGGCCGGCTGCGGCGCGCCGATCTTGGCCGTCAGGTAGTCGTTCGGCGTCATGGTGCTTTCGCCCAGCGCCACGTCCACCGCGCCGCTGATGCCGCCCTGGCTCTTGTCGCCGCCGAACAGGCTGTCCGCCGCCAGCGTCAGCCGTCCGCTGGCGGTGACGTTGCCGGTCCACGCGCTGCGCTCGCCCACCACGATTTCGGTCAGCGCGTCGGCCGGCCCGTGGCACACGGCCAGGTGCATGCCCATGTAGTAGCGGTAGCCGACGATCTGCGGGCCGCCGCCCTTGCCGCCGCTCATGGCTGGGCCTCCGCGCCAGGTTCGGCCAGCTCGCGCGAAACGCGCGCGCGGGCGTGCTCCACCACCGCGTGCGCCATGGCGTCGTCGATGGCCAGCAGCCGCGACGCCGGAATGCCGCGCAGCACGAAATCCAGCCAGTCGATGCCGTGGCGCGCGGCGAATTCGCGGCCTCCGCGCGAGCAGTGCAGCACCCGCAGGTCGGCCATCGTCACGGTGAAATCGGCGTCTGGCGCGGTCATGGCGTCACTTGCCTCCACCGGAACTCATGATCGGGTCCACGCGGATGTCGCCGTACCACACCACGTTGGAGTTTTTGACGAGAACCTCGCCGAACACCACCGGAATGGGCGTGCCCTCCTGCGCCGTCGGCGCCGACTCCTGGCCCACCGGAGGCGCCTGCGGCGACGGCGGCTTGGGCGCCAGCACGTAGCTCAGAATCATGCTGACGACGAAGATGGCGAGCTGGACCCACATGGCTAGAACACCGTTGCGCCGCCCAGCGGGTTGCTGGTCGGAATGAAGGGAAAGCCGCCATAATTGGCGCTGTTGGCGAACTTGGCGTCGCACGTGCCCAGCGTGTGGTCGCATCCCGGCAGCAGCGTCACGGCCATGCCCACCGCCAGGTCCAGCGGCGCGGCCGAAAGCGTCAGCGTGTCGCCCACGTGGCCGGTGATCATGCGGCGCACGCTGGCGCCCGAGGCATTCCAGCTCGCGTAGCCTCCCGTGTACCAGCCGTCCGGCTTGGCCGAGGCGCCCGGCACGGTCACCGCGTTGGCATTGATGACGGACGCCGCGCCGATGAACTGCGCGGCGGCGGTGGACGCCCCGCACGGCACGCCGTACAGCACGTGCGGGCAGTTGCGCTGGTACAGCCGGCGCAGCCCCGTGCGCTTGAGGCTGGTGGAGACCGGCTCGCAGTGCAGCACCACGGTGGCCTGGTCGGCCCACTGCGCGCCCAGCACGCGCCCCATCCACACCACGGCGTAGTCCGTGTCGGTGCCGTGGCGGCGGCGCACGGTCAGTAGCGTGACCTCCGAAGGCGGCGTCGAAATGAATTCGGCGGCGATGGCGATGTCGCGCGCGCAGGTCAGGTCCAGCCGCTGCTGGTTGAGGTCGCCGGTCTGCTTGATGGTGGCGCGCTGCATGGGCGCGGCGGTGTATACGTCGACGCCCAGCGTCTGGTCCGCCTGGGCGCTGGTGTAGCGCCATACGCTCACGCCGCGCCGGAATTCGTACAGCTCTTCGGGCTGGCCCTGGGTCGCGCTGGTCTCGAAGGTGGCGAACGTCATAGATCCCCCACGCTGCGCAGGCGCAGGCTCGCGGTGGCGATGGTGTCGGTCACGTGGCTGATCTCCACCGCGTCGGCGTCCAGCCGCACCGGGGTGAGGAATTGCACGCTGCGCACGTCCGCCGGCGTGAACGCCGTGCCCACGGCGGCGTCCAGGCCCCAGATCTCGGTGCCGTCCGCCTGCAGGCTGGCGCCGGTGATGCGCCGGTAGATGCGCGCGCCGCTCGCCAGGACGATGGCGATGTCCCTGCGCCCCGGCGTGCCCACCAGCAGGTTCGCGTAACCTTGCCCCGCCACGGTGATGGCGGCGTCGCTGGAGCCCGCGGCGGCCAGAATCCGCGCGTCCGTCTGCCCACTCGGCAGCCAGAACGGGTTGAGCCTGCCGGCGCGCGCCGCGCACCAGGCGCGGAAATCCGCGATGGCCTGCCTGCCGGACAGCAGCCACGCATGGCTGCGCACCGTGGTGGGAATGCCGGAAAGATCGTCCACCGCCCAGGGGCTGGTGCCGGGGTCGAACGTCGCCAGGTCGCGCCCGGTGTCCACCTGCACGCCATTGCCCCAGTCGGTGCCCGTCAGGTACACGGGCAGGCCCCGGTAGTCCGCCGTTTCGGTGGCCGGCAGCAGCTCGGTCCACGGGTCGAGCAATTGCCACTGCAGCGGCGTCTGCACGATGCTGTCGGTGATGTAGGCGCAGGCGACGTTGTTCTGCACCCGCGCCGCGCGCGCGGGAGCGGCCAGCGCGCCGGCGGCGAAGGCGCGGTCCAGCGGCGTGGCCAGCAACAGCGAACCCGCCGAAACCGTGTCGATGCGCACGATCAGTTGCCCGGCGGCGTCGCGCAGCGCCAGCAGGCCGCCCGCCGTGTAGTCGCGCAGCGTGGTGTCCAGCGCCACGCTGGTGGCGCCCTGCGCCAGCGCGGCGCCCAGGTATTGGCCATCGGCCCAGATGGGCAGCGCGTAGGCGCGCGCCTGCCAGCCGCGCAGCAGGTTTTCCTGCAGCACGCGGGCGGCGTCGTCGCCCTTCAGTCCGGTGTATTGCAGCTCGCGCCGGGGCGCGGCGCGCAGGCGCACACGCTGCTCCACGCCGGAGCGGCTGCGCAGCACGTTCGTGGCCCAGGTGAGGCGCTCCATCACCGGCTGCGCCCAGTTCGGCCCGAATGGCCAGCCGATGATGCGCGTGCCCGTCACCTGCAGCAGGGGCGTTTCGCTCGGAAAGGCCCATGCATAGCTGGCCGCGATGGTGGGCGGCCCGCTGGTGGACACGCTCAGCGTGTAGATGCGGCTTTCCAGCGTGCCGAACGTGGTGGGCGGCGCGGCCGGCCCCGACAGCGTGATGCCGTCCGCCGCCGTGGGCGTGATCGAGGCCAGCGCCTGTGGCGCGAAATGGCCGTTCCACACCTCCACGCTCTGCACCGAAAGCCCGGCGAGGCTGCCCACGTTGACCACGGCGGGAACGATCAGGATGCGGTTGTAAAAATCCAGCAGATAGCTCGGCGCCAGGTTGCCGGCCAGCGCGCGCGGCGCGGGCGCCACGGGGCCGTGTTGCGTGGCCCCGGTGGCGTCGATGCGCGCGATGCCGCTGGCGTGCGGCGGCCAGTAGTCCAGCCCATAGGCGTCCACCTGGGCCGACAGGCGCGGGTTGCCGCGCGTGAGCGCCATGGCGCCGTCCGCGCCGCTGTCCGCCATGAAGCCGGGGAGCGCGACCATGATTCAGGGCCCGTCGTAGGCCAGGGCGAAGCCCCAGGTGCCTGTGGTGCCGTTACCGCCATCCCGCGCGGCGGTATCCTTGCGCCACCAGGGAAACACTTTCCATTTCGCGGTGCCGAGGGTGATGATGTCGCCCGGCGTGTAGTTGTCCACACGCACCGAGCGCAGGTGCTCGATGTGTCCAAGGATGCTGCCGTAGCCATTGCTGCGTGGCAGCCACAGCCAGTAGGGTGTGAGCGTGCTCTGACTGTTCCAGATGCTCGGCATGCGTTGATGGAGAGGGTCCGCATAGCTGGCAAAAAGAGGATAGGACCCCGTTCCGTTGCCGGGCCAAATGGCGCCATCGAGTTCGCAGTGCAACCATGCCCCGTGATTACTTGGATCAACGGATCCGTTGATCCCAGCGTAAAAAGGCGCGGCTGGAGGCACATAAATTCCTCCGGGTTGATACCCTGCCTGCGTTGGCATCAAATATGGAGTGTTGGACTGGCTTCCCGACGATGCGAAGCCACCCGCCCAATTTCCCCCCGTCCACGCGCCGTACTTGGTGATGTCGCCGCACCCCAGCCACTGGTAATACTCGTTGGCGTAGTTCACCACGCACCACAACCCCACCGGGTTCGTGTGCGCGAACAGGTGGTAGGTCGCGGGCCATGCGGTGGAGGGCAGCCAGATGTCGCCGCCGTAGCCGGGCGTGCCGGTGAGGTTGCCGCTGCCGTCCACCCCGTTGCCGCCCATCATCCGCAGGCGGTCGCTGGTGACCGCGGTGAGCTGGAAATAGCCCAGGCCCTGGCCGTAGCTGACCACGGGCGCGCCTTGCCCAACCCAACCGTTGGCCGCAGCGAAGGTTTCGATGATGGACTTGAGGTCCGAGGCGCTGGTGGTGGTGCCGGTTTGGTATGGCATGGCTGGCCTTTAGGCGAGTTGCAGCGCGAAATAGTCTTTCGCGCCAGTCTTGGCCACGTCCTGCACCACCAGCCAGGAGACGGAACCCACGGTGACGGTGTTTTCCACCGCGTTGCCGAAGCCTGGCACGAAGGCCACGCCGTCGAGTTCGCCGTACACGTTCGGCGCGCTGTCGTTGAGGATCACGGGCAGTAGCGGGTAGCTGCCGCCGGTGTCGCGCGGAATGCTGGTGGTGGTCATGTTCCAGGGCCAGCAGTCCGGCGTTTTCCAGGTGCCGTCCACGAAGCGCAGGCGCATGTTGTTGCGCGTGCCCTTGTACGGCATCGTCGGCGCGCTGGCGCTGGTGTCGGAATAGCGGATGTATCCGTCGGTGGTCAGCGGTGCGCCCACCACCAGCGGATAGGGGTACTGCTGCGGCGTGCCGTAGGGCAGCATCTTGCCCAGGTAGAACGTCTGGTAGGTGGTGTCCACCTGCATGGCCACGGCCACGCGCTGGCCGTTGGCCACGAACCAGTAGCGGATGGCGTTGCGGCGCAGCGGAATGCCCAGCACCGGGCTGATGCCGGGCTGGGTTTTGAAGCTGCTGCTGTCCACGAAGCCGGTGAACCCGGCGCAGCGCCAGTTGTACACGTCGGTGGTGGGCAGGTTGTAGCTTTGCAGCCCGGTGTAGATCTGGTCGGTGCCGGCAAGCCCGGGCGCCATCACAATGAGCTGGGCGCCCACGGCATGGTTGAGCCAGTAGATGCCCTTGGACTCCAGCACCTCGAATTCGCGCATGCCGGTGTAGCTGGCGTCGCCGTTGTTGGCGCTGACGTTGAGGCGCCACCAGGCATGCGCGCCCGGCGTGGCCGTGACGGCGAGTTGCTGGCGCTGGCCGGCGGCGGTGAAGGCGATGGCGGTAAAAGTTTGCGCCACGCTCCACGCCGCGCCGTCGTCGCTGTATTCCAGCGTGAAGGTATAGGGCGTGCGCTGGTAGGTTCCCGGCGCCGTGATGGCGATGGCGCCTGGCTGCACGGCGGCCACGAAGTGCAGCGCGTAGGTGCATGGGAGCGCCTGGTTCTGCGCCGTGTACCAGTCGGTGGTGAGGTCGCCGTCCACGGCGCGGAATGCCTCGTTCGGGTTGCCGAGCTGGCTGCTGGCCGCGATCTGGTCGTGGCCGATCCAGCGCTGCTGCGTCCAGGCGCTGCCGGCGGCAGCCAGGGCGCCTTGCGTGGTGGCGATGGTGAAGCTGTCGCCCACGATGAAGTCGGTGGCGCCATCGTTGATGAGCAGGTCGATCACGGCGCTGGTGAAGGGCGTACCCACCGTGGCGCTGCCCAGGGCGCCGCTGACCGAGCCGCTCACCGAGAACGTGCCGCCATTGGCGGCCGCAGCCGTGCAGGAAAGCGTGATGGTTTCGGTGACGGTGGCCGGGTGCGTGGCCACGTTGCTCACCGTGCCGGTGCCGGTGTTGGCGCCGGCCACGGGGGCGGCGGCCGTGCCGTAGCCGAGCAGAAAAAACCGCAACTGCTGGAGCAAGTCGCGGTCGTCCGTGGCGGAGCCGATCTGGTAGGGCATGGTGTGTCTCGCGTCAGGCCAGCACTTGCTTCACGGCGCCGGCATTGCGCTGCAGGAGGTTGACGATGGCTTTTTCGCCCGCCGGGGAATTGACCCACTCCGCCGCCAGCGCCGGGTCCACCACGTTGACGATGCGCACGCTGGGGCCGCTTTGCTGGGCGCCCTGCGCGGCGGCCGGCACGAAGCCGCCCTCGGCGAAGCCCAGGCGCGGCCCGTGCGGCACGCCGGGGCCGTGGCCCAGGCTGTTGATGGCGTGCAGCATACCCGCGCCCACGCGCTTCACGGCCTTGGCGTTGACCACGAATTCACCCGCCGACAGCCGCGCCGGAATGCTGTCACTGGTGGGGCCGCCGGGGCCGTTGACCATGCCGCCCGAGGCGTAGCCCGCGGCGGTGGCGGCGGCCGAGATGGCCGCGCCCCAGCCCGATCCACCGGCGGCGCCGAAGAATTGCTTGATGGCGCTGGCCGCCAGCGCCTCGCTCGCCATCTTGGCGATGTCGGCCACCACGCTTTGCGCGAAGCTGCGGAAGGCGTCGCCCGCGTTGCGCGAGCCGGTGGCGATGTTCTCGAAGAATGTGGCGAGGTCGTTCTGCAGCGCCCCTTTGAGCCGCACCGCGTTGGCGTCCACCACCTGGCCGAGTTGCTCGAACTGCTGCTGGATCTGCCGCACGCGCAGAATGGCGTCCGGGTTGCCGGTGGCGGCGGCGAGCTGCTCCATTTTCGGAATGAGCGCCGAGACCTGCGCGGCGGTTTCCTTGTGCAGCTCGGCGATTTTCTGCTGCCCCTGCGCCTGGGTCAGCAGCCCGGTGGTGACCTGGGCCTGCACGCCCTGCTCGGCGGTCTGCATGGCGGTGAGCGCGCGCTGGTAATCGGCCTCCACCTGCTGCAGGTCGGCCTGCGCGCCGCTCACGTCGATGAGCCGGCGCACCAGCGACACGCCGGACGCGTCGCCCTGCGCCTGCAGGCTGGCCAGCAGGTCCGCGTACTGGGATTGGAGCTGGCGCTTGGTGGCCTCGCCGGTCTGCCCTTGCGCGCGCAGCAGCGCGGTGCGCACCTGCTCGATCTGGTCCTTGAGCTTTTTCTCGGCGTCCTCCTGGTCGCGCGCGGCCTTCACGGCCACCTCGCCACGCTGGCGCTCGAGCAGGATGATCTGGTTCTCGATCTTGATGCGCTCGGCCTGCGCCGGCGACTCCGCCAGCGCCTTGCGCTGCGCCGCGATCTCGGCGTCAATGGCCTGCTGCTGCAGCTTCACGCGGTCGGCGTAGTACTGCCGCACGCTGACCTGGTGGTCCTTGAGTTGCTGGTCGAGGTCGCCCAGCGCGCGGGCGTTGGCGTCCTTGAGCAGGGCGAGCTGCGCCGCGATGTCGGCCTTGAGCGCCGCCATCCGCGCGGCTGCGGCGGCTTTGCCGGCGCCGATGGCGGGCGCGATGGGCGCGTCCTGCGTCTTGCCGGGCGCCTGCTGGGGCTGCACGTCGCCGGGCTTCGGCGCCTTGAAGGCGTCGAGCTGCAATTGCTTGAGGCGCGCGATTTCGGCCTCGAAGGCCTTGATCTGCTGCTTGGCTTTGTCGATCGACGCTTGGTCCATCCCCCCGAAGGTGCCCCCGAGCTGGATATCGGCCTTGAGGCCGTCGATCTTGTCCTTGAGCGCCTGGATGCGCTTTTCGTAATTGTCGGCCAGGGCGCCGAAACCCTGGCCGCCCGCCATGACCTCGCCCATGACGCGGGCGAAGTGCCCGAGATCGGACGACAGCTCGATGACCTTGCCCGCGAAATTGGCGAACCCCGTGGCCAGATCGCTGATGCCCTTGACGGTCTCGGGGCTGGTCAGCATGTTGGTGATCTTGTCGAGCGCGGGGATGAGCTGCACGCCGATGTTCTGCGCCACGGACTGCAGGACCACGCCGAAGGCGTCCATCTTGTCCTTGAACGCCTTGACCTTCTCCGATGCCTCGGTGCTCAGCACCGCGCCGAACTTTTGCGCCATGTCGGCGCTGTTCTTCAGGCCGTCGCTGCCCATGTTGAGCAAAGGAATGAGGTCGGCGCCGGTGCGCCCGAAGATCTGCTGCGCCAGCGCCGCCTTGCCCGCGCCGTCCTTGTAGCTGGCGAAGCGGTCGGCCACGTCCTTCATCACCGCGTCGGCGCTGCGCAGGTGCCCGTTGGCGTCCACCACCGACACGCCGATGGCCTTGAAGCTGGTGGCGGCCGTGCCGGTGCCGATGGCGGCCTGCGCCATGTTGCGCGACAGTTTCTCGATGCCTACGCCCACCGCGTCAAGCGTGGTGTTGCTTTGCGCCGCGGCGATGCGGTAGGCGCTCAACTGCTCGGTGCTGATGCCGGTTTTCTCGGCCAGGTTGGCCATGGCGTCGGCGCTTTCGAGCCCGCGCTTGGTCAGCTCGATGAAGCCGGCCACGGTGAGGACGGCCCCCACGCCGGCGAGCTGTTCCTTCACCGTGTCGGCGCTGATGCCGAGCTTTTCGAGGCCGGTCTTGACGCCCTCGATGGCTTTGTCGGCCTGGTTCTCGGCCGTGATCTTGAGCTTGACCTCGTTTTTCTCGGCCATGGCTACAGCCCCTTGCGCAACTCGCGCGTGAGTTTGGCGATGCCCTCGGCGCCGCCTTGCGCGCCGGTGGCCACGATGAGCAGCAGATCGGCCAGGCGCTCGCGCTCCAGGCGCGCGCAGGCGCGGCTGTAGGCGCGGAACATGGGCAGCGTCATGCGCATCACGTCCTCGCGCGCGTGTCCGGCTTGGATGAGGCGGCCGATGGCGACGGCCCATTCAGGGCCGCGATCGTGCGCAGCAGGCTCGGCCCCAGCCGTTGGACGAAAAAATCCAGGTTCACCCGGTAGACGACGGCGGCCAGTTGCAGAAAGTCGTCCATGGCGAGGCGGCGCACCCATTCCACGGGCTTGCGCGTGCCGATGGCCACCATGTCGATGAGGTCGTCGCCGTGCTCGGCCATGATGGCCATCCACTCCACGGGCGCGTCCTTGGTCGCGAACATGGGTTCGATGGCGCGCACCGCGCGCAGCACGGCGGGAACGTCGCCCACCTGGAACGGGGTGATGGACAGGTCTTCGCCGCCCGCGCGCACGGTATGCGCGGCGGGCGGGAAGGCGTCGAGGTCTTGCTCGCTCATGCCGCGCCTCAGATGGTGATGATGCGGCCGAACATGCCCATCACCGCGTCGGCGGCCTTGGTCATGTCGGCCAGGGTTTCGCCGGTGAGGTCGAACGACATGAGGGCGTTGGAGATCATGTCGAGCTGCTTGGTGGGCAGAATGCTCACGCGGTACAGGTCGATGATGACCGGGCTGTTGCCGTTGGCCGTGTTCAGGCCCTCGAACCGCACCCAGCGCTCGGGCAGCGGCTGGGTGAACATGGCCACGTTGCTGTTCGCGCCGTTGGTGTAGCTCACCTTGAACGGCTGCACGTAGGGGCCACCCGTTGTGATGTCGTTGAACACGATGGAGCCGCCGGCGCCGTTGACGGTGTATTGCGCGGGCGGCAGCGTGAGCGGCGTGGTGGGTGTGCTGTCCTTGATGCTCACGGCCGTGACGTTCTGGCCCTTGAGCAGGTACAGCGGCCCGGCTGTGACGCCGCTCGGCAGAACTTCGTCCACCACGGAGGTGCCGCCGGCCACGGTGTTGCTGGTGCCGTACAGCGCGAGGGCCAGGTTGGAGGGCAGCAGTTCCTCGAGCGTGCAGTCGAACGCGGCCTTCTTGGCGGTGATGAGCTGCAGGTCCACCAGGCGCTGGCCGGACGTGGCCTCCTGGTGCTCGAGGGTGGTGACGGCGGGGCTGACCACCAGCTTGGGCACGTTGCCCACGTAGGTGAGGCCCTGCGGGTTGCCGTTGACATCGCGCGTGCCGATGTAGACCTTGCCTTGTCCTGAGAAATACATGATGGTGCTCCTGGGTGGGGTTGCGTGGTGGGGTAGTTGCGCGGGTCAGGCGCCTTAGCCGATGGGCTCGTAATCGACGACGACGAACGGTCCATCGGTCGCCACGGACAACACCATCGTGCAGCCCGTTTCCATGCGCCGGGCGTTGCCGGGCGGCAGCACGGCACCGACCGAGCCGGCCGGCAGCACCCAAGGCGCGGCGGCGCCGGTGGGGTCGGTGAAACCGTTGATGGTGAGGGTGCCTGTGAGCGCGGTGCGAATCTGCACGCCCATGAGGTAGACAGGCGTGGTGCCGCCCGCGCCGATGTTCTGCGCGGTGGTGACGGAGGCCAGTACGTTGCTGCTGGCCTGCGCGCGCGCGAGGGTGACGGCCTCGCCGTTCGGACCGAACTGCTGCATGCCGCCGCGTGGATTTTGATAGGCCATGTGCGTTCCTTCAGGCCGGCGTGGCCGTGGTGAGGTCGGTGGTGCGGGTGCGGTACTGCACGACGTAGGTGGCCGGGATCATGGCCACGGCGGCGTCGGCGTCCATCTCCTGCCAGTCGCACGCTTCCTCGCGCAGTGCCTGGGCCAGACCGCCTACGTTGAGGTCGGCCATGATGGCGGCATGGGCGGCGACGATGAGGGCGTCCGCCTGGGCGTAGCCGGCCGACACGTTCAGGTTGCGGGCGATGGCGATGACGCGCACCGTGAGGTGCCGGTCCACCAGGCTGTTGCCGCGCGGGTCGATGGCTTCGCCGTGCACGTCCAGCGTGAGCGCGGGCGACTGCTCGCGCGGAATGCCCAGCACGGGCTGGCGGAAGAACTGCGCGCCGCCCGCGGTGGCCACGGTTTGCAGCTTGGCGGCCAGGGCCTGCAGGATCTGCTCACGGATGCTGGCGGCCATGGCTACACCTTCTCCAGCGTGGCGTGGGCGGTGGCGCCGTCGTCCAGGGCGTGGATTTCGCGTACCTGGTAATTCACGCCGGCGATGGACAACTGCGCGCCGCTGGCCAGCCCCGGAAGGTCGGCCGTGGCGTAGAGGATTTCGTACTCGGTGCCGATGACCTGGCCGCCGAGCAGGTCGGCGCCGGGCGCGTTGAGAATGGCCTGCGCCGTGCGCGCGCCGCCGGGCGCGGCGGACCAGGTGCAAGGCTGGCCGAAATCGGCCAGCATCGCGGCGACGTCGAGCGTGGTGTCGATCACGGTGCGCTCGCTTCGGTTTGCTGTTTCGGCTCGAAGCCGTGGCAGCACAGCACAGCATTTCCAGCAGCCATGTGGCTATCGGCTCCGACATCGATAGCGGTCAGCAGATAGCCGATGGAGGATGCGGCGGCGCGCACGTTGCAAACGGGATGCCCGTAGCGATATGGCAAATCGTTCATGCCGTCGCCACCGTGGCGGCATTCGCCGCAAACATCCGACGATTGAGTCGACTTTGTGCCGTCGCCCTTGGCGATTTGGACGCCCCACGTCATGATGCTGCTCCTTGCGTTGGATTGGTTGGGGAAGATGCCTCTGCGGCCGGCGTAGCGATGCCCAGCACGCGATCGACCGCGTTTTCGACGGCCTGCTCGACGTTTTGCGCCAGGGTCTTGGCCTGCGCGGGTGGGTTGGTGCGTTCGAGCTGGTGCGCGGCCTCGCCGATGGCGGGGTCGAGCCGGATGGTTTCGCCAGAGGCGTAGCGGCGCGGGGTTTCGCCGGAGGTGTCGGTGTAGGTGAACCCGGCGCGCACGGTGAAGTTGACGGGTTGGGCCATGGTGAGGTGTCCTGTGGGGTGGGTGGCGAACGGGGCCGCGCGGGTTGGCGCGGCCCCTGCTGCATCAGCCTGTGATGGCGTCGCTCATCACCGCGAAGCTCGCGGCGTGGCGCACGCCGATGTCGATGCTTTGCAGCGCGCGGATCTCGATGCCACCCTGGCGCGCCACGCTGGCCGCGTAAGGGTTGGGTTGCACCTCGAGCACCCCCCACTCGCCGATGAGCAGCTCGCTCCACGCGCCGAAGAACAGCTCGGAGAGGTTGGTGCCGGTGCCCTTGGTGAGGTTGCTGCGCGCCTGGTTGGAGCGCGCCACGGTGTAGCCGTTGATCTCGCCCGGCGTGCCGGTGCGGCCCATGTCGGCGGTGGTCACCCACAGGTATTCGCCGGTGGTGCTCTTGAGCTTCTTGAGCGCGCCCACGGTGCGGGCGTTGCACAGGTAGGCCAGCGAGTCCTCGGGCGCGTTGGCGGCCATGACGCCGGTTTCCATGTCGATGAGGTTGTCGATGGTGATGGCGTCGCCGTTGGCGCCGGTGCCCACCGAGGTGATGCCGGCGACGTTGGCGATGCCCAGCGGCTGCGCGGCGGTGCCGCTGCCGCTCAGCGCGGCCAGGTCCAGCCCCAGCGCGAGCTGGGCCACCATGTCGGCGCGGGCCAGCATTTCGATGTCGGGCGTGCCTTGCATGAGCATGTTGCGCGTCATGACCGAGACGGCGCCGATGGTTTTCATGCTGAGCGAAACCTTGTCGAACGTGCCTTCGGCTTCGGTCACGTCGGTGGCCTCGCCGACCCAGTAGGTGGTGGTGGCGGCGCTTCGGCGCGGAATGTCCACGTTGCCGACCAGCCCGGACAGGATGGTGGCGCCAAGGCGCATGACGCGCGCCTTGTTGCGCAGCACCTCGATGAAGCTGCCGGCCAGCAGTTCGGTGGCGACCAGGGCGCCGCCGGTGCCAGGGGCGCTGGTGGCGTAGGGCGCGCGCACCGCGAACGGCAGGTTGGTGGGCATGTAGAAGCCATTGGCCGCCTTGCCGGTACGCTTGGCGATGTCGTTGCTGATTTCGAGCTCGAAGCCGGCGTCCTTCCAGTTGCCGGAGATGGCCGCGTTGATGGCGCGGATCATGCTGTAGCGGGCTTTTTCCTTGTCCGACAGGTCGGGCGCGTGGCCGTTGGCGGTGAGGGACTGGGCCTGGCCACGCTTGCCAAGCTCCACCAGCACGAGGCCGCGGGCCTCGGGGATGGTGGTGCCGTTGCGGATCATCTCGGCGCGCATGTCGGCCGAGATCTTGTGCGAAGCGCACATGGCCTCGATCTCGGCGATGCGGGCGCGCTCCTGCGCGGCGGCGTCCTGCCGCTGGGCGTTGATGTCGATGACGGGGGCGGCGGTTGCTGCGGTGCCCGCCTGGGGGGTGACGACTGGATCCATGGTGTTTCCTTGGGTGGTTGAAGTGCTACGCACGGCGGGCGCCGGCGCGGTGGGTGAAACGGTGGTGGTGGTGGGTTCGGTTTGCGAAGCCGCGGCGCGGGTGACGCGCACGGGCAGTTCGCCGGTTTCGGGGGCGCGGCCGACACCGACGGTGGGGTCTGCCGGCACGCTGACGATGGAGATCTCCATTGGCGTCCACTGCGTGCCCATGTACTGGTCGTTACCCATGTCCTGGTAGTCCTGGACGCGGTACATGAAGCTGACGTTGCGCAGAATGTTGTCGGCCACGAGCTGCATGACTTCGTTGCCGCGCGGCGTGTTGGCGAAGCGCACGGTGGCGAAGCCCTTGCGCTGGCCGGCGTCGATCTGCGCCTGCTGCACGACGCCGATGACGTCGTCCATGTTGTGGTTGAACAGCAGCGGCGCGCCGTCGTTGAGGCGCGACAGGTCGGCCGCGCCGGGGGCGTGGCTGAGGATTTCGTCGCCGAACCAGCGCTCCACGGGGAATTCGCTGCTCCAGCTCAGTTGCAGGGTGCGGGTTTCGGTGTCGAGCGCGGGCGGGGCGTTGCCGTCGTCCATCATCGGCATGAAGCGGGTGAGCGGCGGCAGCTTGGTGGGCGCGGCCTTGCGCGTTTGCGCGGCGGCTGTTTTGGCGAGGTCTGTCATGCGGCCTCCTGTTGGTTGGGATCGGTGGCGTCGGCGCCGGTGGCGCTGCCGGTGTTGTTGCCGTCCTGCTGGGTGGCGACGTCCGCGTTGATGACGGACACCGGGCTGATGCCGACCTTGGCGGGCGCGGCGCTGGTGCTGAAATGCAGGTCCATCTCGGCCATGAGGTCGAGTTCGGCGCGGCGCGCCTTGAGCACGTCCTCGAGGTCCTGGCCGTTGCCGGTGGCGGCGATGACGTCGGCCACGGTCATGAAGCCGGCCTGCACGGCGGCCTCGAACGCGGCCACTTCCTTCACCGGGTCGATCCAGCTCCAGCCGCGCGGGCGGAAGCGCACAGCCTGGTACTTGGCCTTGGCGGTGAAGTAGTCGTTGAACGGCAGGATGCTGGCCGTCACGGTGGCGTCGAGCCATTCGCGGTGCACGCGGGCGCGGAAGTTGCGCACGAACCAGCTTTGCAGCACGCGCCAGAGGTCGCGGTCGTCGAGCAGCGCCAGGCGGCTGCTGCTGTAGTTGCTTTGGGAGTAGTCGCGGCTGATGCTTTCGTAGCTGCAGCCGGTGGCGCTGGCAAAGCCGCGCAGCATCAGGCGCATGAACGGGTCCATGGCCGGGTTCGGGCGGCTGGGGCTGAAGCCGGTGAACTTCTGCCCCGGCAGCAGCTGCTGGACGATGCCGGGCTGCAGGTCGGTGAGCGGCGGCTCGGCGGGGTCCGTCGTGGTGTCGTCGCTGCCCTGCAGTTCGGGCGTTTCGACGATGCCCATGATGTTGGCCGCGGCGCGCGCGGCGACGATCTCGGCCTCGGCGTAGCCGCCGATGTCGTGCAGGCGCTTGAGGCCGGCGTGCATCCACGGCACGCCGCGCGTTTGCGGCAGGCGGTCCTGCACGTAGAGGTGGATCATGTCCTCGGCCGGCACGCGGATGAAGCGGCTGGGCTGAAAACTGGTGAACTGGTAGTCGCCGGGGTGCGTGGGGTAGAGCCAGTAGGCCTGCGGGCGGCCCCATTTGTCGATTTCCACGCCCATGCGGATGGCGTTGCCGTTGGGCGCATCGGCCGTCTGCCAAGTGTCGATGAGGCGGTCGGCCTCCATGACTTCCAGCGCGAAATGCGCCTTGCCGCCACCGAAGGGCTGGCGCACGATCCGCACCAGGGCCTCGCCGGACTCGAACAGCTCGCCGAGCAGCAGGCGCTCGATGTCGTGGAAGTGCAGCGTGCCGCCGGTGTGGCAGACCGAGGCGTCGCACCAGGCGGCCCAGGCGTCCTCGATCTGGCTGTTGATGTTGTCTTGCAGCCGGCCGCGCTGGTTGACGACCTGGGCCTGCATGCCGATGCCCTGGCCGACGACGTTGTTCTGCACCAGGCGCTTGGCGCGCAGGGCGTATTCGTTGTCGCGCGTGAGCTGGCGGCTGCGGCTGCGCAGCGCGCGCAGGCTGGTGACGAGTTCGCTGTCGGAGCTGGTGTTGAGGGGGTTCCAGTCGGACGTGAGGCGACCGTACTGCGCGCCGGCGTAGGCGCGGGCGGAACGTTGCTTGGACGGCTTGGCCGGCTTGGACGGGGCGATCCAGCGGGCCAGGGCCGCGCGCGCGCCGGTGAGGATGGACGGCGTGGCGCTCACCGGAACCTCACCAGTAGCTTGGACGGGTCGCCCAGGCCTTGCGCGGCGGCGGCGGCGTGTTTTTCGTTGGCCACGCGCACGCGCCAGTAGTTGACGAGCGAGAGCAGCTCGGCGGCGGTTTCGAACGTCATGCTGCGCCCGCCGATGCTGTAGCTGCGCACGCGCCCGCCGCTGGCCTTGAAGCTGGCCAGCGCGGCCTCGGCGTCGGTCAGGGCCTTTTGCGCCGTGGTGCGGGGGTCGTAGCCGGCCGCGGCGAGCGTGAGGTCCGGCTCCACGTCGATAGTGCCGCTGGACAGGGTGGCGCGCACGCTGCTGGCGTCGGTCGCGGTGTAGATCCAGCCGTAGGGCCCGGCGGTGAGCGCGGCGGTCTGCGCGCCGGTGGCGGCAAGCAGCCAGTTGCCGGCGCCGTCAACCTGGGTGGTGTTGGCCGTGAGGTCGAGCGTGCTGGCGCCGCGCAGCGAAAGCTTGAGCGACCAGCCTCCGGCGGCGCTGATGAGGCGCCCATCAATGAGGGTGCAGGGCGCCACGCTGAGATTCAGCGCGTCGCCTTGAACGAAGGATGTGAGGGCTGGAAGCATGCCGCCATGGTCACAGCCCGCAGGGAAATAAATAAGGCAAAACGCTTCACTTTTTTATAGCGGTTGGCCTGGAGGCGCGCCACTGCCGTGTGATTTCGTCCTGCAGGGCGTCGGCGGCGGCGTCGCCGCGCAGGCGGCGCACGTCGGCCAGGTAGGCGCGGCGCGCGGGCAGCGGCCAGCGCAGGACTTCGCGCGCCTCGCAGTCGCGGCGGTGGGGCTCGGTGCGCGCGTAGAGCTGCTCGGCCGTCATGCCCTGCAGCGCACGCGGATGGCGCTGGCCATCTTGGCGTAGAGCTTGGCCATGTCGGGCTGCAGCCCCATGACGGCGGCGAAGTAGATCACGGCGTAGGCGTAGGGCCAGAACCACCAGGCGAGGCGCACGGTGATGCGGATGGAGGGGATGTCTTGCGGCATGGTCAGCCTTTCGATGCGGCGTTGTAGTGGCTGATGGCGGGGTTGCGGGCCAGGATCTGGCGCACGCGGCGCACCGTGAGGGTGTAGCGATGGGCCAGCGTGGCGACGCCGTGGCCGCTGGCGTATTCCTCGCAGATGGCGCGGTCGCGCAGGGCGTGGCCGTGGGCGCGGACATAGGCGCGGTCGCCGCCGAAGATGGCGCGCATCTCGGTGTCCACCGCACGCAGCACGGGAGCGACCTGCTGCGCCGGCAAGCCGCGCGCCGACAGGCACTGTTGGATGACGCGCAGGGTGTGGGTGAGCAGGTCGTCGGACATGGGCGTCTACCAGGTGCGGGTCTTGAAGCCGCCGGGTGGGCGGGGGACGAAAGGCGCGGGTTTTTTCGCGGGGGGCGCGGCGATCGGCGCGGCTTGCGGCGCCGCGGTGTCGGCCTCGGGCGCGGCTTCGGGTTCGAGCATGGCGGCGCGGCGGTCCCAGTCGGCGGCGCGCCATTTGTGCACGTAGAGTTCGGGGTGGTGGCTGGCGGCTTCGGCGTAGACCCAGGTGTCGAGCGCTTCGTTGCGGCGGCCCTTCTTGAGTTCCCAACGGTTCTTGCGCGGGTTGAAGACCTCGGCGGTGAGCTGCTGGAAGAATGCGGTGTCGAGCTGCTGCGAGAAGCGCACCTTGCGGTCTTCGGCGGCCTTGTCGGTGTCGAGGTGCAGCAGGTTGTAGAGCAGGTGCTTGACCACGTCGCTGCCCACGGTGTAGAGCGCGACGCCTTTTTTCACGACCTGGCCTTTCCAGTTCACGTCCTGCATGCTGGGTTTGCCGAGGATGGCGCGCCCAGGCGTGCTGGCGCCCTTGACGGCGATGCAGCGGCGCACGCGGCGGCTGCGCACGAACTGGTAGACGGCGTGGGTGTGGTGGCCACCGGTGTCGACGGCGGTGGCGTCGAGCTTCATGCGCCGGCCGAAGGCGTTGGAGAATTCGGCGGCATTGAGGTATTCGGCCAGGCGATCCCACAGGCCTTCGTCGGCGGGGTTGCCGGGCAGCACGTGGTAGTCGATGGTCCAGCGCCGGCCGTGGCGGCCGAAGCCGCGGATCTGGATTTCCAGGCGGTCGTCTTGAGTGTCCACACCGGCGGTGAGCACCAGGCAGCCCTGCGGGATGGTGCGCAGGGGGTAGGGTTCGGCGCGCTGCTCGATGACGCTGGCCTTGATGTCGGCCGAGCGGTCGGCCCAGGTTTCGGCCAGGCGCGTGTTGACGAAGACGACGAGCTTTTGCGGGTTGTCCTGCGCGTCGAGCCATTGCTGGGCGAGTTCGGCCCAGGTCTTGCCCAGGCCGAGCGGGGTGTAGAGGGCGTTAATGTGGTAGCTGGGATAGGGCGCGCCGGGCTCTCCGGCGATCCAGCGCGCCTGGCCGCCGTGGCCGAGTTCGGCCAGCATGCCGGGCTTGTGGTGTTCCTCGATTTCGGCGCCGCATTCGGCGCAGACGTAGTGCGCGCCGAGCACGCGGCGCGCGTTGCGCGGGTCCTTGGTCCAGCGCAGGTTGCCCCAGGCGAGCACCTGCAGGTGGCCGCAGTGCGGGCATGGCACGTGGTAACGCCGCTGGTCGCCGCCCTCGAATAGCTCTTCGATGGCGCTGGCTTCCTTGACGGTGGGGCTGCTGGGGGCGTAGACCTTGCCGTCGTGAAACGTGGTGATGCGCACCTCGAGCAGGCCGAGCACGTCGCCCTGGTTGCCGCCGCGCGGGTATTCGTCGATTTCGTCGGCCAGGGCGTAGCGCAGGGACGTGCTTTTGAGTTCGGCGGTGCTGCCGGCGGTTTTGGCGTAGAGGATGCCGCCGGAGAACTTCTTGCGCTGGGCGGAGTTGTTGCCCTCGCTGTTGCTGCGCCGGGCGAGCACGGCGGCGATGGCTGGGGTGTCGGCGGCCATGGGCTCGAATTTCTGGGTCATCCAGTCGCCCAGGCTTTTCTCGGTGGGCATGACCACCGCCACCGGCCCCTTGGCGTGGGCCATGATGTAGCCGAGCCAGTTGGAGCCGACCTCGGTGCCGCCGACCTGGCTGGGCTTCATGAAGGCCACGAGCTTGGCGGGCGAGGTCTCGGAGAGCTGGTCCATGATCTCGCGCAGATAGGGGGTGCGCGAGGTTTTCCAGGCGCCGGGCTCGGCGCTTCCGACCTCGGAAAGCACGCGGTTGGCGTCGGCCCATTCGCTGACCGACAGCGCCTGTTTGGCGCGCCAGCCGCGCGCGAAGGCGCGCAGGGCCAGCGGCGAGCGCAGGGCCGCGGGCAGAAGATCAGCCGCGCCCATCGCCGTCCCCCTGGGTGAGTTGCGCGAGCTGGCGCTGCGCGTCGGCGTGCATTTCGCGCATGAGCGCGCCGATGTCTTCGCGCAGCACGGCGCGGATGGTGTCGAGTTCCTTGCCGTACAGGCGCGGCGCGGTGCGGTGGGGCAGGTTCTCGAGGCCTTGGCGGGCGATGGCGACGACGTCGTCGAGCGCGGCGACGACGTCGGCGCGCGGCAGCAGCTCGCCGATGATGCGCTGGTACTCGGCCTGGGCCTGCAGGGCGAGGTATTTTTCCTTCATGGCCCGCGAGGCCTGGAAGCTGGAGCCGACGGCGTCGGCTGCGTCGGCATCGGCGGCGGCCTGCGCGGCTTTATGGGCGCCCGGCGATGCCGAAGACGGGGCCGTGGCGCCGTTTTCGCCGCGTTGCGTGTGGGTGTGTTGCGTGCCGGGCTGCGCAACGGCTGCAACGGCCTGTTTTTCCGTTTTTTGTAACCGGGCGGCGGCGTGCCGGGCGGCGACGTCGTCGCGCCGGGCATCGGCGGTGGCTGCGATGAGGTCGAGGCTGGCGGCGACGTTGACCAGGCCGTTTTCGATGACGAGGCGCCCGGCATGCCGCAAACGGGTGACGGTGGAGCGGTTCCAGCCCTGCATGCGGGCGAATTCGGCCATTTTGACGAGCATTCGTGCTGTTTCGATCATGATTCAAGCCCCTGAATGACGAAACCGGACGAAAACGCACGGGTCGCGCAAAACGCACGGGTTGGCGCACGGGCAAGCGCACGGGTTAAGTCCTTGATATTCCTCATAACGCACGGGCGCACAGGTAGATAGGTACGCGCATACGTGAGAAAAATTTGCAAGGGCATCGAGGAGCGGTGTGTGCGCACGCGCACACGGGCGCGTGGGTGGCGGCCCGTGCGCCAGTGCGTTTCCTTTGAAATCAAGGCTTTAACCCGTGCGCTTGCCCGTGCGCTTGCCCGTGCGCCCGTGCGTTTCATGGGCGGGCCTGCGCTGCGTTGCGAAACGCGAAAAAACACCGGGTACTCCACTGGGCGAGGGTCTCGGCGGGATCGTGGGGCACGGTGGGCGCGCCGCGGGCGGCGGCCTCGGCGATGTCGCGCGCGGAGGGCAGCACCATGCGCTGGCGTTTGC
>JAJYXG010000044.1:0-37662 GCA_021791095.1 Pseudomonadota bacterium
CGATGGCCTGATTGGCCACGCACGAATGGGCCAGCAGATCCAGCACCTGCGGCGTCAGCTCGGTGCCCTCGCGCAGCACATGCGATTGCAGATCGCCCTTGTCGCTGTAGGTAAACGCCGCCAGCGCACCCGGCAAGTCCATCATTTTTTGCAGATTCATTTTCGCTCCCCCCTGTTGGGCATCAAATTCAGTACAAGGCTTCCTTGGTGTCGCCGCCCAGCCTGGCATACAGATTGACCAGCAGGTCATCCTGCACGTCACCGACTTTGGCACGCATGATGGTCATGACGTCGTTGAGCAGCTCGTCACGGTTTTCGATGAAGGCAAAATAATTGCCGACCGCACAGATGGTGATCTGACTGCCGCGCACGATCCAGCCCTGCACCGGGCGGCAGCCGATGTTTTCGGCAAAGGAATCGAAGATCTCGGACTGCATGTTGACCGACAGCGTATTGGCACGGCACAGGATCGACGCCATGCGGGCAAACTCGTCGGTGAGCGCGCCCTCGTAGGAGAAACGGTCGCCACGATAGGCATACTCGCCGGCCGCGACGACGCCGGGAATCGCCATCAGTTGCTTAATGATATGCATCGAGCCCCCTCCTTGATTTTGCTTATGGTTGCGGCGCGCTGTGGCAAAGTGTCGCGCCAGACCGCAATATAGAGCCACCATGCAAGACAACGCAATAGCCCCCGACCCCGCCCCTTTTCTGGTGCGCATCGCCGCCATGATCTATGAATCGCTGCTCGTCACCGCAGTGGTGTTCGTGGCGTCCTTCATCATCATTCCGGTGGTGGGCGAGATGCACGCACCGTGGCAGCGCCACCTGTTTCAGGTCTACATCCTGGGCATTCTGTTCGCCTACTTCAGCGCATTCTGGCTGCGCAGCGGGCAAACGCTGGCGATGAAAACCTGGCGCATCCGCCTGGTTCAGCAGAACGGCGACACCCTGACCTTCAGGCAGGCGGTGCTGCGCTTCTTCCTCGCGTTGCTGGGTCTGCTGCTGGCGGGCGCCGGCTTCTGGTGGGCGCTCGTCGACCGCGACCGCCAGTTCCTGCACGACCGCATCGTCGGTACCCGGCTGGTGCGCGTGCCGCGCAAGGCATGAGCTGGCGCGAGCACCTGCGGACACGTCTGCTGGACATCCGGCCCGCAAGCGTGTGCGCACTCGATGCGGCGGCCCGGCAACTGGCGGGCGACGTGCTGCCCGACACACCGGTCCGCATGCCTGACGCCCTGCCGGATGCACCCTGTGCGCTGGCGCTCGGGGTCGATGCGCTGAACGGACTGGGCGCAGAGCAGGCCCGGCACCTGATCGGCCGGACGCGCCTGTACCTTGCACCGCGCATCCTGCTGGTCGCGCCATCCGGCTGCGTGCTGGACGAGACGGCGTTCATCGCACTCGGCTTTACGCTGTCCGCCACCGATGCTGCAGCGGATCTGCGCATCCACTATTACGATATCGATACCTACAAGACGGTGCCGGACTGGCTCAATGCCCGGTACTGGGCGCATCCCGAACGCTGGGAGCCCTAAAGGACTCCGATCCACGACGCGCTGAAGTCCCGCAAGGCGGGATGGAGTCGTATGCCCTGAGCCCGCAAGCGCGCCCGCTTACGCTACACTGGCCGCAATCCCGAATCCGCCCCAAGACCATGAACTTCGTTCCCCACAACGCGCTTGAAGAGCAGCTGGCTGCCGTGCATGCCGGCACGCTCGACGCCGAAACCTTCGTGCTGCAGCTCATCGAGCAGCAGCTGTTCATGCCGGTGCGCGACGAGAAGAACCCGATCCAGGGCTTCCAGCGCACCACCCAGGCCGTGCCGCTGATCATCGAGGACGAGGACGGCGAGCGCGTGCTGGTGCTGTTCACCAGCCCCGAGCGCGCCAAGCCCTTCGTCGAGCATTTTCCCGAGTTTTCAGGCGGCCTCCTCACCGAGTTTTCCTGGCTGCTGCGCCGCATCGGCGGCGGCGTGCCGATCGCGCTGAATCCGGGCTGGGACATCGGCATGGATTTCGACGCCGACACGATCGCCCAGCTGGTCGTGCAGCTGCCGCCCGAGCATCCGGACGGGCACAAGCACCCAGGCGGGCACAAGAACGCGTCCTGATTCCTTCTTTTCCCTGTTTGCCATGTTGTCCGATCACGCGCTCGCCGCTTTCCGTTCCGCCCTCGGCGCCGATCGCGTGTTCGACGACGCTGCCACCCGCGCGCTCTATGCCTGCGACGAAACCCCGCGCCGGGTCGAGCCCGATGCGGTGCTGTTCCCCACCTCGCACGACGAGGTGGCGGCGCTCGTGCGCATCGCCTTCGAGCATCGCGTGGCACTGACCCCGCGCGGCGCCGGCTCCGGCAACGTCGGCGGCGCGCTGCCCGCGCCCGGCGGCGTGGTGGTGAGCTTCGAGTGCATGCGGCGCGTGCTCGAGTTCGACCCGGCCAACCGCCTCATCGTCGTCGAACCCGGCGTGGTCACCGAGGAAATCGACCGCCTCGCGCGCAGTGCCGGCCTGTTCTACCCGCCCGACCCCGGCAGCAATGCGTATTGCCGCATCGGCGGCAACCTCGCGATGAACGCCGCCGGGCCGCGCGCCGTCAAGTACGGCGTCACCCGCGATTACGTGCTGGGCCTGCGCGCCGTCACCGGCAGCGGCGAGGAAATCCGTGCCGGTTGCCGCACCACCAAGGGGGTCACTGGCTACGACCTCACCCGCCTGCTGGTCGGCTCGGAGGGTACGCTGGCGCTGATCACCGAAGCGACGCTGAAACTCTTGCCGGCGCCGGAAGCCGTCGCCACCCTCCGTCTGTGCTTCGCCAGCACCCGTACTGCGCTCGACGCGGTCAGCCGCGTCATGCGCCAGTCCGTGATGCCGTGCGCGCTCGAATTCATGGACCATCGCGCCATCGACGCCATCCGCCCGACCGGCGCGGCGGACGACCTGGCGCCCGGCACCCGTGCGCTGCTGATGGTCGAGGCTGACGGCGCCGTGGCGGACCTGCCGCGCCAGATCGCCGCGCTGGAAGCAGCGCTCGCCGGCGACGGCCTGCTCGAGATGAAGAGCGGCTTCACGCGCGAGGCCATCACCCGACTGTGGACCGCGCGCAAATCGCTGTCGCATGCGGTCAAGCAGATCGCGCCGCTGAAAATCAACGAGGACGTGGTGGTGCCGGTGTCCCAGCTTTCCGAATTCGTCGACTTCATCGACCACACCGCCAACACGCATCGGCTGGCCGTGGTGTCGTTCGGCCACGCCGGCAACGGCAATCTGCACGTCAACCTGATGGTGCACCCCGATGACGCCGACGAAATGGAGCGCGCCCACCTGGCGCTCGACGCGATCATGCTGCGTGTCCTGGCGCTGGGTGGCACGCTCTCCGGCGAGCACGGCATCGGCACCGAGAAGCGCCGCTTCGTGCCGCAGGAAATCGACTCCGCCACGCTTGAGCTGATGCGCGCGATCAAACGGCAATTCGATCCGCACGGCCTGCTCAACCCCGGCAAACTTTTTCCCGATTGAAATGCGCGCAGAGGCTTTACAAGCACGCAAGGCATCTATAGAATGCGCGGCTTCGTTGGGGGTATAGCTCAGCTGGGAGAGCGCTTGCATGGCATGCAAGAGGTCAGCGGTTCGATCCCGCTTACCTCCACCAACTAACAGGATGTACGATGCACAAGCTTGGCGTCATCACCACATTGCTGGGGCTGATACTGAGTGTCGTCGGACTGAGCGTTGGATTTTGGAAAATGCTGAATGGCAGCGAGAACGCCGAAGTCTGGATCTCACTGGTACCATTGGGTTTCGTCGGATTGTTGCTCGGCGTCACCTTGACCCAGCTTTCCAACAAGCAGTAGCGACGCAAGTCGTGCAGCAAATGTTGGCGGTTCACACCGCCGTCCGGGTCCCCATCGTCTAGAGGCCTAGGACACCGCCCTTTCACGGCGATAACCGGGGTTCGAATCCCCGTGGGGACGCCACAATCCTTCCCGGGTTGTGACAAAAAGCAGATGTCAAAAAAGATATAGCGGCCATGGCCGCTATTTTCATTTGTGCGTGATACACAACCCTATGTGGCGCCCCGAAGACGAATCGAACGTCCGACCTACCCCTTAGGAGGGGGTTGCTCTATCCACTGAGCTACCGGGGCGTGGCGCGCATTCTACCTAATCCCGCGTGGATTACCGAGCCAGGCTGATGCAGCCTGACAGGATACAAGCCAGCTATGATGCGTATCAGGAGAACACATGCCGGAACTGATACTGGGTGGATTTGCGGCACTGTTGCTGCTGGCAAGTGCGGCCTTGTGGATGCTGCGTCCAGGCACGCAACTGAGCGAGGGCTGCGCTGCGCCTGACTTCGCATTGGCAGACCAGGATGGTCTGATCCATCACCTGAGTGATTATGCTGGACACTGGCTGGTGCTGTACTTCTATCCCCGTGACGACACGCCGATCTGCACGCAGGAGGCATGCCGCTTTCGCGACGACATCGCAATACTGGACGAACTCGATGCGGTCGTGGTCGGCGTCAGCGTCGACGACACCCGCTCGCATGCCGAGTTCGCCCGCAGATATCAGCTGCCGTTTCCGCTGCTGTCGGACCCGGGCGGCAAAACGGCAGCTGTCTACGACAGCCTGCTGAATCTTGGCCTCGTGCGTTTTGCCCGCCGCCACACTTTCATCGTTGCGCCGGACGGCCGCATCGCAGCACGCTTTGACAAAGTCGATCCAGCGCGCCATGCAGGGCAAGTGGCCCACACCCTGCGATCCCTGCAACAGTCCGGAATGACGTATTAAGCCCAGCCAGCCGGCCAATAATGATCTAGATTTAGATGATGATCTGATTGCATGCGTCTATGCCTAGACAACGCGGATTCCCCCTCACCACTGGCGCGGCCTTTGTTGCGTTGATTGCCCTGATTTGCGGGCTGGCATTAAATAGCCTGTTGCAATTGCAGACGCTGGACGAGCAGATGCAAATGGTGGTTGAGCAGCACAACCGCAAGATCGATCTCATCACGCAAACCCAGGTGGCGGCGCATATCCGTACCGACAGCCTGTTCCGCATGGTGCTGGCCGACGATCCCTTTGTACGTGATGCCCATTTTCTGGAATTCAACCGCGCCGGTTTCCTGGTGGGAAGCGGTCGCAACGACCTGCGCCAGATGGGCTTCACCGCTGCCGAGCAACGCAGCTTTGACGCTCAGACTCGACTGGTCAACGAAATCCAGTCGGTTCAGGAAAGGGTGATCGACCTGATCTACGCCGATCGCAGCGCAGACGCACGCGATGTGCTGGTGCGGGAAGCCATCCCCATCCAGGATGCCTTCAATCAGCAACTGGCCGACATGCGCAATCTTTATCATCAGGCCAACGTGGTTGCCCAGCGACAGGCAGAGCAAACCTACCAGCGCACTTATTTGATTACGCTGGCATTCGGCATTGCGGCGATTGTCCTGGCGCTCCTGATCGCCTGGCATACCTTGCGGAAAATCCGCTCGACATCCCGACAAATACGCGAACAGATGGTGGAGCTTGAGCGCTCGCGCACGGCACTACGCGAAGAGGCGACGCATGATCCGCTGACCGGGCTGGCCAACCGTCGGCTGTTTTACGACCGGCTGCAGCAAGCGATTCGCCATGCCCACCGCTACGGCGGCAAGGTGGGCATCCTGTATGTGGATCTGGATCGTTTCAAGGAGATCAACGATCAACACGGCCACCATGTGGGTGACGCCGTGCTGACCGAAGTGGCGAAACGTCTCACTTTCAGCATTCGCGACTCCGATTCGGTCGCACGTCTGGGTGGCGACGAGTTTGTCGTTCTGCTGGAAGAGGTGCAGGGACGGGATGACTGCCTCGCCGCCGCGTACAAGATCCAGCAGGCGCTGAATGTGGGCACGGTTTTCTTCGGGCTTGATGTGGTCATCGCCGCCAGCATCGGTCAGGCGCTTTTCCCTGAGGATGGCGCCGACGAGGACGCCCTGATTCGTGCCGCCGATGCGGCCATGTACCGGATCAAGACCGGCTACGAATCAGAGCGCCAGCACAGGCTTTCCTTTCAGTGAGGCTTGAGCGGAACCGAAGCGCGTTCACGACGTGCCTTGGTGCCCCATATCCACACATACTGCACGCCAGATACCACGGCGATCACAAACACGGCAGCAAACAGCGGCTGCAGCCAGGCCGTCAGGTCGAGCAGCCCGGCCAGGCTCGCCAGCACCAGCGTCAGCAAGGTGAATTCGGCGAACATGTGCGTCTTGCCGAGCCAGGTGGGGTGAATCTCCAGGTGTCCGGCCAGTCCGCGATAGCTCAACGCGCCCAGCACGATGACAGTGTCGCGCAGCAGGATCGCCAGCGTCACCCACATCGGGATCGCTTCTTCGAGCGTCAGCATCACCAGCGTCACCAGGCCCAGGGCCTTGTCGGCGACCGAGTCGAGCGCGGCGCCCAGCTGCGTCATCTGCCCGAGCCAGCGCGCCAGCAGGCCATCGATGCCATCCGATACCGCGGCAGCGAGGAACAGCCAGCAGGCGGCCTCCCAGCGCTGCTGCAGAATCAGCCAGCCCACGACGGGCACGGCCGCGATCCGCAGCATCGTGATGACGTTCGGCAGATTGAATACGCGCTCGCTCATGCCGGCAGACTACTCAAGCCAGGGGCTGCCTGGCAAGCTCATCCCACAATTTGTCGAGCCGTTTGACCGACACTGGATACGGCGTTTTGAGCTCCTGGGCGAACAGGGAAATGCGCAGTTCCTCCAGCTGCCAGCGGAAATCGTCCAGCGCCACCGGTACCTCGCCCTTCACCTGCGCGCGCCGCGCCAGGTACTTGTTCTGCAGCGTCAGCACGCCGGCCATGCCGCGCGAATCGCGCGGCTCGGACGCGGGCAGTTTCTCCAGCCGCTTGAGGACGCCTCTGAGATAGCGCGGCAAGTCCTTCAGGTGCGACCAAGGGATGGTAGTGATGAAGTCCGCCGGCACCAGGGCAGCCAGGTGCGCATGTTCGTCGCGCATCGCGGCGGTGAACTGCGGCTTGGCGTTGAGGCGGGCCGTCACCTGTGCATGCAGATCGAGGATCTCGGCCGCATCATGCAGCAGCGCCTGCTTGACTACGGCAATTCTGGGCTTGGCGCGCTCCTTCTGCTTGCCGAAGGTTTTCGCGTCGCGCGGCGTGTCGTCGTCACCCAGCAGTGCACGCGTGGCGATCGCATCGATCAGCGCGGCGCGCAATTGTTCGGGGCTGCCGAAGCTGCGGTATTTCAGCGCCAGCGCGGTTTCACGCGACAGATCCTTGTCGAGTTGCTTGAACTGGGCGGCCAGCGCGAGCCGCAGCAGGCGCACCACGCCGCGCCGGGTCTCGGCCTCCGCCACATCGGGTGCGTCGAGCAGGCGCAGGTCGACGCTCTCGCCGTTGTCGACCAGCGCCGGATAGCCGATCAGCTCGCGTCCGCCGCGCTTGAATTTCACCTGCTCGGGCAGGTCGCCAAAATTCCATTCGACGAGGCCCGTGCGCTCGAACTCGCTGTCCTCGGCGCCGCCGCCGTAGGTGATGCGCGCCGCGCCGCCCAGCTGCTGGCGTAGCGCCGCGAGATCGCGGCCGCTGGCGAGTTCCTGTCCGCTGTCGTCGATGACGCTCACGTTCATGTGCAGGTGCGCCGGCAGCTCGCCCTTCCATTCGTCGGGATGGATGTCGGTGCCGGTTTTCCTGCGGATGAAGGCCGAGAGCGCGTCGGTCAGCGTCTGATCGCCCGGCTTCGCCGCCGAGAGGAAGGCCGTCACCGCCTCGGGCAGCGGAATCAGCGGGCGGCGCTTGTCCTTGGGCAGACATTTCAGCAGTGCGGTGAGCTTCTCGCGAATCAGGCCGGGCACCAGCCAATCGACCTGAGCGGCCTCGACGCGGTTGAGCAGGTACAGCGGCAGCTTGAGCGTCACGCCGTCGAGCGGATGGCCGGGCTCGAAGCGGTACTTGAGCGTGCACGCCACGCCGTCGACCGCCAGGGTCTCGGGGAACAGCGTGTGGTCGGCGCCGAGCCCTTCGCCGAGGATGTCCTCGCGCTGCAAAAACAGGATTGTCGGGTCGCGCTTTTCAGCCTCCGCACGCCACTGCTCGAATGCCGCGCCGTTGTGGAGATCGGCCGGGATGCGCGCGTCGAACACGCGGAAGATGCGCTCCTCGTCCAGCCACACGCCGGATTTCCGCGCCTTGTGTTCGAGCGCCTCGATTTCCTTGATCAGCGCGCGGTTGTGCGCGAACCACGGCGCCTTCGTGTCGTATTCGCCGGCCACCAGCGCGCCGCGGATGAACAGCTCGCGCGACTGCACTGGATCGATCGGGCCGTAGTGGATCTTGCGCCGCGGCACCAGGGTGATGCCGTACAGGCTGACCCGCTCGAACGCCACCACGCGCGCACCGTCCTTTTCCCAGTGCGGCTCGATGAACATGCGCGTGAGCAGATGACGCCCCGCCGCCTCGATCCACTCCGGCCGCACCTCGGCGACGGTGCGCGCGAGCAGCCGCCCGGTGTCGGTCAGCTCGGCTGCCATGATCCACTTCGGGCCTGCGCCAAGACCGCCCGGAGGGCGAGCGTCTGGCGGCGCACTCCTTGCGGGTGCTTTCTTCGCCAGCGCCGAGCCGGGATGAATCGACAGCTTGATGCCGCGCGCGCCCTGGTAGTTTCCCTCGCCCGGCTTGGGGCGTGCCTTCGCATCGTCGGACTTGAAGCCGATGTTGCCCAAAAGACCGGAGAGCAGCGCCTGATGGATCGTGTCGTAGCCGGCGTCCTTCTCGTTTTCGCGAAGGCCCAGTTCGGCGACCTGCGCGTGCAGTTGGCCGTGGATGTCGCGCCATTCACGCATCCGCCGCGGCGACAGGAAATGGTCCTGCAACAGCGTCTGCAGCTGGCGGTTGGTCTTCTTGTGCTGCACCTGCTCCTCGTACCAGCGCCACAGCTTCAGCCAGCCCATGAAGTCGGAGCGGTCGTCGGAAAACAATTTATGCTTTTCGTCCGCCGCCTGCGCACGCTCCATCGGGCGGTCGCGCGGATCCTGCACCGACAGCGCGCTGGCGATGATCAGCACCTCGCGCACGCAGCGCTGCTGTTCGGCCGCCAATAACATGCGCGCGATGCGCGGGTCGAGCGGCAGCCTGGCGAGCTGGGTGCCGATTTTGGACAGCTGCCCCGCCTCATCCAGCGCGTGCAGCTCGGCCAGCAGCTGGTAGCCGTCGGTGACGAGCCGCGAGCTCGGCGGGTCGATGAAGGGAAAGCCCACCACGTCGCCCAGCCCGAGCGACTTCATGCGCAGGATGACGCCGGCCAATGACGAGCGCAGCAGTTCGGGATCGGTGAAGCGCGGCCGGTTGCCGAAATCGGCCTCGTCGTAGAGGCGGATGCAGACACCGTCGGCGACCCGGCCGCAGCGGCCGGCGCGCTGGTTGGCCGAGGCCTGCGAGACCTTCTCGATCAGCAGCTGCTCGACCTTGTTCCTCGCCGAATAGCGTTTCACCCGCGCAGTGCCGGGGTCGATCACGTAGCGGATGCCGGGCACGGTGAGCGAGGTCTCGGCGACGTTGGTGGCGAGCACGATGCGCCGCAGCGCATTCGTGGGCTTGAAGATCGCGTCCTGCTCGGCGACCGACAGGCGGGAGAACAGCGGCAGGATTTCGGTGCCGGGAGGATGGTGCTTCCTGAGCGCCTCGGCGGTGTCGCGGATTTCGCGCTCGCCCGGGAGGAACACCAGGATGTCGCCCGGGCCCACGCGCGCCAGTTCGTCGGTGGCGTCGAGGATGGCGGCGATCTGGTCGGGTGCGTCCTTATCTTTCTTCTCGCGTTCGCCCTTCGCGGGCGTGGCAGGCTCCTCGCGCTCGATCGGCCGCCAGCGGATTTCCACCGGATAGGTGCGCCCCGACACCTCGATCACCGGGGCAGCGTCGAAATGTTTGGAGAAACGTTCGGCGTCGATGGTGGCGGAGGTGATGACCACGCGCAGGTCGCTGCGCTTCTCCACCAGCGTTTTCAGATAGCCGAGCAGGAAATCGATGTTGAGGCTGCGCTCGTGCGCCTCGTCGATGATGATGGTGTCGTAGCGCGAGAGCAGCGGGTCGCCCTGGCTTTCGGCCAGCAGGATGCCGTCCGTCATCACCTTGATCGCGGTGTCGTGGCGCACGGTGTCGGTGAAGCGCACCTTGTAGCCGACCAGGCCGCCGAGCTCGCCCCCCAGCTCATGGGCGATGCGTGCCGCCACCGAACGCGCGGCGATGCGGCGCGGCTGGGTGCAGCCGATGAGTTTCCCCGGTCGCGCCGCCTCTGATCCAAGCCGCGCCTCCAGACACATTTTGGGAATCTGCGTGGTCTTGCCGGAGCCGGTTTCGCCGCACAGGATCAGCACGCGGTTGGCCTTGAGCGCGGCGAGGATGTCGTCGCGGCGGGCGGAAACCGGCAGGTCGGGATAGGCGATATGCAAAAGGCTACTTGTTCTGGATGTATTTGACGTCATCGAAGGTTTCCAGCCAGGCCGGCCGGTACACCGCCATCACGGTGATCGCCATGCCGGTGGAAAACGCTTCGGCCCAGCTGATCAGCAGCGTAGTGTATGGCGTGTAGTGCGTGAGCAGGTAATCGAGCGGGTAGGCGCCGGCGACGGTCATCAGCGCGGTGGTGACAAGACCAATCGCCGCCACCGACAGCGCGGCGCCGAAAAAGCCGTTGCCCAGCACATACACGAAGAAATGGTTCGGCAGATGGCGGTCCAGCAGGCGGAACACGCCCCAGCTCACCGCCGCGGGCAGCGCCGCCACCAGCAGCGCATCCACCCCGAGCGCGTTCCAGCTGCCGCGCCCGAACGCCGCGTTTGCCAGCAGGATCAGCACGCCGGCAAAGGTGGCGCGCCAGAAGCCGAACATCAGCGTCAGCGCCGCCACACCATAAAAGTGAAATGTCAGCCCCGGTTTGATGCCGGTGCGAATCTGCCACAGCGCCAGCACCGCCACGGTGGCGCCGAGAAACAGATTCAGGCGCGACGGTTCGGCAAGCCGGCGCCAGTCGCCCGACATCAGCCAGCGCCAGGCCAGGAAAACCAGCCCCAGCCAGCCGATCAGATAAAAGGATTCGGGCAACAGTGATGCGGACAGGCCCGGCGCGGTAAAATTCATAAGCGGATTTTACGCGATGCGCCCGTCCGCACCCTTAATCGAGACCTTCGAGCCCACGCCATGTCCGCAGCCAAATCCCCCAACGCCCCGCTCCGCGACGAGGAGATCGATGAACTGGCCGATCTGGTCGATCTCATCGACGAGCGCACCGACGTGCCGATTTCGCTCGAAGGCCTCGACGGCTTCATTACCGCGCTGGTCTGCAGCCCGCGCGCCATCCCCCCCGAGGAGTATTTCCCGGTGCTGCTCGACCGCGCCGACGGTCTGGCCACGATATTCGAGGACGCAGCCGATGAGGCGCGCTTCCTCGCGCTGTTCGAGCGCCGCCGCAACGAGATCGCCCGCGCGCTGGCCGCGCCGATCGAAAACCTGGCCGACCCCAAGGCGCTGTCGCCGCTGGTCATGGACTGGAACGGCCTGCTGGCCGAACTGCCCCCGGCCGAAGCCAAGCGGCTGAAGGAGGCCGGCATCCCGCCCTATGCCCAGCTGTGGGCCGCCGGCTTCCTGCTGGCGGTGGAGCACTGGGAGGACGATTGGACCCTGCCCGCCGACAGCAAGGACGAAGCCTTCGTCGACGAAGTGCTCGATCCTTTCTATGTGCTGACGTCCCCGCTCGACGAACTCACACCCGAGGAACGCGCCATCCGCCGCGAAGATCACCTCGCCCTCGCCCTCTGGGGCGCCTACGAACTGCGCGAATTCTGGCTCGACCGCGGCCAGGCCCCGCGCCACTGATCACTTGTAACTTGAACCGTGTAACGTACGTCTGACATGAAACTCGTCCTCTTCGATCTCGACAACACCCTGCTCGCCGGCGACTCCGACTACGAGTGGGGACAATTCCTCATCGCCAAGGGCGCGGTCGACGGCCCCCATTACGAAGCCAAGAACAAGGCGTTCTATGAGGACTACAAGGCTGGGCGGCTGGATATCTATGCCTTCCTGGCGTTTGCCCTGCGCCCGCTCGCGACCCACACGCGCGAACAGCTCGACGCCTGGCATGCCGAATACATGGAAACGCGCATCCGTCCCATGATCACCCAGGCCGCGCGCGATCTCGTCAACAAGCACCTGGACGAGGCCGACCTGATCGCCGTCATCACCGCCACCAACAGCTTCGTCACCCGTCCGATCGCCCGGGAATTCGGCATCCCGCACCTGATCGCCACCGATCCCGAGGAGGTCGATGGCCGCTTCACCGGTGAAGTGGCGGGCACGCCCTGCTTCCGCGAAGGCAAGGTCGTCCGCCTCGAACACTTCCTCGAAGCCCACGGGACCCGGCTGGATTGCCTCGACACCAGCTGGTTCTACAGCGACTCGCACAACGATCTGCCGCTGCTGGAAAAGGTCCGCCATCCAGTCGCTGTCGATCCCGACCCCACCCTGCTTGCGCACGCCGAGACCCGGGGCTGGCCGGTCATCTCTTTGCGCCACCCATCATGCAAATAATGAAGGCTGCTGCTGTGGATCGATCGCCCCTGTCCACCCCCACCACGCTTGCCGAAAGCGTCGCCCAACAACGTGAAGCGCTGGCCAATCTGCTGCGCGAACCGCTGGCGCTGGCCGCACAGGCTTGCAGCCGGTCCTGGCCCAGCCGCGCCGGCCTCAACGCCGCGCTGACGCATGCGCTCAATGATCTGCCTGCGTGCAAATACATGTATGCGCTGGACACCCGCGCGATCCAGCTGTCCGACAACATCACCCGCGAGGGCCTGATCGAGATCGACTACAACCGCGACCGTTCCAACCGCCCCTACATGAACGAAGCGGTACCAAACCAGGGCTTCCTGCTGTCGCAGGCCTACATCAGCCTGCGCGCCAAGCGGCCGTCGCTCACCGCGATCCAGATCGTGCGCGACGACGACGGCCGCGTGCTCGGTTTCGTCGGTGCCGACTTCGACCTGCGCGACCTGCCGATCACCGGCAAGCTGTACGACGAACCGACCTATTGGCGGCAGATCAAGGGCGACCCTGCGATCCGCGGCGCGGTGTTCCACCAGACGCGCAGCGACAGTCAGATGGACCTGCATCTCGACACCGTGCTGGGGGTGATGGAGGAACTGATGACCGACCGCGGCATCTTCCACGGCAAGCTGCACTTTTCCAGCAGCCGCGCAACCATCTGGCTGGTCGACGATCCGTATTACTACCGGCTGCTCGACATCGACGCGCTGACCGACCCCGACACCTGCCTCACCTACCCGCGCCGCCCCTACCCGAACACAGCCGCGGTGCCGAAGGACAAGATCCGTCCGGTGCTGGACAGCCTGCGCGCGCTGCGCTTCATGGACGAGACGTTTTATCTGCGCGCCGGCTCGCTCAACATCTTCAACGGCATGGTCGGCCTCACCTTTTCCTGCGACGGCTCGCACTACCTGCCGTGGGACGAATTCCTCTCCAAGGGTTACGACTTCTGGGCGTCCGGCAAGGCGCTCGGCTGAAGCACCCCATGGCCGAGCGAGGGCGAACAAGCCGCCTATGCCCCAAGCGGTGCACCCGCTTTATGGCTATTCTGTCTAGAATTGCCCACCGCCCAACCGGGCTTTCCTGCCGCGACAACAAAAACCGATGAGCGTCTCCCCTTCCGACAACAACGATTCCCAGCACAATAAACTGCTCACCCTGGCCCTTGGCGCTGTCGGCGTGGTCTTTGGCGACATCGGCACCAGCCCGCTGTATGCGCTGAAGGAAGCCTTCAACGGCCCGCACGGCGCGGACATCAATCCCGGCAATATCCTCGGGGTGCTGTCGCTCATGCTGTGGGCACTGATCCTGGTGGTGTCGCTGAAATATGTGATCTTCATCATGCGCGCCGACAACAAGGGCGAAGGCGGCATCATGGCGCTGATCGCGCTGACTCAGCGGGTGTTCCACGCAAATTCGCGGCGCAAATGGGCGTTGCTCACCCTGGGTCTGTTCGGTGCGGCGCTGTTCTACGGCGACAGCATGATCACGCCTGCCATCTCGGTGCTGTCCGCGGTGGAAGGCCTGGAAGTGGCCGCGCCTGGCTTGCATCGCTACATCATCCCCATTGCATTGAGCGTGCTGGTGGCGCTGTTCCTCATTCAGAGCCGGGGCACCGCGTCGGTGGGCACATTGTTTGGCCCGGTCATGATTCTCTGGTTCGGCGTATTGGCCTTGCTGGGCGTGCTGAGCATTGCTCAGACGCCTGCCGTGCTGGTCGCATTCAATCCACTGTATGGAATCGCTTATTTCCAAACGCACGGCATCACCGGCCTGATCATTCTCGGTGCGGTAGTGTTGGCCGTCACCGGCGGCGAGGCGCTGTATGCCGACATGGGTCACTTCGGCAAACGCCCCATTCGCTATGCCTGGCTGGGCTTCGTCTTCCCGGCACTGGTGCTCAACTATCTGGGACAGGGCGCCCTGCTGCTGCGCGACGCCACCGCCGCAAAAAATCCGTTTTATTTGCTGGCACCTGAATGGGCCTTGTACCCGCTGATCGTGCTGGCGACGCTGGCCACCGTTATCGCTTCGCAGGCAGTGATCTCCGGCGCGTTTTCCGTCACGCGCCAGGCTATTTTGCTGGGCTACCTGCCCCGCATGCAGGTGCGCCACACCTCGGATCAGGCCATCGGGCAAATCTACATCCCCTTCATCAACTGGACGCTGCTGACGGGCGTCGCGCTGCTGATCCTGGGGTTCAATTCCTCCAGCAACCTGGCCTCGGCCTATGGCATCGCCGTGACCGGCACCATGGCAATCGACACCATTCTGGCCTTTACCGTGGCATGGGCCTTGTGGAAATGGTCGCTGCCTGCGGTGCTGGCCGGTGCCGCTTCTTTCCTCGTGATCGATCTTGCCTTCTTTGGTGCCAACGTGCCCAAGATCATTCATGGCGGCTGGTTTCCGCTGGTCATCGGGATGCTGGTGTTTACCCTGCTCACTACCTGGAAACGCGGCCGCGAACTGTTGTTTCAGCGGATGCAAAGCGACGACATCGACCTGGATAGCTTTATCGAAGGCATTACCGCCTTTGAACACCAGCGCGTACCGGGCACCGCCATCTTTCTGCACGCCACCGGCAAGGGTGTGCCGCATGCCCTGCTGCACAACCTGTCGCACAACAAGGTGCTGCATGAACGCGTGGTGATTCTGCGCGCCATCACCGAAGAAGTGCCCAGCATTCCCGACGCCGAACGTATCCGTCTGGCCGAACTGGGCGGTGGCTTTTACCGCCTGGAAATCCGCTTCGGCTTCCGCGAGGAGCCGGACATTCCCAAGGCGCTCGGGCTGTGCGATGCCCTGGGGCTGCATTTCGAGATGATGGAAACCAGTTTCTTCCTGTCGCGCGAGACCCTGATTCCCACCAAGATCGCGGGCATGGCGCTGTGGCGGGAAAGCCTGTTTGCGGGCATGGCGCAAAACGCCGAATCGGCGATGCGGTTTTTCAAACTGCCGGTCAACCGGGTGGTCGAATTGGGTACGCAGATCGAGATTTAACCCGAAAACTGTAGTTAGCCGCGCTCGTTAGTGCACCGACAACCCTGAACGTCAACCTAATCTCCGTCAAACACATTGCGCGGACAGGGTTGAACCCCACCGCCACATCGGCGGATAATGTGCCATTCCACCGGATCGCCTGCTTTGGAAACCTACATCCTCATCCTCATTTCCACGGTGTTCGTGAACAACATCGTGATGGCCAAGATACTCGGCCTGTGCCCCTTCATGGGCGTGTCGAAAAAACTGGAAGCGTCGATCGGCATGGGGCTGGCGACGACCTTCGTGCTGACGCTCGCCTCCGGCGCGAGCTACCTCGTCAACGAATATCTGCTCGGCACCGAGCTGTTCTACCTGCGCACGCTGTCGTTCATCGTGGTCATCGCCGGCATCGTGCAGTTCACCGAGATGTTCATCCACAAGACCAGCCCGGTGCTGTACCAGGTGCTGGGCATCTATCTGCCGCTCATCACCACCAACTGCGCGGTGCTGGGGATTCCGCTGCTGAACGCACAGGAAAAGCACGGCCTGGTCGAATCGCTGTTCTTTGGCGCCGGCGGCGCGCTCGGCTTCACCCTGGTGCTGGTCCTGTTCGCCGGCATCCGCGAACGCCTCGACACCTGCGACGTGCCGTCGCCGTTCAAGGGCACCAGCATCGCGATGATCACCGCGGGCCTGATGTCGCTCGCCTTCATGGGCTTCTCGGGCCTGGTCAAATAATGCTCACGGCAATTTGGGTGATGGTCGCCATCGCGGTCGTGATCGGCCTGGTACTCGGCTGGTCGGCCATCCGCTTAAAGGTGGAAGGCAACCCACTGGCGGAAAAGATCGACGCCATCCTGCCGCAGACGCAGTGCGGTCAGTGCGGCTTCCCCGGCTGCCGTCCCTATGCCGAGGCGATCGCCAAGGGCGAGGCCGACATCAACCAGTGCCCCCCGGGCGGCGAGGAAGGGGTGAAAAAGCTGGCCGACCTGCTGGGAATCGAGCCCAAATCCCTGGATGAAACCCACGGCACGCCCAAGCCGAAGTCGGTCGCCTTCATCGACGAACAGACCTGCATCGGCTGCACCCTGTGCATCCAGGCCTGCCCGGTCGACGCGATTTCCGGCGCCGCCAAACAGATGCACACCATCATTGCCGCCGAATGCACCGGCTGCGAGCTATGCCTGCCGCCCTGCCCGGTCGACTGCATCTCGATGGTGCCCATCGCCGAAGACCTGCCGCACTGGAAATGGAAACACCCGGTGATTGAACTGAAGCGCGTCGCGTAGGAAAACCCATGAGTCGCGAACTGTTCAAATTCAAGGGCGGGGTGCACCCGCCCGAACATAAGGCGGAATCAAACGCGCGTCCGGTTCACGCCGCACCGCTGCCCCGGAAACTGGTCATCCCGCTGCGCCAGCACATCGGCAATCCGGCCAAGCCGGTGGTCGACGTGGGTGACCACGTGAAGAAAGGCCAGATGATCGCCGCGGCCGACGGCCCTATCTCGGCAGCAGTTCATGCCTCCAGTTCGGGCTCCGTCACGGCCATCGACCTGCAGCCGGTTCCCCATATCTCCGGCCTCCCCGACCTGTGCATCACAATCGAAACCGACGGCCGCGACGAATGGATAGCCCACGCGCCGCTCGATTGGCAGGCGATGGCGCCGGCCGATCTGCGCATGAAACTGCGCGATCTGGGGCTGGCCGGCCTCGGCGGCGCGGTGTTCCCCACCGGCGTCAAGCTCGATCCCGGCGCGACGCAGCAGTGCCCCACCCTGATCATCAACGGCGGCGAATGCGAGCCGTGGATCACCTGCGATGATGTGCTGATGCGCCACCACGCCGACGAAATCCTGCAGGGCGTGGCGGTGATGCGGCATATGATGGGCAGCACCGAAATCCTGGTCGGCATCGAGGACAACAAGCCCGAAGCCATCGCCGCGATGCAGGCCGCAGCCGACCGGCTGGACTTCGCAGTGGAAGTCATCGCCGTGCCGACGCTCTATCCCAGTGGCGGCGCCAAACAGATGACCGAGATTCTCACCGGCAAGCAGGTGCCCTCCGGCAAGCGCTCCACCGACGTCGGCCTCCAGGTGTTCAACGTCGCCACCGCGTATGCGCTGGCACGCGCGGTGCATCATGGCGAGCCGCTGATCTCGCGCTTGGTCACCGTCACTGGCTACGTGCTGCGCCCGCAGAATTTCGAGGCGCTGATCGGCACACCGATGCACACGCTGATCACGCTGGCGGGTGACCGCGACGGCACCACCGGCGTGCTGATGGGCGGCCCGATGATGGGCATCCCGATGCCGGACCTCGACGTGCCGGTGGTCAAGGCCACCAACTGCCTCCTGGTGAAATCCAAAGAGCTGTTCCCGCCGCTGCCGAAAGCGCTGCCGTGCATCCGCTGCACCCGCTGCGCCGACGCCTGCCCGGCCGAACTGCAGCCGCAGGAACTGTTCCGCTTCGCCAAGGCGGGCGACTTCGGCCGCGCGCAGGAATATCACCTGTTCGACTGCATCGAATGCGGTTGCTGCAGCTACGTCTGCCCCAGCCATATCCCGCTGGTCGATTTCTACCGCTACGCCAAGAGCGAAATCTGGGCGCACGAAAAGGACAAGCGTGCTTCCGATCTGGCACGCGAACGCCACGAATTCCGCCTGTTCCGGCTGGAGCGCGAGAAAAAGGAAAAAGCCGAGAAACTCGCTGCCAAGGCGCAGGCCAAGCGCGCCGAGATCGCGGCGGACACCTCAGCCTCGGGCGCCCCCGACGCCGAGGCCAAGAAGGCGCTGATCGCCGCCGCGCTGGCACGCGCTCAGGCGAAAAAGGCCGAGGTCACACCGAAGAACGTCGACCACCTGCTGCCCGACACCCAGCGCGAGATCGAGGAAATCGAGGCGCGCCGGGCTAAAATCCGCGAACTGGCGCGCCAGCCGCTGGAATCCGAAGAGAAGCCCTAAGGCGTCAAGAAAGAAAACGACCCATGCCCGCCCCGTTCATTCTCGACCGCAGCAGCGTCACCCAGGTCATGGCCTGGGTGCTGGCTGCGCTGCTGCCCGCCATTGCGGCTTACGTCTGGCTGTTCGGACCGGGCATCCTCGTCACGCTGTCGCTCGCCACGGTCACCGCATTGGCCGCTGAAGCCGCGATGCTGAAAGCGCGCGGCTATCCGGTCAAACCCTTCCTCACCGATCTGTCCGCCATCGTCACCGCCTGGCTCCTTGCGCTGTCGCTGCCCTCACTGGCGCCGTGGTGGCTGATCGTCACCGGCACGCTGTTCGCCATCGTGGTCGCCAAGCATCTGTACGGCGGACTGGGGCAGAACATCTTCAACCCGGCGATGGTGGGCTATGCGGTGCTGATCGTGTCGTTCCCTGTGCAGATGACGCAGTGGGCGGGACCGCTTGAGCTGACTTCGACCCATCTCAGCCTGGCGCAAAGCGCGACGGTAATTTTCGGCGGCGACGTGCCGAAGGCCACGCTCGACGCCGTCACCATGGCCACGCCGCTGGACTCGCTGCGCACCGGCCTGCTGCGACAATTGACGGTAGATGAGGTGATGACCGAGCCAATTTTCGGCCACTACGGCGGCACCGGTTTCGAGTGGCTGGCGGCGGCGTTCCTGCTCGGCGGCCTCGTTCTGTGGGCCTTGCGCGTCATCAGCTGGCATGTGCCGCTGGCCTTTATGGCCGGGGTGTGGCTCACCGCCGGCTTCCTGCACTTCTTCGACGCCGGCCGCTTCGGCGCACCGTGGTTCCACCTGTTTGCGCCGTCGGTGATGCTGGGCGCCTTCTTCATCGCCACCGATCCGGTGACGGGCGCGACCACCCCGCGCGGTAAACTGATATTCGGCCTCGGCGCGGGCTTTCTCACCATGGCCATCCGCACCTGGGGTGGCTTCCCCGACGGCGTGGCTTTTGCCATCCTGCTGATGAACGTGTGCGCGCCGCTGATCGACCAGTACACCCAACCGCGCGTTTATGGCGAGACGAAAAAGACCAAGGCTCCGACGGCATGACTTCTCCGATTCCAGCCGCTCTGCGTAACGCACTGCGCACCGGCGTCATCCTGTTCGTGTTCGCACTCGTAGGAACCGCCATGTTGGCGTTCACCCACGACCGCACCGAGCCGACCATCACCCGCGGCCAGCAGGCCGAAAAGCGCGCACTCCTGAGCCAGGTGCTGCCCGCCACGCTGTACGACAACGACCTGCTGGCCAGCCAGCAAAGCGTACCGCCGGACGACCTGCTGGGCACGCAGCAGCCGTCCGCACTGTGGCTGGCGCGCCGCGGTGGCGAGTTCAGCGGGGTGGTGCTGGAAGCCGTCGCGCCCGACGGCTACAGTGGCGATATTGCCCTGTTGATCGGGATTGATGCGGACGGAACCGTGACCGGCGTACGCGTCACCGCCCATCGCGAAACGCCGGGGCTGGGGGATTACATCGATCGCGCCAAAAGCGCGTGGATCGACCAGTTCTCCGGCAGGTCACTCATGAAACCCGAGCCCAAGCACTGGAAAGTCGCCAAGGACGGGGGCGTGTTCGACGCCCGCGCCGGCGCCACCATCACCCCGCGCGCGGTGGTCAAGGCAGTGAAAAGCGCGCTTGAGTATTTTGCGCGGCACCGCGCGGCATTCGCCGCCCCGCCCCACGTAAGGGAGACAGACACATGATGACCATGAACGAATTCCGCAGCCTGTTTCACAATGGCCTCGTCAAGCAGAACACCGGGCTGGTGCAGCTGCTCGGCCTGTGTCCGCTGCTGGCGATCAGCAACAACGTGATCAACGCGCTGTCGCTAGGGCTGGCGACGACGATGGTGATGGCGGCATCGAGTGGCGCGGTGTCGGGCGTGCGCCATTTCGTGCCGAACGAAATCCGCATTCCGGTGTTCGTGCTCATCATCGCCGCGCTGGTCACGGTGATCGACCTCGCGATGAACGCCTTCGTGCATCCGCTGTATCTGGTGCTGGGGATTTTCATTCCGCTCATCACCACCAACTGCATCGTGCTGGCGCGCGCCGATGCCTTCGCCGCCAAGAATCGTCCGCTGCACAGCGTGGTCGACGCGATTGCCATGGGACTGGGCCTGACGCTGGTGCTGATCGTGCTGGGCGCGATCCGCGAACTCGCCGGCCAGGGTACGCTGCTGTCCGGCATCGATCTGGTGTTCGGCGAGGCATCCAAAGCCTTCGTGCTCCATGTGCTGCCCGATTATCAGGGCTTTTTGCTGGCGATTCTGCCGCCCGGCGCCTTCATTGCGCTGGGCCTCTTGATCGCCGCCAACAACTGGTACAAGGCACGCGCCACCCGGCACGCCCATGCGGCCGCTCCGGTTGCGGCATGAAGCCGCCGCTGAAGCGGCGCGTGCCGAAGCCGCGCAACCCCTATGTGCCGCTGGTGCTGGCGCGCAAGGCCGGCGAGCATGAAAAGTCGCCCGGCGCCAAGCGCCAGGCCGAAAAGCAGGCATTGAAAAAGCGCCTCGCCGAACAGTGATCCGGGCACGATGAACGACGCCAAACGCCGTGCGATTTTCAGCCGCTTCGCCGCCGCCAATCCGCATCCCACCACGGAACTTGAATACAGCACGCCGTTCGAGCTGCTGGTGGCGGTGGTGCTGTCGGCGCAATCCACCGACAAGGGCGTCAACCTGGCGACGCGCAGGCTGTTTCCGGTCGCCAACACCCCCGAAGCGATCCATGCGCTCGGCGAAGCGGGCCTGGCCGATTACATCAAGAGCATCGGGCTCTACAAGAGCAAGGCCCGCCACCTCATCGCCGCCTGCAAAATGCTGATCGAGCAGCACGGCAGCCAGGTGCCCGCCGAGCGCGCGGCGCTCGAGGCGCTGCCGGGCGTGGGACGCAAGACCGCGAACGTGATTCTCAACACCGCCTTCGGCCAGCCGACGATGGCGGTCGACACCCACATCTTCCGCGTCGCCAACCGCATCGGCCTCGCGCCTGGCAAGACCGTGCTGGAAGTGGAAAAGAAGCTGCTGAAAACCATTCCGGACGAGTTTCGCATCGACGCCCACCACTGGCTGATCCTGCACGGGCGCTATGTGTGCCAGGCCAGAAAGCCGAAATGTCGCGAGTGCATCATTGCGGACCTGTGCGAATACAAGGACAAGACGTGGCCCGCCCCGCCCGCCCCCGCAGCGGAGAAAAGGGATCACGGCGTGCCAGCCACCCGCCCCCGCAAGCGGGCAAGGGCTAAGACCTAGCGCCCGGGACGGTTCATGTTCAACCCCAGCCGCGACCAGGTTCGCCAGTTCTTCTTCGACGTGTGGGCAAAATACCGGGCCGGACAGCCTCTGGCGGGCGCGGAGCAACCCGCGCTCGAGGCCGTGCTGGCGCACCCCGAATACCACCCCCTGCTCGACCAGCCGGATCGCTACAAGGAACGGGACTACTTGCCGGAGGCCGGAGAAACCAATCCCTTCCTGCATCTCTCCATGCACCTGGCGATCGCCGAGCAGCTGTCGGTCGACCAGCCGCCCGGCATCCGCGAGCGTTATCAGCAACTGCTCAAGCACCATGGCAATGAAATGGACGCCCAGCATGACGTCATGGACTGCCTGGGCGAAATGATCTGGCAGGTGCAGCGCCATCAGTCCGCATTCGATTCGGCGGGCTATTTGCGCTGCCTGGACCGCAAGCTCGGCAACGCCTGAACGGCCCCGGTTGCGGCGGGTAAATCCGTGCTGTCGACCTTCATTTTGCCGAAATCCGGCCGATTCCCCTATTGAACGTAGCGCGCAGACACCACTGTACCCACGCCTTGGCAGCTCCCCCAATGGTCATCGTCGATCAGTACAGCTCCATACGCGCTGCGCCGCACAATCAGCGGGGCGCATTCGCTTCAAGGAAACAGGGGGATTGATGACGCAGGTTGAACAACTGAAACTCAGCGGCCAGCTGCCCTCACCTCGCGGGGTTGCACTGGCAATACTTGAGTTGTTCCGGCGCGAAAATGCGACGCTGGGCGAAATTGCACGGGTCGTGCAGACCGACCCTGCGCTGTCCGGCCGGCTGATCAAGCTGACCAACACCGCTTCGCACATCGTACGTCCGGTGGTGTCGGTGAAGGAAGCCGTTGTGCGCCAGGGCATTGCGACGGTGCACCATCTGGCGCTGGGGTTTTCACTGGTGGACCAGTACCGCGAGGGCGCCTGCAAGGCGTTTGACTACAACGGATACTGGTCGCACTCGCTGCTGATGGCCCTGAGCATGCAGGCCCTGGGAGCGCGGGTGCATGTGGCGGCAGCGGACGAACTCTTTGTCTGCGGCCTGCTGGCGCAAGTAGGGAAGCTGGCACTGGCGACGGCATATCCCGATGAGTACAACACGGTTCTGTTGGCGCAGCACGCCGATCCTGCGCAAGACCTCACCGCCCATGAACGGGCCCGCCTGGAAACCGACCATATCGAGATGGGCATCGCCATGCTGGCTGACTGGGGCATGCCCAAGGTCTTCACCGGACCGCTTAGCCACTACGAAGCCCCGGATCATCCAAGTTATCCCCATGATTCGCGCGCCAACAGCCTGATACTGATGCTGCGCTTGTCGCATCGACTGGCCGATCTCGGGCTGGCCACTGCCGACGTGCGCCCCAGGCTGCTGAATGAATGGATGACGCTGGCAGCCGAGCTCGACATTCCGCAGGAAGCCGCAGGACCCTTTATCGACGAAGTCATCGACAACTGGCGGGAATGGAGCGAACTGCTGAAAATTCCGGCCGCTGCGCTGCCCTCGTTTACTGAAATCTGCCACGGCCATGCCGCGCCAGACGAAGGCGAGGCGGAGGCTGACATACCGCTGCGCATCGTGGTGGCGAACGGCAACAACGCCAGCCGCCACACCACCATGGCCTTGCTGGCCGAGTACGGCGAGCACACCATCTATCCGGCAGAAAACGGCAACGCTGCGCTGGCGCTGGCGATGGAAGTGCTGCCCCACGTCATCATCGCGCATGTCGACCTGCCGCTGCTCGACGGCCTGGAGTTGTGCCAGGCCCTGCGCGCGACCGACGAAGGCCGCCGCATGCATATCCTGATGACGTCCGACGAGCACGGTGAAGAGCAGTGGTCCCGCGCCTATGAGGCAGGCGCCGATGGCTATCTGCCCAGCACGCTCAGCGCCAAGGGCCTGCACACCCGGCTGCATGCCGCGCAACGCCTGGTCCAGCTGCAGGCCGCCTGGGAAAAGGATCGCACGCAGCTTCGCCAGATTGCGGCCGAACTGGCGGTCGCCAACCGGCGGCTGGCCAACGCCGCGCTGACCGACCAATTGACGGGGCTGCCCAACCGCCGCTCGGCCATGGATCAGCTCGAGCAGGCCTGGAGCGCCGCATCGCGCTCCGGGTTGCCGCTTTCGGTCATGGTGATCGACATCGACCACTTCAAGCACATCAACGACAGCTATGGCCACGCCGCCGGCGATACGGTATTGCGCGAGGCCTCGGCCCTCCTGCGCGCCTCTGCGCGCCGGGAAGACGGCGTCTGCCGCATCGGCGGCGAGGAGTTCCTGGTCATTTGCCCCAACACCGATCTCAAGTCCGCGATGCTGTCGGCCGAACGCCTGCGCACGAACCTGAGCGAAAAACGGATTACGATCGGAAAAACGAAAAGAACCCTCACCGTCAGCATCGGCGTGGCCACGCGTGATCCCGGCACCGTCGACATGGACGCGCTGGTGAGCATCGCCGACCAAGGGCTTTATGCCGCCAAGGAGGCCGGCCGCAACCAGACCTGCACCCGGCAGCAGATTCCGTTGAATTGATCCCGATCGCGCTACAACGCGCGCGATATCTTCCGCACCGCCTCATCCTCGGGGTGCGGCTCGATACGGAAGCCCAGGGCCTCCACCAGCTTCAGCATCGGGCGGTTGGTTTTAAGCACTTCGCCCTCCATCACCTTGAGGCCCCTGCCGCGCGCCACGTCCATCAGCACGTCCATCAGTTTGTGGCCGATCCCCTGCTTCTGCCACTGGTCGTTGACCACCAGGGCGAATTCGCAGGTCTCGCCATCCGGATTGATGGCATAGCGCGCCACGCCGAGTTCCACTTCCCGACCGTCGAGCTCGGCCAGCGCCAGCAGCGCCATTTCGCGCGTGTAGTCGATCTGGGTCAGGCGCGCCAGCTCGACCGGCGAAAGTTCGCTCAGCGAATCCATGAAGCGGAAATACTTGGTTTCCTCGGACAGGCCCTTCACGAAACCCTGGGTCAGTTCGGCGTCTTCCGGGCGGATCGGGCGAATCAGCACATCGTTGCCGCTGGGCAGTTGCCAGTGCGTCACCAGATGCGCCGGATAGGGGTGAATCGCCATGTGCTCGTAGCGGTCGGCCGTCGGCACGCGCGGCGCGATGATGATGCGGGCATCCAGGGCCAGCGCGCCGTGTTCATCCACCAGCAAGGGATTGATGTCCATTTCTTCCAGCCACGGCAGCTCGCAGACCATTTCCGACAGGCGCAGCAGCACGTTTTCCAGCGCCGCCATGTCGATCGGCGGACGGTTGCGGAACGGTCCCAGCAAGGTGGCCACGCGGGTGCGCTGAATCAGGTCGCGCGCCAGCAGATGGTTCAGTGGCGGCAAGGTGACGGCGCGATCCTGGAACGCTTCGACATCGACGCCGCCGGCGCCGAACACGATCACCGGCCCCAGCACCGGGTCCGACGTCATGCCCAGCAGCACCTCGCGCGCGTGCGGGCGGGCCGCCATGGGCTCGATGACGATGCCTTCGAGGGTGGCGTCGGGGCGCAGCCGCTTCACATCGGCGAGCATCTCGCCGAAGGCGGAGCGCACCGCCTGGCCGCTCGACAAGCCGAGTCGCACGCCGTTGACGTCGGACTTGTGCGTGATGTCCGGCGAATTGATCTTCAGCGCCACCGGAAAGCCCATCTGCTGGGCCATCAGCATCGCTTCCATCGGATCGCGCGCGATCATGGTCTGTGCGATCGGGATGTGGAAAGCCGCCAGCAGCGCCTTCGATTCCACCTCGTTCAACAGATGGCGGCCGTGCGCCAGCGCGCTCTCGATGATCAGGCGTGCACCCTCGACGTCCGGTGCGGCCTGCTGCGACAGCGGCCCCGGCGTCTGCATCAGCAGGCGCTGGTTTTCATAAAAGGCGGAGAGAAAGGAAAACACCTCGACCGCCGGTTCCGGCGTGGTGAAGTAGGGTATTCCGGCCTGCTTGAACAGGCGGCGGCCCTCGAACACCTGTGCCTCGCCCATCCAGCAGGTCAGCACCGGCTTGCTCGAGGTCTTCGCCACGTCGATCACAGCCTGGGCCGCCTCGGATGGCCGGGTCATCGCCTGCGGCGTCAGCATCGCCAGCACGCCATCGACGTTGGCGTCGGCGAGGCAGGCGTCCACCGCCGCGCGATAGCGCTCGGCAGTCGCATCGCCAATGATGTCGAGCGGATTGGCCTGCGACCAGTTGGGCGGCAACACGCCATTGAGCATCGCGATCGTCGCCGGCGAAAGCTCCGCCATGCGCACCCCCAGATCCACCGCGAGGTCGGTGGCCATGACGCCGGGGCCGCCGCCGTTGGTGACGATCGCGAGGCGGTTGCCGGTGGGCCTGATGTGGGTGGACAGCGCCCGCGCCGAGGCGAACAGCTGCAGGATGGTATTGACCCGAACCACCCCGGCGCGCCGAACCAGCGCGTCGAACACCGCATCCGATCCCACCAGCGCGCCGGTATGCGACTGCACCGCCTTGGCCCCCGTTGCGTGGCGCCCCACCTTGACCATGACGACGGGCTTGAAGCGGGCAGTCGCGCGCAGCGCGCTCATGAAGCGGCGTGCGTCGCGTATGCCCTCGATGTAGAGCAGGATGCCGCGGGTCTGGGTGTCGACGGCGAGGTAGTCGAGGATCTCGCCGAAATCGAGGTCGGCCGATGCCCCGGTGGAAATCACGCTGGAAAAGCCGATGCCGTTGGTTTCCGCCCAGTCCATCATCGCGGTGCAGATTGCGCCGGATTGCGACACCAGCGCGAGGTCGCCGGACAGCGTCGCACCCTGGCTGAAGGTGGCGTTCAACCCGCTCGACGGCCGCTGGATCCCGAGGCAGTTGGGGCCGATGAAACGGATGCCGTACTTCTTCGCCACCGCCGTCAGGGACGCTTCCAGCGCCGCACCCTTCGCGCCCACCTCGCGAAAGCCGGCGGACAGCACGATGGCATGGCGGATGCCGCGCTGGCCGCATTCCTCCATGATCTGCGCCACGGTCGGCGCCGGCGTGGCAATCAGCGCCAGTTCCGGGATGGCCGGCAATTCGCTCGCGGAGGCATGGCAGCGCACGCCGAACACCGTCTCGTGCTTGGGATTGACCGGGTACACCTCGCCCTTGTAGCCGGCATGGCGCAGGTTCCTGAACAGGGTTCCGGCGACCGAGTCCTCGCGTTCGCTGGCGCCGAAGACCGCCACCGAGCGGGCGTTGAACAGGGGGTGCAGATAGTGTCGGGACATGGCTTGGGAGGCTGGCTCACACGTAAAATAGATCGTTCAGGAATCGGCCTATGCTAGGTCATCCCCTGTTACAGCGCCATCCTGCCGGGCTATAGTTCTCCCATTGCCTCCATCGCTGCGCCATGCACACCGCCTACATCACCCACCCCAGCTACCTGCAGCACGACATGGGGCACTGGCATCCGGAAAGTCCCGCGCGCCTGCGCGCCATCGACGACCGCCTGCATGCCGCGCACCTCTACGATCACCTGGCGCATCACGAGGCCACACGGGCGCATCGCAGCCAGCTGCTGCGGGTACACGACGCCGCCTATATCGACTTCGTCGAAGCCGCCTCGCCCACCGAAGGCTTTCAGGCACTCGACCCCGACACCAGCATGAATCCGCATACCCTGGACGCCGCCTACCATGCCGCCGGCGGCGCGGCCATGGCGGTGGATCTGGTGATGCGCGGCGAAGCGAACAACGCCTTCGTCGCCTGCCGCCCGCCCGGACACCACGCCACCCGCAACCAGGCGATGGGCTTCTGCTTCTTCAACAACGTCGCCGTGGCCGCCGCGCACGCGCTCGAACAGCACGGGATGGAGCGGGTCGCCATCGTGGACTTCGACGTCCACCACGGCAACGGCACCGAGGACATTTTCCGTGACGATCCGCGCTTGATGTTGTGCTCCACCTTCCAGCACCCCTTCTACCCCCACTGCGGCGCCGACACCGTCAGCGAACACATCGTCAATGTACCGCTGCCCGCGGGCACCACCGGCAACACCTACCGTGCAGCCTTCACCGAGAAAATCCTGCCGCGGCTGGACGCCTTCCGGCCGCAGATGCTGTTTTTCTCCGCCGGCTTCGATGGGCATCGCGAAGACGACATGGCGCAGTTCGGCCTGGTGGAAGCGGATTACGCCTGGATCACCGAGCAGGTCATGGAGGTCGCCGCGCGCCACGCCGAAAACCACATCGTCTCGGTACTGGAGGGCGGTTACGACCTCAGCGCGCTGGGACGCAGCGTGGCGGCGCACATCAAGTCGCTCGCAGGCCTGTAGGCTGCCTGCGCCCCCGCGGCACGGCCGGACAGCCTTTAGAAACGAAGTGAAAACGCCGTTAAGGGATCGATGAAGGACAAGCGTTTCTACACCTTTCTGCACCGCCAGATTCTGGTGCTGATCTTCCTCTCGCTGATCCCCGGGCTCGCCTACCTCTTCCTCGGCTGGCTGAACGACGTGTTCGCGCCGGCCTTCGCCTGGTACCTGGCGATCGTTGCCGTCTCGGTCTGGGGCGGGCATCTCTACCGCAGCTTCGACTTCGATACGATGAGCGAGCGTGCGCGCGAGCGCTGGTATCGGCAGTGCAGCGGATTCATCTACGCGTTCTTCCTGTTGTGGGTGCTGATCTTCCTGCTCTACGTCAGGCATGACGCCGCCAAGCTTCATTACATCGCCATCTTCACCGAGATCGGCGCCTCGGTGGTGGCGTCCACGCTGCTGGCATCGGACAAGCGGCTGTTCAGGCCGACCATTCTCATCCTCATGGTGCCGCTGATCATCTACTTCTTGCTGATCGGGGAGTGGTACGGCTATGTGCTCACCCTGTTCGCCGCCACCCTGACCTGGGTGCTGCTCTATTCGGCCAACAGCACGCACCAGCTCTTGATGCGCGCCAGCCACCAGGCAACGCACGATGCGCTCACCACCCTGTTCAACCGCCAGTATTTCATCGAACACCTGCAGCAGCGGATGAACACCCTGGGCGAAAGCGGCGAGTTCTCCTACCTGCTCCTCATCGACCTGGACCACTTCAAGACCGTCAACGATTCCCTTGGGCACGATGTCGGCGACCGCCTTCTGCAAAGCGTCGTCGCGCGCTTGCAGCAACAGGTCGCGGAAGGCTGCGTGGTGGCGCGTCTCGGCGGGGACGAGTTCATCATCACCGGCTGCAATTTTTCGGACCGGCAGGCGTGCGAAGAGGCCGTGATGGACACCTCCGAACGGCTGCTCGCAAGCCTGAAGGAGCCCTACATCGTCGACCAGCACCATCTCTACATCAGCGCCAGCATCGGCGTGAGCATCATCAGCGGCCGCAGCGCCAACGCCAACCGCTTCATCAAGGAAGCCGACATCGCGATGTACGAGGTCAAGGCGAAAGGCCGCGACGGCGTTTTCATGTTCAACGAGGAGATGTCCAGCCGCGTCGAAAGCAATCTGGAAATCGAGCGCCTGCTCCATTTCGCCTTGCCCAACGGGGAAATCTCGCTTCACTACCAGCCCCAGGTGGATCGGGAGGGCCGCGTCATCGGTGCCGAATCGCTGGTGCGCTGGAACAACCCGACCCTCGGCCAGGTTTCCCCCACCCGCTTTATCAAAATTGCGGAGCAGACGGGCCTGATTGTGGAACTGGGCAACCACATCCTGGAAACCGGTTTCAGAACGCTGCGCGCGTGGCACGATGCAGGCATCGAGCTTGGTCAGCTCTCCATCAACATCAGCATGCGGCAGTTCACCCACCACCATTTTGTGGCGCAAGTCGAGGACCTGCTGCATCGCCACCTCGACGAAGGCCTGGCACGCAAGCTGGTGTTCGAGATCACCGAATCGATCGTTGCCGAGGACATCCAGCGCGTCATTCAGGTCATGACGCGCCTGAAGGCGTCGGGCATCCGCTTCTCCATGGACGATTTCGGCACCGGCTACTCCTCTCTCAGCTATCTCAATCAGCTCCCGCTCGACGAGATCAAGATCGATCGCGCCTTTGTCAGCGCGCTCGGGCAGAACGAAGGCGACCGGGCGATGGTGGCCACCATACTCAACATGGCGGGCATTCTCAAACTCAACATCGTGGCGGAAGGCGTGGAAACGGCGGCCCAGCTCGACTTCCTGCTGCAGCACGGCTGCCAGATTTTCCAGGGCTACTACTATTCGCGCCCGCTTCCGAAAGAAGCATTCGAGCAGTACTACCGCAACCAGTCCTGAAGCCGGCATTGCCGATAGCGGATTCCGGAACCACGAATGAAAACGGGCGCGGCTGATCAGCCGCGCCCGTTTGCTTTCCGTACTCCTGAATCAATACTTCAGGGTCAGTCCCTTCTGCTTGGAGAAATACATCGCCAGATCGAGCATGTCGGCATCGGACAGGGTCTGCACCTGGCCGGCCATGATGGGGTTGGCCCGCTTGCCCGACTTGTAATCCTTCAGCGAGTGATAAAGGTAATCGCGATTCTGGCCTGCCAGCTTGGGAAAGGAGGGCACGCTGCTGACGCCGTCCGCACCGTGACAGGCCGCGCACGTGGCAGACTTGGCCTTGCCCGCCTCATAGTTGCCCTTGGCGTGAACCGGCAGTGAAAAACCCAGCGTGACAACAGAGAGGATGAACACTATTTTTTTCATGATGTTGTCCTCGATTATTTGGCCGGACCGCTGTACGACGACGCGTAATATGCCGCAAGGTCTTCCATGTCCTGCTCGGACAGGCTGCCCGCGATCCCCTTCATGCTGGGATGGCTGCGCTCGCCGCTCTTGTAGGCCTTGAGCGCCGCCACGATATATTCCGCGTGCTGTCCGCCCAGCTTGGGAACACTGTAGACAGTAGGGTAGGCAGTGCGCCAGCCGGCAATTCCGTGGCAGCCGGCACACATCGAGGTTTTGACTTGTCCGGCCTTGGGGTCGCCCGCTGCCTGTATCGGCAGGGCCAACGCCATCAGCACGGACGCGCACAGCGTCATCGTGGTGGTTTTCATCTTCCTCGCTCTCTTTGGTTGAATTGTCGTTAGACCCCGTCTGACGCAGGGCTTGACCCAAATTATAAAACCGGACCACCTGTTTGACGAACGCCTCCCGGGGCAAAAATCCTTTTATACCAATGGTTTATAGTATTATTCGTTAATATGCTTCTGGAGTTTGTGTGATCGATCTGCTCAAGGCCTGCCCGCTCTGGCTTTACCGCCTGCTGCCCTTTCTGCGCTGGTGGCCCAATGTCACGCCGCAAACCTTCAAGGCCGACACCATCGCCGCCTTCACCGGTGCGCTCATCGTGCTGCCGCAGGCGGTGGCGTTTGCCACCATCGCCGGACTCCCCCCCGAATACGGTCTCTACGCCGCGATGGTGCCCGCCATCGTCGCGGCGCTGTGGGGGTCGAGCTGGCATCTGGTGTCGGGGCCGACGACGGCGATCTCGATCGTGGTGTTTGCCTCGATCAGCCCGCTGGCCGAACCCGGCAGCCCGCAATTCATCGGCCTGGTGCTCACGCTCACGTTCCTTGCCGGCCTGATCCAGCTGGCGATGGGCCTGGCGCGGCTGGGCGCGCTGGTCAACTTCATCTCGCACACGGTCATTATCGGCTTCACCGCGGGTGCCGCCATTCTCATCGCCGCCAGCCAGATCAAGAATTTCTTCGGCCTCGATATGCCGCGCGGCGCGCATTTCCACGAGGTGCTGATCCAGTTCGGCTCGAACATCGCCGACACCCAGCCCTGGGTGCTGGCGGTCGGCGCGGTCACCCTGGTGTCGGGCATGCTGGCGAAACGCTATTTGCAGAAGCTGCCCTATATGATCGTCGCCATGGTGGTGGGTGGCGTGGCGGCGGCGATCCTCAATGCCCAATACGGCGCAGAGCAAACCGGGATACGCACCGTTGGCGCGCTGGTGGCCTCTTTCCCGCCGCTGTCGCTGCCGGATTTCTCGTTCGCCGCGATCAATCAGACCCTGTTTCCCGCCACCATCATCGCGATTCTGGCGCTGACCGAGGCCGTGGCGATCGCGCGTTCGGTTGCAGCCAAGTCCGACCAGCGCATCGACAGCAACCAGGAATTCGTCGGCCAGGGGCTGTCCAACATCGCGGGCAGCTTTTTCTCCGGCTATGCCGGCAGTGGTTCGTTCAACCGCAGCGGGGTGAACTACGCCTCGGGCGCAAGCACACCGCTGGCCGCTGCGATGTCGGCGGTATTCCTGCTGCTGATCGTGCTGCTGGTCGCACCGCTCGCCGCCTATCTGCCGGTGCCGTCGATGGCGGCGATCCTGTTCATCGTGGCATGGAGCCTGATCGACTTCCACCACATCGGCGAAATCATCAAGCGCCACAAGCGCGAGCGCATCGTGCTCGCGCTCACCTTCGTCGGTACCCTGGTCGACCTGGAAAAGGGCATCTTCCTCGGCATCCTGGTGTCGCTGCTGTTTTACCTGTATCGCACCTCGCGGCCGTCGATCCGCGAGTTGATACCGCTCGCCGCCGAACTCGACAACCCTCGCCGCAAGTTTATTCCGGCCACGGAAGACGCGCCCACCTGTCCGCAGATGACCATGCTGCGCGTCGAGGGCTCGATCTTCTTCGGCGCCGTCGAGTACATCCAGCAGCACTTCCGCAACGTCGACGAAGCCGATCCGCAGAAAAAGCATCTGCTGCTGACCGCGCGCGCGATCGGCATCATCGACCTCTCGGGTGCCGAGTTGCTGGCGAAGGAAGCCACGCGACGACGCAAGCTGGGCGGCGGACTGTATCTGGTGGGGGTGCAGCCCGACCTGTGCGAGATGCTGCGCCGCAGCGGCCAGGTCGACACCGTCGGCGAGGATCAGATTTTCCGTCACAAGGGCGACGCCATCCAGGCGATCTATCCGCGGCTGGACAGCGAGATCTGCCGTACCTGCAGCGCGCGGATTTTCCGCGAATGCCATATCGCGCTGCCGGACGGCACGCCGCGCGACGCCGCCTGAATGCTCAGGGGATAGGCGCGGGCGCAGCCTGAGCGCGCCGCCACACCCACGGCGGTGTCGGCGCGTCGTCCTGCCACAATCCGCGCCGTGTGCGTCGCGCTTCGCGCTGGGCATCGACCAATTCGGCATTGTGCCGGTAGCGCGTGAGGGACCAGGCGTAACCGCGCCGCACCAATTCCGCGTTGACCTGCACCACGTCCTTCCGGATGTGCGCGATCGTCCGGCCATAGACATCGGTCGCGACCGTGTCGACCTCCACCCGCTGTTTCAGCACCAGCGCCGTCAGCGCGCGGATGGCCGCATCGCCATAGGGCTGATCCTTTTCCGGCGCGTCGATGTCGGCCAGGCGCAGCTTCAGGAAGGCGCGCGATGCGGCGCCATAATGATCGGGTTTGAACAGCACGGTATCGCCGTCGATCACCACGATGACGACACCGCGCATCATGTCCGCCGCCGCGGGCACAGCGGCCGCAGCGGACAACAGAAATGCGATGAAAAACCTCACCCGGCGAGCATCTCCGCGGCGTGCTGCCGCGTGGTGGCGGTGATCTTGAGTCCGCCGAGCATGCGCGCGACCTCCTCCACCCGCCTGTCGGCATCGAGCAGTTCGATGTTGGACGAGACGAAGCCGCCGTTGGCCTGCTTGGCGACGCGCAGGTGCTGCGCGCCGCGCGCCGCCACCTGCGGCAGGTGGGTGATGACCAGCACCTGGCGGGTCTCGCCCAGCTTCGCCAGCCGCCGCCCGACCGCCTCGGCGACGCTGCCGCCGATGCCGACGTCGACCTCGTCGAAGATCAGCGTCGGCACCCCGGCCACGCCCGACAGCGCGGTCTGGATCGCCAGGCTGATGCGCGACAGTTCGCCGCCCGACGCCACCTTGCCCAGCGGCCCCGGCGGCAGGCCGGGATGGCTGGCAACCACGAACGCCACGTCTTCCAGTCCGTGCGACCGCGGTTCGCCGGTCGGCTGCAGAACGATGTCGAGGTGTCCGCCGGCCAGCGCCAGTTCGTGCATCGCCGCCGTCACCTGCTTCGACAGCGCGGTCGCTGCCTTGCGGCGCTGTGCGGTGAGCTGCTTGGCGTCAGCTTGGTACTGTGCCCAGGCGGCATCTTCTTTGGCCTGCAGCGTGTCGAGGTCGTCGCTGGCGGCCAGCTCGGCCAGTCGCGTCTGAAACCGTTCGAGCAGTTCGACCAGCGCCTCCGGCTGCACGCGGTGCTTGCGCGCAAGCCGGTGCATGTCGGCGAGCAGGCGGTCGAGCTCGGCCAGCCGCTCGGGGTCGAGGTTGAGATGGCCGGCATAGCGGCGCAGCGCGTGCACTGCTTCGGCGATGTCGGCACCGGCCGAATTCAGCAGCGTGGCGATCTCGCCCAGGCTGTCGTCCACCGCCTGCATGGCGTCGAGCCGTGCGCTCAACTCGCCGAGCTGGCTGGATATCGCCGATTCGCCCTCGTCCAGACCGTGGATCAGCGCCTGGCTGCCTTCGAGCAGGGTGGTGACGTGCGCCAGCCGCGCGTGCTCCGCCTGGATCTCGTCCCAGCGCGCAAGGTCGTCGCCCAGCGCGCGCAATTCCTCCACCGCCAGCGTCAGGCCTTCACGCTCGATTTGTCGCGCCTGGCTGTGGGTTTCGGCGTCCAGGCGCCGCTGCCGTGCAGTCTGCCAGGCATGCCAGGCGTCGCTCACGACGACGGCCTGCGGAAGTGCGCCGGCGTAGGCGTCGAGCACCTCGCGCTGGGTCTGCGGGCGCAACAGGGCGTGATGCGCATGCTGGCCGTGGATGTCGAGCAGGAATTCGGCGGCGTCCTTCAGCTGCACCAGCGGCGCGGCGCTGCCGTTGATGAAGGCGCGCGAGCGGCCGCCGGCGTCGATCACGCGGCGCAGGATCAGCGTACCTTCGTCCGACGCGAAGCCGGCTTCATCGAGCCAGGCTGCCAAGTGCGGCAAATCGTCGATGACGAATTCGGCAGAAATTTCGGCGCGCGCAGCACCGCTGCGGACCACGCCACCCTCGGCGCGGTCTCCCAGTGCCAGCGCCAGCGCATCGACCAGGATGGATTTTCCTGCGCCGGTCTCTCCGGTGAGCACGGTCAGCCCCGGCGCGAAGTCGAGCTCGACCGATTCGACCAGCAGGTAATTGCGGATGGAGAGATGCGACAGCATGAGCGTGCTGTGCGTTAGAGCTTCTTGCCCCAGTGCAGCTTTTGCCGCAGGGTGTCATAGTAACTGTAGGAGTGCGGATGCAGCAGGGTGACCGGACGGCTGGCGCGGGTGATCCACACGTGGTCGCCGCTTCGGAGGTCGAAGTGATGCTGACCGTCGAAATGGACGCGCGCGTCGTCGGCATAGGTCAGGTGCAGTTCGATGCGCGAATGGCTGCTCACCACGATGGGGCGCGCCGACAGGGTATGCGGGCAGATCGGCACCAGTGCGACGGCTTCCAGCGTCGGATGCACGATGGGCCCGCCAGCAGACAGCGCGTACGCCGTGGTCCCGGTAGGACTGGTGACCACCAGGCCGTCGGCCCGCTGGCTGTAGACGAACTCGCTGTTGATGGCGATTTCCAGGTCGATCAGGCGTCCCGAGCCACCCTTGCCGACCACCACGTCGTTGAACGCGGTGGATTCGAACACCCGTTCGCCGTCGCGGCGGACCTGCCCGTTCAAGAGTATGCGTTCTTCCGCCACGTACTGGCCGCTGAGGATTTCCGCCACGGCATCGAACATGTCGTCGACCGTGATGTCGGTGAGAAAGCCCAGCCGACCCTGGTTGATGCCGATCAGCGGCACGCCTTGCGGCGCCAGTTCGCGCGCGATCGACAGCATGGTGCCGTCGCCGCCGAGCACCACCACGACATTGCTTTCGCTCGCCAGATCGTGCAGATCGCGTTTGGGGAAATCCTCGATCCCGAAATGTTCCGCGGTCTGGCTGGCCAGCAGCACCGCATGCCCGCGCGCGCGCAGAAACTCCCCCAGCGCACGCGCGGAGGCTTCCATGCCCTGATTATCGTATTTGCCGACGAGGCCGACGGTATGGAAAGGGGTTTGCATGAGGGGCGATTATAAAGGGGTCAGGGGCCTGGATTCAGGATTCGGGGAATTGGCTGCGCGTTTTTTGATCCAACAGCGTAGCCGATGTCCACATGCCCCCTGACCCCTCACCCTATATAATTGCCCCATGCTCAACGACCGCGCCCGTATCCTGCTGAAAACCCTGGTGGAACGCTACATCAGCGAGGGGGAACCTGTAGGATCGCGCACCCTGTCGAAGCACGCCGGCCTGGACCTGTCACCCGCCAGCATCCGCAACATCATGGCCGATCTCGAGGAGATGGGCTTCGTCACCAGCCCGCACACCTCGGCTGGACGCGTTCCGACACCACGCGGCTACCGCTTCTTCGTCGATACGCTGCTGACGGTACGTCCGCTGGAACAGAGCGCAGTGAGCCAACTCGAAAGCAGCCTGACGTCGTCCGACCCGCAGCGCCTGATGACCGCAGCCTCCACCCTGTTGTCCGACCTCAGCCAGTTTGCCGGGCTGGTGATGACGCCGCGCCGCAATCCCGCATTCCGTCAGATCGAATTCATCAGCCTGTCGGACAAGCGCATCCTGCTCATCATCGTCACCATGGAAGGCGAGGTCGAGAACCGCGTCATCCTCACCGAGCGGCCCTACAGTGCGTCCGCACTGACCGAGGCCGCCAATTTCTTCAACCAGAACTTTGCCGGCCACCGCTTCGACCAGGTGCGCGCGAAGCTGCGCGACGAACTCGGCCGCATGCGCGACGATATCACCCGGCTGATGGCCGCCGCGGTGGATGCCGGCAGCCAGGCGCTCGACGCCAGCCAGGAAAACGTGGTGGTATCCGGCAGCCGCAAGCTGCTCGACGTGCACGAACTCTCCAGCAACATGGGCAGCCTGCGCCGCCTGTTCGACGCCTTCGAGCAGAAGACCGGGCTGCTGCAGCTGCTCGACCAGTCGCGCAGCGCGGCCGGCGTGCAGATCTTCATCGGCGGCGAATCCGAACTGCTGCCGCTCGACGAATGCAGCCTGGTCACCGCCCCCTACTCCGTCGACGGCCAGGTGGTCGGCACGCTCGGCGTGGTCGGCCCCACCCGCATGGCCTACGAACGCGTGGTGCCGATCGTCGACATCACCGCCAAACTGTTATCGAGCGCGCTGTCCCATCACTGATGAGCTACCTTCAAGAGCCCGCGTACACCCACGGCCAGCCGCCCAAAACCGGCGTCCTGCTGGTCAACCTCGGCACCCCCGAGGCGCCCACCGCCAAGGCGCTGCGCCCGTACCTCAAGGAATTCCTGTCCGACCCGCGTGTGGTGGAAATCCCGCGCGCCGTCTGGTGGCTGATCCTCAACGGCATCATCCTCAACACGCGGCCCAAAAAATCGGCCGAGAAATACGCTGCGATCTGGACTGCCGATGGCTCGCCGCTGAAAGTGCACACCGAGAAACAGACCAAGCTGCTGAAGGGCTGGCTGGGCGAAAAAGTCGCCACGCCCTTCATGGTCGACTACGCGATGCGCTACGGCAAGCCGTCGGTGCCCGACACCCTGGCGCGCATGAAGACCGCCGGCTGCGACCGCATCCTGATCCTGCCGGCCTACCCGCAATATGCCGCGTCCAGCACCGCCACCGCATTCGACGCCGCCTACGCCTGGCTGCATAAAACACGCAACCAACCTGCGCTGCGCACGGTGAAGCACTACCACGACCACCCTGCCTACATTCACGCGCTGGCCACCAACATCCGCGACTACTGGCAGATGCACGGCCGGCCCGACGTGCTGCTGATGAGCTTTCACGGCGTGCCGCGCTACACGCTGGACAAGGGTGACCCCTATCACTGCGAATGCCAGAAGACCGGGCGATTGCTGGCCGG
>JAJYXG010000081.1:0-7136 GCA_021791095.1 Pseudomonadota bacterium
ATCATGTCCTGCCGCGTGGTGGTGGAAATGCCTCACCAGCACAAGCACCAGGGCAAGTTCTTCAACGTGCGCATCGACATCGGCGTGCCGGGAAGCGAAATCGTGGTGAACCGCGACCGGCACGAAGACATCTATGTCGCCCTGCGCGACGCCTTCGATGCGGCCAAGCGCCAGCTCGACGAGTATTCCCGGCGGCTGCGCCGCGAGACCAAGACGCACGATGCGGAATACATCGGCGAAGTGGTGCGGCTCTATCCTGATGAAGGCTATGGATTCATCCGCCGCACCGATGGTGAGGAACTGTATTTCAATGCCGACAACCTGGTGAACACCACGCTCAATCAGCTCAGCGAGGGCGTTGCCGTGAAGTTCATCGAGGACATGGCCGCCGCCGAGGGTCCGCAGGCCAAGCGCGTGAGCGTCGGCCATCACCATCTGCCGGAGTGATCAGGTAGGCCGGTGACGCGAGGTGAGGCGACGCAAGCGCAGCCCCTCGCGCACCAGCGCCGACTCGAACTCGGCAAATCCCCCCGCCGGCTGGCCGTCGGCTGCCCATGCCTTCCGCAGCTCGGCCAGCGCACGATCGGCGTTGCCAGGCCGCAGATATCCCAGCACGGCCGCCGCGGCCAGGGCCAGCGGCGACAGCGGCGGCTCGGCCCGCGGCCAGATGCCCCGCAGTTCGCGCAGAAAGATGGCGACGGTGGTATCGCCGATTCCCTTGCCCAGCGCCTTGAGCCGGTTTTCCAGATCGCGCGGATCAGCAGCAGCGTCATGCAAGGCATCGAGGCTGCCGCCGTAATCGCGCATCAGCGCAGCACACACTTCGAGCAGCTTGGTCGCGGTCTTGTAGTCGTAGCGCACATAGCCGCCCGCATCGAGAATGTCCACCAGGCCGTCCCAGCCGGTTGCCTGGATGCGCTCAGGAGTGAGCACGCCGTGCGCGGCAAATTCGTTCCAGGTGCGGGTGGCGAGCGCTTCCGAGATGCGCGTTCCATACAGCACGGCAGCGAGAAGCCACTTGAAGCGTTCGCCCGCATCGATTGATGCGAGATCGATTCCTAGCGCGCTCGCATAGCGTCCGCCGAGTCTTTTCACCAGTTCGCCCGGGGTGGTTCTGCTCATGGACCCGGCTCGTGGATCAGCCGGTCGGCCCGGCGTTCGAGTCGGGTGCCAAGTTCGGCGCACAGTTTTTCCATGCGCGTGGCGATGGCCTCGAAATCCTCGTCGCGGGCCAACGCGACCAGCGCAACGTCCAGCTTCACCGGCAGCAGTTCGATGCGTCGCAGACGCCCCTGATCGAACATCAATTTGAACAGACAGGAATGGTCGTTGCGCAGCAGCGGGTCAACCGCATAGTCGTCGATGAAGCCGCCGGTGTCATAGAGGATGGGCTTGCCCTGATGGATCTCGATGCCCTGGCAGAGATGCGCGCTGTGGCCGTAGTACACATCCGCCCCGAGTTCGATGACCCGCTGCGCAAACCGGCGGAAGTCCGGGGCAGGGCGCTCGATGAAATTGCCCCCCCAGTGGTTCGAGAACACCACCCAGTCCGCACCCGACGCCCGCGCCACGGCGATCGCATCTGCCACCCGCGCCATCGTGTCCGGCTCGAGCGAGACCTCCAGATAGTGGGTGCCGGGATGCTGGTCGTCGGCTGCGAAGTCGGGCTGGTTGTCGGTGAAGGCGATGAGCGCCACGCGGCAGGGCGATGCGCGGTGCACCTCGAGCAGGGCGGGCGCGGCAGCCTCCTTGATATCGAGACCGGCGCCAGCGTGTCGGATGCCGGCGGCGTCCAGCGTGCGCAGCGTGTCGCGCAGCCCGCGTTCCTCGAAATCCAGGGTGTGATTGTTGGCGAGCGAGCAGGCATCGATGCGCGCCGCCTGCAGAAAGCGTACGGCACCGGGGTCGGCGCGAAAATGGTACTGCTTCCAGCTGCGTGTCCACGGCTGAACATGCCGGGTCAGCGCGCATTCCAGATTGGCGATGCGCAGGTCGGCCTGCAAGAGGTGCGGCAGCACGTCGCCCCACATCTCATGCGGCTGCATGTTTTTGAGCGCCGCATCGACGCCACGGCCCAGCATGACGTCGCCGATCAGGGCCAGGGTCAGCATGGCTTCAGCGTGTCTGCCCCGTCATGGCCCGATCCGCGGGGAGGGGCTAGCCTTGTTTTGCGGCCCAGAGTTGGCACCAGCCCTGGGGGCTGACCTTGCCCTCCACCACCTTGCAGGTGCTGTCGGTGGCGACGAAGTGCAGGCATTTGCCACAATTCTGGTTGCCCTTGGGCGTGTCCTGATACTTGGCCTGTGCCTTGCTCACCTTGCCGCTCTGGGCGCGGCCCACTGCCGGCAGGCACAGCATGCAGCCTGCCGTGAGGGCGGCGCGCAGCACCGCCCGGCGTTTGGGATCATGGGTAGCCATCATGCATTCTCCTTTCGTGACGTCGGATCCGCCGGCTTGCCTACTGCCTCTCCGGCGGGCCTCGGCCTAGTTCCCCGCTGGGGGCTTGGCCGGCTTCGATTGATCGTTCGCTTTTCTGGCGCGGTATTTGTCGAATTCGCTGCGGTCCAGCCGTTCATCACCATCGATGTCAGCCGCCTTGAAGGCCAGATCGTCCTTGCCTTTGGCCTTGAACTCCTCGAGAGAAAGGTAGCCATCCTTGTTGCGGTCATGGTCCTTGAAGGACTGGCCCGATTCAGCCATCTCTTTATGATCGACAGCGTAGGCAGGCAACATCGCAGCGCCCAGCAGCAGGGCGGCAAGTCGTGAGTTGGTTTTGCTGGTTCCTGATTTCATGAGGGTCTCCTGTGTGATCGATTGCCCAAAGGGGCATGGTGAGCCGCGATGGATGCAGCCCGCCCTCAGCCTTACCCACTGTAGGAGACTTTTCAGTCCGAACAAGGTTTCCGGTGGCGCCAGGTTCTGCCCGTCGGTCGGACTTCACATGGTGCGCTTGAGCAGGCGCCGCAGCGCTGACAGTGACCGCGTATTGAGCACATCGTCCTTTTCCAGCCAGCCGCGCCGGGCCTGACCGACGCCGTAGCGAAGATTGGAAAAGTCGAAGCGGCTGTGCGCGTCGGAATTGATGCTGACCAGTACGCCTTCCTCCTTCGCCACCTGGCACTGGCTGTCCAGCAGGTCCAGGCGCTCGGGATGGGCGTTGAGTTCGAGAAAGCAGCCGCGCGCCTTCGCATGGCGAATGATGCGCAGCATGTCGACATCGTAGGGGTCGCGCTTGTCGATCAGCCGCCCGCTGGGGTGCGCCAGCATCGTGAAGTGGGGATGATCCATCGCACGCAGGATGCGTTCGGTCTGCTTCGCGCGCGACAGATGGAACTGGCTGTGCACCGCGCCCACCACCAGGTCGAGCCGGCCCAGCACCTCGTCCGGCAGGTCGAGACTGCCGTCTTCCAGGATGTCCACCTCGATGCCCTTCAGCAGCGTGATGCCGTCGAGATCCGCGTTGAGACGGTCGATTTCCTCGCACTGGCGTGCCAGTCGAAGCGAATCGAGGCCATGCGCCACCGTGAGGTGGCGCGAATGTTCGGTGATGGCGAGATACGCCAGTCCCAGCGCTTGTGCTGCCAACGCCATCTCGCGCAGACTGTCGTGCCCGTCAGTTGCCTTGGTATGGGCATGCAGGTCGCCGCGCAGGTCGGAAAATTCCACCAGGCGGGGCAGGCGGCCGGCGTGCGCCGCCTCGATCTCGCCGCGGTCCTCGCGCAGTTCCGGAGGAATGAAGGGCAGGCCGACACTCCGGTAGACCGAGGCCTCGTCCTCGCCGGCGACGCGTTCTTCGCCGCGGAACACGCCGTATTCGTTGACCTTGAGGCCAAGCTTCTGCGCGATGCGGCGGATCGCGATGTTGTGTGCCTTGGAGCCGGTGAAATAGCACAGCGCCGCGCCGTAGGACCGTCGTTCCACCACCCGCAGGTCGACCTGCAGGCCGCTTTTGAGGACGACGCTGGCACGCGTGGTCCCCGCCGACAGCACCTCGGCCACCTCGTCGTAGCCAGCGAAGCGCTGGATCACCGGACTGCCGGCCGCGGCGGTGACCAGGATGTCGAGATCGCCCACCGTCTCGCGCATCCGGCGAAAGCTGCCGGCCACCGTCACCTGGTCGACGCCTGATATGGCCTGCAGAAACGCGCTGAGCGTGTCGGCATACTGCGCCGCCACCACCAGCTTGAAGCGGCGCGTCTGGCTGGCATGCGCTTCCACCGCCTGCAGGATGTTGAGCTCGGTTTTTTCGCCGAAGCCGGGCAGGGCGCGGATGCGACCGTCGCGCGCCGCCCGGTACAGCTGCTCGACGGTCTGCACCTCGAGGTCGTGATACAGCGCCTTGACCCGCTTCGGCCCCAGGCCGGGGATCTGCAGCAGCTCGGTGACAGCGGGCGGCAACTCGCGCCGCAGACGCTCCAGCAGGCTGCAGCGGCCGGTGTCGACGATCTCGCGGACCTTGGCGGCGAGATCGTCGCCGATGCCGGGCAGTCGGGTCAGGTCCTCGCCTTTTTCGAGCAGCGTGCGCGCCTCTTGCGGCAGTTCGCCGAGCGTGCGCGCGGCGTTGCGGTAGGCGCGGATGCGGAACGGGTTGGCGCCCTGGATTTCCAGGCGGTCGGCAATTTCGTCGAAGAAGGCGGCGATGTCAGCGTTGTGGACGGGCATGGTGTGTGGCGAATGCGTTCGCCCCTTGACTATCAAGCATAGGGGGTGCGCGGCAGGCCGCAATGGCCCTGATGCCGATCGACGCTGGAAAGCGCCGACGTTTTCGGCTGATTGAGCCAGAATGGGATGACGATGATAGAAATCGACGCATCTTTCGGCGAAGGCGGCGGCCAGGTTCTGCGCAGCGCGCTTGCCCTGTCGGTGATCACGGGCAAGCCCATGCGGCTGACCAACATCCGCGCCCGGCGTCCCCAGCCCGGCCTCAAGCCCCAGCACCTGAAAGCGGTCGAAGCAGCCGCGTCGATCAGCGCGGCCCGCATCGAAGGCGCAAGCCTGGGCTCGCAGACCCTGCGCTTCGAACCCACCGGCCTGCAGGGCGGGGACTATGCCTTCGACATCGGGACCGCAGGCTCGGTCAGCCTGCTGCTGCAAACGGTCTACCTGCCGCTCAGCTACGCTGACACCCCCTCACGGCTGCGTTTCACCGGCGGCACCCACGTGCCGTGGAGTCCCTGTTATCACTACCTGGCCTGGCAATGGCTGCCCTACCTGAATCAGATCGGATACTGCGTGGAGTGCAGCCTCGAGCGTGCGGGATTTTATCCACCCGGCGGCGGCATCATGCATGCATACATCCAGCCAAGCCGGCATCTGTCTGCATTGCGCATCACCGAGCGTGGCCGGCTGCTGCGCATCCGCGGCCTGTCTGCCGTCGGCCGGCTCGACCGCTCGATTGCCGAGCGGCAACGCAGGCAGGCGGTTGCACAGCTGCAGGATCTGGCCGTGCCGCTGGAAATCGACGTGGCGGAGGTCCCGTCCGCTTCGCCCGGAACCTTCATCGTGCTGCAGGCGGAGTTCGAGCACAGCCGCTGCTGCGCCTTTGCGCTGGGCGCGCTGCACAAGCCTGCCGAGAAGGTGGCGGACGAAGCCGTCGCGGAACTGCGGACAAACATAGCCTCGGGGGGAGCCATCGATGCCTGGCTCGCCGACCAGTTGCTGCTGCCACTGGCTTTTGTGGCAGACGAATCCGAGCTTTCCGTCTGCCAGATCACCGGGCACCTGCGCACCAACGCCGAACTGCTGGCTTACTTCATTCCCGCATCCATCGAAATCCATGGCGAGACAGGCAAACGCGGAAGCGTTCTCCTGCAGGGAACGAACCCGCCTTTACGCCGCCGCGATTGCGCTTAGTGAATCTCCAGCTTTTTAGCCATGCTGGAGGCTTTCTTGGGCAGTGTCAGGTGCAGCAGGCCATCGGCATACGTGGCTTCTGCTGTCTGCTCCTCGATTTCCAGCGGCAACTGGATGGTGCGGCTGAACTTGCCGTAGCAGCGTTCACTCCACCATTCTCTGGCTTCGGCGGCTATTTTTTCCCGCTTGGCTTCAGCATTGATGGTGACCTGATTCCCTGTGATGCTGATGTCGATATCCTCCTTTTTCACGCCCGGGAGTTCCGCCGTCACCAGATAGGCGTTATCCATCTCCTGAACGTCCAATGCGATGGACGGTTCGTCTGCAGGCCGCACCATGGACCGAAACATTGTCGGCATCAGGTCGCGCATTACGTTTTCGAAGGGATCCACACGCGTCAAAGTACCGAATGGATCGAAGCGAGCAAGATTTGCCATGTTGACTCTCCTTACAAGGGTAGGCACAACGCCTACGAACTGAATATGCGTTTGGCACCAAAATTTCAACGGGTGACAGGCGCCATGGGGTGTGGTTTCAGGCCGCTTTCTGCTGCTTGTACTCAACCCACTTGGCGACCTGTTCGTCCCAGTCGTCGGAACGGAAGTAGGGGTTGGAGCGCGGCTCGCGGACCATGTTGGGATCGATCGGGATGTCCATGCCTTCCAGGAAGTTGGCCAGCCCGATGCGCTCGATCATCTCGCCGGTGCGTTCGTGGTCGAGCGCGTTTTCGGCGAAGAAGTCGAGGACGTTGCGCGCCAGCTCGTTCAGCTTCTCGAAGTCCTCGTCGGTTTCCAGCTTCATGAACGGGATGATCACCGTGCCCAGGGTGGCACCGATCTTCAGCACGCCCTTGCCGCCGACCAGGATGGTCACGCCCTTGTCTTTGCCGGGCAAGAGGCCGCCGGGGATGACATTGAGGCAATGCATGCAGCGCACGCAGTTCTTGTTGTCGATGCACAGGGCATTGCCGTCGCCCAGGTGGGCGATCGAGGCATACGGCCCGGCCTGAACCTCGCCGGACGGTACCACCGTGATGGCCTTGGTCGGACAGCGGCCGACCACGTCGTTGTAGAGGTCGTGCATGCCGTGCACCTTGAAGTAGTCCTGCACCTGCGCCTCGTTGACGCGGATGTTGTCGCGCCAGGTGCCGATAGTGGCCATGTCGGAACGCTGGATGGCGTTGACGCAGTCGTTCGGGCAGCCGGAGAACTTGAACTTGAATTTGTAGGGCAGGGACGGACGGTGCATGTCGTCCAGGTTGTTGTTGATGACGGTGCGCAGGG
>JAJYXG010000118.1:0-7098 GCA_021791095.1 Pseudomonadota bacterium
TCGAGGCATTCGAGCCTGCTGCCTGCGGCAGCGCGCAGCACCTCGGAAGCGTGCACCAGTTCGCCGCCCGGGAACACATAGTCCTCGATGAATTCGGAGATGCCGCTGCCGAGGCCGCTGGCCTCCGGCTCGCACGTGGTGATGCCGTGGTTGAGCACCAGCCCGCCCGGCTTCAAGAGCGCGTTGATCTTGTCGAAATAGGTGGCGAGATTGAGGCGACCGACGTGCTCGAACATGCCGACGCTGGCGATCTTGTCGTAGCTGCCGAGCTCGGGCACATCGCGGTAATCCATCCTGCGCACCTCGACCCGGCCTTCCAGGCCACGCGCCCGGATTTGCTCGCTGACATAGGCATGCTGGTCATCCGACAGGGTGATGCCGACCGCACGCACACCGTAGCGCTCCGCTGCGTGCAGGATCAGGCCGCCCCAGCCGCAGCCGATGTCGAGAAACAGTTCGTCGGGCTGGAGGGCGAGCTTGCGGCAGATGTGGTCGAGCTTGGCTTCCTGCGCGTCGTCCAAGCTCATGTCCGGGCTCTTGAAATAGGCGCAGGAATACACCCGCCGCTTGTCCAGCCACAGGCCGTAGAAATCGTTGGACACGTCGTAGTGGTACTGGATGTTCTTGCGGTCCTTGCTGCGCGTGTGGCGCCACCACTTCCAGGCTTCCGAGCCGGTTTTCGGCTTGCAGTCGCCCGCGTTGCACAGGCGGTCGCCGAGCGCGAGGATGTCACGGACATCCCCTTCCAGATCGAGATGGCCCTCGACATAGGCGCGCGCCAGCGTGCCCAGGCTGGGGTCGGCCATGGCCTTCAAGCTGGCCGCCTGGTGCACGCGTACCCGCACCGCCGCATCGTCAGCGGCGCCGACCTGCTCGCCATTCCACAATTCGACAACAAACGGCAGGCCGGACGCTTCTACCCGCCGCCGCACCTGATTGACCAGCATTTGATCCAGCATCACACCCTCCTCAAGGAAAGGCAGCGCTTTATTGTCGCCGTTTTGCCGCCTGATATGACTTTAGGCCAAATCCACCACCAGTGCTGCGCGGGTGTTCTCCGCCAGCGTCATCGATTCCACCTTGTAGGCATCGAGATCGATGCCCATACGGATCGCCGCGCCGGATTTGGCCGCTGCGATCGAAGTGGGATCGAGCTCGAAACGCAGGAAGTGCACCGACGAGGTTTTTTCCTCGTTTTCGCGCTCCAGGTCCTCGTCGGCGATGGCGAACACTTTCGGCTGGTCGGCCACCTGCACCCACACGCGGTCCTCGATCCCCTTCAATTTGGCCAGCGCGACCTTGCGCTCGTCCGGGTCGGAATACTGGATCATCATAGTGGCCTTCCAGTTGCTGCCATCCGGAACCAGCGGGTTGTAGGCATCGAGCTCGTCCTGGATGCCGGCTTCCTCGAACGTGCGCTCGGCGCGCAGCATTTCCTGGATCTGGTAACGCATGGTTTTTTCGTCTTCGAAGATCAGCGTGACATGGTCGCCCAGTTCGACCATGCGGTTTTTCTTGTGCGCCATGATCTCGGCGCGCATGGTCGGGCGAACCTTGGCGTAGCTTTCCAGGCTCATCAGGCTGTCACGGGTAATGTGCGGCATGTTTTTCTCCTTGTTAGGGCGTGTTAACAATAATTTCGCGTGCGTGAAATTACTGTTAACACGCCCTAAGTTCATTCAAGACCATAGGCGATGCGCAGCAGCGTGATCGGGTGCTGCTTCTGCGCAGTGGCGGACTCGCCCATGCCCTGCAGGATATGACGCGCGGCAATCGCGCAGTCGGAGCTCACGTAATCGGGCGCAGGCTCGGCCATCTGGCGGAACACCGGCTTGCCGATCTTCATCGACTTGTCGAAGTATTCGCTCTTCACGCCCCAGGTGCCGTCGTGGCCCGAGCAGCGCTCGACCATGGTCACCGTGGCACCAGCCAGCTGCAGCGCATCGCGCGTCTTGTTGCCGATGTTCTGCACCCGCTGGTGGCACGGCACATGGTAGGCCACCTTGCCGAGCGGGGACTTGAAATCCGTTTTCAAGAGGCCGTCGTTGTTGCGCGCCATCAGGTACTCGAACGGATCCCACATCGCCTCCTTCACCGCCTGAACGTCGGCGTCGGCGGGGAACATCAGCGGCAGTTCCTGCTTGTACATCAGCGTGCACGAGGGCACCGCAGTAAGGATAGCGTAGCCTTCGCGCGCCATTTTCGCCAAGTGCGGGATGTTGGTTTCCTTGAGCCTGGCCACGGCGTCGAGGTCGCCCAGCTCCAGCTTGGGCATGCCGCAGCAGGCTTCCTTTTCCACCAGCACGGCGGGGATTTCGTTGTGCGCCAGCAGCTTCAGCAGGTCGTGTCCGATGCCGGGCTCGTTGTAGTTCACATAGCAGGTGGCATAGATCGCCACCTTGCCGGGCGTTTTCTCGCCGGCCTTCACGGCGAAATCGCCGCGCGGCTTCGCGGTGGAGCGGAATTTTGCGCTGTCGTATTCGGGCAGCTTGCGATCGGGGTGGATCTTGAGCACGCTGTCGACCATCTTGCGGATGGGCTTGTTCTTCAGGCTGGCGTTGACCGCCTGCACGACCACCGGAATCGAGGCGAGCTTGCCCATCGCGTCGGTGCTGGACAAGAGCTTGTCGCGGAACGTCGTCCCGCCCTTCTGGAATTTGATCGCCTTGGCGCGCAGCATGGTGTGCGGGAAGTCGAGGTTCCACGGATGCGGCGGCACGTAGGGGCATTTGGTCATGTAGCAGAGATCGCACAGATAGCACTCGTCGACCACCTTCCAGTAGTCGGGCTTGGCCACGCCGTCCACTTCCATCGTCGAAGACTCGTCGATCAGGTCGAACAGGGTCGGGAACGCGGTGCACAGCGACACGCAGCGGCGGCAGCCGTGGCAAATGTCGTAGACGCGCTCAAGCTCGTGCATGAGCTTGTCTTCGTTGTAGAAATCCGGGTTTTTCCAGTCGAGCGGATGACGGGTGGGGGCTTCGAGGCTGCCTTCACGTGTGCTCATGCGAACTCCATTGTTTTTTTTAAAATCAGGGCCAAAAAAAGCGGGCCGTACCCGACCCGCTTTTTATCTGGGCAGAATTACGCGCCCAGGGTGTCCAGAGTCTTCTGGAACTTGTTGGCGTGCGAGCGCTCGGCCTTGGCCAGGGTTTCGAACCAGTCGGCGATTTCGTCGAAACCTTCGGAACGCGCATCCTTGGCCATGCCCGGGTACATGTCGGTGTACTCGTGGGTTTCGCCCGCGATCGCGGTCTTCAGGTTGTCGGCGGTGGGGCCGAAGGCCATGCCGGTGGCGGGGTCGCCGCACTTTTCCAGGTATTCCAGGTGGCCGTGCGCGTGGCCGGTTTCGCCTTCGGCGGTAGAGCGGAACACGGCTGCAACGTCGTTGTAGCCTTCCACGTCAGCCTTGGCTGCGAAGTAGAGGTAACGGCGGTTGGCCTGCGATTCGCCGGCGAAGGCGGCTTTCAGATGGTCTTCGGTTTTCGAGCCCTTGAGTTGCATAACCTGATCTCCTTGATTGACATAGACATGCTTTGCAGCACTGATAATCCATCACACCCCGTCTTGTCCCGCCCCTTGTTTATAGCAGGCTGGCAGGTGGATGAAATCCGGTTTTTAGACTAAGTCTAATACCTGAACGAAGAATAAACCGGCTGTGATGACACTGTCAACCGTATTGTGAACAACCCTGATCTCGCAAGGGCAATGCAGGCCGCCCGGCCCGGCTGCGAGTAAACTTCGGACCCATCAGGAGAACCGCCATGACTTCAGATACACCCAAAACTGACGCCGAATGGCGCGCTGTACTGAGCCCCGAGCAATACCGCATCCTGCGCGAGCACGGCACCGAGCGCGCGTTCACCGGGGCATACTGGGACAACCACGAAACCGGAGAATACCGCTGCGCGGCCTGCGGCGAGTCGCTGTTTTCATCGGCCGCCAAATTCGATTCCGGCACTGGCTGGCCGAGCTTCTATCAGGCGCTGAGCGCCGACGCGGTAGCGGAAAAGACCGACATCAGCCACGGCATGGTGCGCGTCGAAGCAGTGTGCCACCGCTGCGGCTCGCATCTGGGTCATGTCTTCCCCGACGGTCCCGCTCCTACCGGAATGCGCTACTGCATCAACTCGGCCTCACTCAGCTTTCAGAAAAAACAGGACTGAGCCTTGCATATTTTTGACGCTCGAATCACGGCGATCACCTCCGCCACACCCAGCATTCACGTTCTGCGTCTTGCCATTGCCGACCCTGCTTTCCGCTTTCTGCCGGGGCAATGGGTGGACCTCAGCATCGAGGTTGACGGCGCGACACACACCGCCGGTTATTCCATCACCACCTCGCCCGTTCATCTGGGCGAGATCGAACTGGCGATCAAGGCCAGTTCGCGACATCCGGTGGCACGCTGGGTGCACGAGCGTGCAGCCGTCGGCAATCGCGTGCGCGTGAGCCAGGGTCAGGGGCCGTTCGTCTATCTGCCGGAAATGAGCGACAACGTGGTGCTGATCGGCGGCGGCGTCGGCATCACCCCGCTGTTGTCCATCTTCCGCCATGTTCGCGACGCCGGGCTGCCGACGCAGACCCACCTGGTCTACAGCGTGTCGGACAGCCGCGAAATCCTGTTTCGCGAGGAACTCGACGCCGCGGTCCATGCGCACGATAACCTGCACGTCAGCATCACCGTCACCCAGCCTGACCCCGACTGGCACGGACTCACCGGCCGCATCGATCCGGTCAAGCTGCACGCGCTCGACGTGCCGGACGACACGCTGTACTACCTGTGCGGGCCCAAGGGCATGGTCGAGGACATGAGCAGCCTGCTGCACGGCCTCGGCGTGCCGATGAACCGCATCATTTTCGAGAAGTGGTGGTAGTGTTCATGCGGCCGCCCATCCCGCCAACAGGCCTGTGCAGGCTTGCCCTTCTGATCTGAACGGAGAGTCCCCTATGCGCATCATCCCCCTGCTTGCCGCCCTGACCTTCTGCACCCCGGTGCTGGCCGGACCCAAGGACGTCGTCCGCGCCTACCCGGCGCAAAAGGTCCACGCCAGTACCTACGTCATCCACGGCCCGCAAGGCGTGCCGTCGGTGGAAAACCAGAGCTTCATGAACAATCCGGCGTGGATCATCACCGCCGATGGCGTCGTGGTGATCGATCCGGGTTCCAGCGTGCAGGCGGGTCGCATGGTGATGGCGCAACTCAGGAAGACGACCAAGAAGCCGGTCACCCACGTCTTCAACACCCACGTGCATGGCGACCACTGGCTGGGCAACCAGGCGGTGCTGGAAGTGTGGCCCAAAGCCGCGATCATCGGCCACCCCGACATGATCAAACAGGCCAAAAACGGCGCCGATGCCTTCTGGATCAAACTGATGTCGGACATGACCCGCGGCTACACCGACGGCACCCGCGCCGAGATCCCCACGGTCGAAGCGGCCGACGGCCAGGAATTCAAGATCGGCGGCAAGACCTTCCGCATCCATTCCTCCTCCGACGCGCACAGCAAGACGGACCTGATGATCGAGATGGTGGAGGACCGCATCCTCTTCACCGGCGACAACGTGCTGAACCGCCAGGTGATGAACCTGCGCGATGGCACGTTCAAAGGCGTGATGAAGGCCACCGAGCGTGCGCTCGCCCTTAACTCAAAAATCTACGTGCCCGGCCACGGCAAGACCGGCGACCGCAAGTTCGTGGAGGAACACAAGGCCTATTTCGACACGCTGATCTCCGAAGTGCGTCGCATGTACGGCGACGGCAAAAGTGATTTCGAGATGAAGCCGGTGCTGATCGACAAGCTCAAGGCCTACAGGAACTGGGCTGAGTGGGAGACCAACCTCGGCCCGCAGATCAGCCTGGCGATACTGGAAATCGAGCAGGAGTAAACACCAAGGCGGCCGCTGCACGCGGCCGCAGTCAGACTTCAGTCCACCAGGCGAGTGACGCTGGCCGTCCTGCCCGGCTGCCATTCGCCGTCGAGGCTCACCCACTCGACACGGTCCCCCAGCATGCGGATCACGCCGGGACGGCGGTTGTCGCCGGTATCGGAAAATTCGAAGCGGTAATCGCGCTGGAACTGCAGTTGGCCTTCGCTGTTGCGTGCAAAACGGGTCCGGCTCAGGGCGACGCTCTCGTCCAGGAACTGCAGGCCGGCATCAGCACAGGCACGGCGGCCGACGGCTACAGCCTGTTCACGCACCTGCATGCCGGCGTACCAGTACCACCCGACTGCACCGAACAGCCCCAGCAGAAGGATTTCCCAGCTCACTGGCCGGAAGAATCGGTTTTGACCGGGCTGCGGAACAGCGCCGCCACCGGTTTTTTGGACTGCGGACGCACCAGTGCAGGCGCAGTGTCGGCGCGTGGCGCCTCGCTCGGCACATAGGGGGCGTCGAACAGCACATCGCGCGATGCCGCTGGTTTGGGGCGCGGCGCGCCGCGCTCAGCCGGACGCTCCGCGTGACGATCGGATCGCGGCGGGCGCGACTGGTAGGCCGGCACATCGGCCGCGCCCGGTTCGAAGCCTGGAACGATCACCGGTTCGAAGGGGCTGCCGATCAGCTTTTCGATGTCCTTGAGGTAGCGCGTTTCCGATTCGCTCACCAGCGAGATCGCCTCGCCCAGTGCACCGGCGCGGCCGGTGCGGCCGATGCGGTGCACGTAGTCCTCGGCGTTGTGCGGCAGGTCGTAGTTGACCACGAAGGGCAGCGCCTCGATGTCGATGCCGCGCGCGGCGACGTCGGTGGCGACCAGCACGCGGATGGTGCCGGCCTTGAAGGCGTCGAGCGCCTTGATGCGCTCCTGCTGGGTCTTGTCGCCGTGGATCGCGTCGGCATGGATGCCGACCTTGTTGAGCTCGTTGGCGAGGCGGTTGCAACCCAGTTTCGTCCCGGTGAACACCAGCACCTGGCGCAGGTCGCGGCTCTTGATCAGGTGCGCGAGCAGCTGGCGCTTGCGCTCATGGTGCACCGGATGCACCACCTGGGTCACCGTCACTGCGGTGGTGTTGCGCGCCACCTCGATGAAGGTCGGGTTGTTGAGAATGCTGTCGGCGAGCTTGCGGATTTCTTCCGGGAAGGTGGCCGAGAACATCATGT
>JAJYXG010000038.1:0-4222 GCA_021791095.1 Pseudomonadota bacterium
GCAGTCAGGCGAAACCGCCGACACCTTGGCCGCGCTGAACCATGCCAAGGCTTTGGGCCAGGACAAGACGCTGACCATCTGCAACGTGCCGGAGTCGGCGCTCACGCGTGCCTCGCGCCTCAAGTTCCTGACCCGCGCCGGGCCGGAAATCGGCGTCGCCTCGACCAAGGCCTTCACTACGCAGCTTGCCGGTCTGTTCCTGCTGACGCTGGTGCTGGCCAAGCTGCGCGGGCGGCTCACCGCGCAACAGGAATCCGCGTACCTGGCCGAACTGCGCAGCTTGCCGAACAAGACGCAGCAGGTGCTGGCGCTGGAGCCGCAGGTCGAAGCCTGGTCGCAACGCTTCGCCAACAAGCACCATGCGCTGTTCCTCGGCCGCGGCGTGCACTACCCGATCGCGCTCGAGGGCGCGCTGAAGCTGAAGGAAATTTCCTACATCCACGCCGAGGCCTACCCGGCGGGCGAGCTCAAGCACGGTCCGCTCGCGCTGGTGGACGAGGACATGCCCGTCATCACCATCGCCCCGAATGACCAGCTGATCGAAAAACTGAAATCGAACATGCAGGAAGTGCGCGCGCGCGGCGGCGAACTGTACGTGTTTGCCGACGGCGACGTGCACATCGAGGAATCGGCGTTCGTCCACGTGATCAGGCTGCCCGGCGGCAGCAATGGCGCGCTGTCACCGATCCTGCATACCGTGACGCTGCAGATGCTGTCCTATCATGCTGCCCTGCAAAAGGGCACCGACGTCGACAAGCCGCGCAATCTGGCGAAATCGGTGACGGTGGAGTAAGCAGGCGGCCCAAAAAAACCGGCTCATGGCCGCGCTTTTTTTGGGCAAGCTGAGCAAATCAATGCCGCTTGTGGTCTTCCTTCAGTGCCAGGGTGGCGACCTGGACGCGGTTTCTGAGTCCGAGCTTTTCCATGATGTTGCGCAGGTGGTTGCGCACGGTGTTTTCCGACAGGGTCATCTTGTAGGCGATGGCCTTGTTCGACAGGCCTTCCTTCACATGGTCGACGATTTCCATCTCGCGCGCGGTCAGCGCGGACAGCGCGCTGTTGCTGAGTTCGCCGCGCGCCATCTTCTGCATGATGTTGAGCGGGAAGCTGCTCTGGCCGTCGCACACGCTGCGGATCGCGGACAGCACCTGGTCGGGGTCGCTGGATTTGATGACGTAGCCGTCGACGCCGGACGAGATCGCTTCGGAGATTTCCTCGTCGGAGTCGGCAATGGTGAGCATGATGACCTTGATGCCGAGGTCGCGCAGGTCGGAAACGAGGTCCAGTCCATCCGCATCGGGCAGCGAGCGGTCAAGCAGGGCGGCATCGGCGCGGTTGCCCGCTGCCAGCCAGGCACGCAGTTCGGCAGCATTGGCCAGCTGCGCGACGAGTGTGAGATCCGGCTCCTGCTGGATGTAGCCTGCCACGCCCATGCGCAGCAGGGGGTGATCGTCAATCAGGATGATGTTCAAGGGGCTTGGCATTGCTTCTCCGCTGAATTTTTTAAGGCTGATTAAGTTGGCAGGCCGCGTGGCTTGCGCGGCGCTTTCTCGAATAACGAATCATAGACCGGAATGGGCAGCCATTTCAGCATGCGCGCCGCCACGGACATCTGCCAGGGTATGACCGTATAGGCGCGCCGCCTTTCAATGCAGCGCGCCACATTGGCGGCCGCGGTTGGCGCCGTCATCTTGAACGGCATGGCATACGGATTGACCTGCGTCATCGGCGTGTCGATGTAGCCAGGCGCCACCGTGACAACATGGATGCCGCGCGCTTTCAGTTCCAGCCGCAAGGCCTCGAGATAGACCGTGGCCGCCGCCTTCGAAGCAGAATATGCGCCGCCGCCCGGCAGCCCGCGCACCCCGGCCACGCTGGAAATGCCGCACAGCACGCCGCCGTTTGCTTGCATGGGCGCAATGAAGGGCTGAAAGGTATGCACCAGCCCCAGCACATTGGCGTCCATCACGGCACGGAACACCGTTGCGTCCTCCGAGGCTTCGGTGAGCGTACCGACGCTGATGCCCGCAGCCGCGATGACGATGTCGGGCGGGCCGACCTCGCTCAAAAACGCGTCGGCCGCGGACTGCATGGCTGCGGCGTCGCGCACGTCGGCCTGATACAGCCGCGCATCCAGTCCGACGGCGGTGTCCTGCAGGCCGTCGAGCCGGCGACCGGCCAGCCCAAGCCGTGCACCCAACCCACCGTAGTGCCGCGCCAGCGCCGCGCCGAGCCCGGAACTCGCGCCAGTGATAAAGACCTTGAGCGGGGCGGTCGGCAACAGCGTTACTTCGCGGGTTTCTTGCTACCGCGCTCGGCGCGTGCCTTGACGATCAGCTGGTCGAGCACTTCGAACAGGCGCGCCTCGCCGCCGGTCATCGATACCGAGGTGGAATATTTGCCGTCGATGATGAAGGCGGGCACGCCGGTGATGCCATAGGTGGTGGCGAGGCGCGCGCCCTGGGTGGCCTTCGACTGCGTCGAGAACGAGTTGTAGATGCCCTCGAATTTCTTGCGGTCCGCCCCCTGCTTGGCGATCCAGCCACCCAGCACGGCCGGGTCGTTGAGGTTGATGTTCTCCAGGTGATAGGCATCGAACACCTTGTGATGCAGCTTCCCTAGGAGATTCATCTGCTCCAGCGTGTAATAGATTTTGGCGCCGGGCATCCAGTCGTCGCGGAACACGGCCGGCACGCGGCGCACCTGGGCGTCCTTCGGCAGGGCTTTCAGCCAGGTATTGAGGCCGGGCTCGAGTTGAAAGCAGTGCGGGCAGCGATACCAGAAGAACTCCAGCACTTCGATCTTGTTGCCGGTAGTGACCGGCTGCGCGTTCTTCAGTCGGGTGTAATCGTGCCCCTCGAAGGCCTCCGGGCCGGCGGCCAGGGCAGACAGGGAAAATACGGCGGCGGCAACAAAGGCCAAAGTGCGAGTGAACATCAAGGCGTCTCCTGTTGGGTGGGAACTTCTTTGACCAGCGTGGCCGGGATATTGTTCTGCGTCAGCAGGCTGCGGGTGCGATTGACCTCGTCCATGGCCTGAAAGGGACCGACGCGCACGCGATGGAGCACGCCCTTGTCGGCCACCTCACCGGTCTGAATGACGGCTTCTACGCCCAGCATCGCCAGTTGTGCCTTCAGGTTGTCGGCGTCGTCCGCATTCTGGAACGCGCCGGCCTGCAGGAAATAGCGCGTTGTGGGCGTTGCGGGCGCGGCGGACGACGGCAACTCGCCGTGGGCATCGCCCGGCAGGACCTTGTAGAAATCGAAACTGGGTGCCGCCTCGGGCTCGGCCGCAGCGGGCGCCGTCGGGCCGGACGTCGCCGCCGGCGCGGCAGACTTGAACGGATTGCTGCCGGTGACCCACAGTGCCACGCCCACCGCGAGGATCGCGCCGACGATGAGACCGATCAGCACGCCGGTGAAGATGGAACTGCCGCTCGAGCGGCCGCTGTTGCGGGATGAAGGTTTGGCCATGTCTACATTTTCTCCGGGGCCGATACGCCGAGCAAGGCCAGCCCGTTGACGATTGCAATACGGGTGGCGTCGGCCAGCGACAAGCGCGCGAGTTTTGTCGCCGCATCCTCGACCAGAAACTTTTCGGCGTTGTACCAGGCGTGGAAATCGCCCGCCAGCATCTGCAGGTAATGCACCAGCAGGTGCGGCGCCAACTCGCGTGCGGCGGTGGCGACGGTTTCGGGATATTCCGCCAGGCGCTGTATCAGATCAAGCTCGTGCGACGCGGTCAGCGGCGCGAGGTCGGCGCCGTCGAGCGCGTCGGCCATTTCCCCCCATTCCTCGAACACGCGACAGATGCGGGCGTGCGCGTACTGCACGTAGTACACCGGGTTGTCGGTGTTCCTGGCGATCGCCAGGTCGACGTCGAAGATGTATTCGGTGTCGGCCTTGCGGGAAAGCAGGAAGAAGCGCACCGCGTCCTTGCTGGTCCAGTCGATGAGGTCGCGCAGGGTGACGTAGCTGCCGGCACGCTTGGAGATCTTCACTTCCTCGCCGCCGCGCATCACGCGCACCATCGTGTGCAGCAGGTAGTCGGGATAGCCCTCGGGAATGCCGACGTTGACGGCCTGCAAGCCGGCGCGCACGCGGGCGATGGTGCCGTGGTGGTCGGTGCCCTGGATGTTGATCGCGCGCTCGAAGCCGCGCTCCCATTTGGCGATGTGATAGGCGACGTCCGGCACGAAATAGGTATAGGTGCCGTCGGACTT
>JAJYXG010000038.1:4322-7089 GCA_021791095.1 Pseudomonadota bacterium
CGGCCAAATTGCGCGCCTGCCGAACGGATTTGCGGCACGATGCCGTGCCACGCAGCAGGGGTGAGATGGAAATTGATGAAGCCGGCGCCGGCGATTTCCGCCTTGGCGATCAGCGGCGATTTCGGCAGCTCGGTGAGAATCAACTGCGCCAGTTCGCGCGGATTCTTCTTCAGCGGCCGTGCCAGCTGCATCGCGGCGTTGCTGGAAAAGTCGCCGTGATCGGGATTCTTCGGACGTTCGATTTCGAGGCTGACCGGGGCGTCGGGCGCCACCGTTTCGAGGGCGATGCCGATCAGCAGGGCGAGCTGTTCTTTGAGCGGATGGGTGTTGGACATGGTTACAAAGAGGAGGGACGATGCGCGCATCCTCAGTGTTCAGAATGGGGTGCGGCGATTATAAGCGCCGCGCGCGGGGCATCAAAACGCGGGTGTTCTGAACTGGAAATGCGCTGAATGGAAAAGTCGAGAATCTTCCGCATGCTGCATTGCAAATCTCGCCAGGTGTTCAACCTGGCTGCGGTTTGCGCCTTGCCTGCGAAAGATTTCGTCATTTCCATCAACACTGTCGCAGCGCAACGCAAACTTTCGATCAGCGCATTTCCAGTTCAGAACACCAGCGGGTCGACGTCGAGCGACCAGCGCGCGATGCGCGGCTTGATGCTGTCGAGCTGCGGCCGCCACTCGCGCACGAAAGCCTGCAGGGCCTGACGCTGCGCCGACTGGATCAGCAACTGCGCACGTTCAAGATTGGCCACGCGCGCCATCGGCGCGGGGGTGGCGCCGAACACGCTGACCTTCGCGTTGTCGGGGGCCAGCGCTGCGGCACGCTTGAGGAAGGCCAGCGCCGCGTCCATCGTGGTCGCCTCGGCGCGCAGCAGCACCTGGCGGGTGAACGGCGGCAGGTCGAGCTGTTTGCGCTCGGCCAGGAGTTCGCGCGCATAGCCGGCATAGTCGTGGCGCTGCAGATAACGGAACAGCGGATGATCCGGGAAGGCGGTCTGGATCAGCACGCGGCCGGGCTTGTCGGCGCGTCCGGCGCGTCCGGCCACCTGCATCAGCTGGGCGAACAGACGCTCGGTGGCGCGAAAGTCGGGGCTGTAGAGTGCGCCGTCGGTATCGAGGATCAGCGCCAGCGTCATGTTGGGGAAATCGTGGCCCTTGGCCAGCATCTGCGTGCCGACCAGGATGTCGACCGCGCCGCCGTGCACCGCCTCGCCGAGTTCGGCCCAGGCGCGCGGGCGCATGGTGTCGCGGTCGATGCGGCGGATGCGCGCGGCGGGCAGGAAGGCGGCGAGCGTTTCCTCCAGCCTCTGGGTGCCCTGGCCGAGCGCTTTCAAGTCGGGGTTGCCGCAACTCGGACATTCGGGCGGGATGCGCGTCTCGAATCCGCAGTGGTGGCACTTCAGGCGATGCGATGTGCGGTGCAGCACCAGCCGTGCCGAGCAGCGCGGGCAGGGCGACACCCAGGCGCAGCTCGGGCAGTACAGCGCCGGCGCGTAGCCACGGCGGTTGAGGAATACCAAGCTCTGCTCGCCGCGCGCCAGCGTTTCGCTCAGTGCTTGCAAGGCGGGGCGGGTCAGGCCATTGTCGAGCGGAATGTGCTTGAGATCGACCAGTTCGATGTCTGGCAGCTGCGCCTGGCTGATGGCGCGCTGCTTCAGTTCGATCAACTGGTAGCGCCCGTTCAGGGCCTGCGCATAACTTTCCAGCGAGGGGGTGGCGGAGCCGAGTACCACCGGCACATTGGCCTGCTTGCCGCGCGCGATGGCAACGTCGCGCGCCGAATAGCGCAGCCCGTCCTGCTGCTTGAACGAGGCGTCGTGCTCCTCGTCGACCACGATCAGGCCCAGCCGCGGCAACGGCGCGAACACCGACAGCCGGGTGCCGAGCAGCACGTCGCAATCGGGCGCAGCGAGCCAGTTTTCGGCGCGGTCTTTCTCGGCCAGCCCGCTGTGCAGGGTGGCGAAGCGGCGTCCGGGGAAGCGGCGCCGGAAATGCTGTTCCAGTTGAGGCGTCAGCGCGATTTCGGGGATCAGAACCAGCGCCTGTTTGCCGTGCGCGAGCACGGTGTCGATCAGGCGCAGATAAAGCTCGGTCTTGCCGCTGCCGGTGACGCCGTGGATCAGGTGGACGCCGAACTGCCCGAGCGTGGGCATGAGCGACCCGAGTGCGGCCTGTTGCTCGGCGGTAGCAAGGGGTGAGTCAGCCGTCGGGGGCGTATCGGCCGCGTGAGGGGGGATGCGCGTCCACGCGGCCCATCCGGCCGCCACCAGCGCCGCCGCGTGGCGGCCCAGTTTCTGTGCGCGCACCGTGTCGCGCATCTGCGGCGCCACCCGCAAGGCCTCGAGCAGGGCGCGCTGCGCCTTGGCACGGGCGGGGGGCGCCGCCTCCAGCCCGGCTTCGGTCGGCGCAAGCCAGGGGGTGTCGGCGACGAACGGCGTGGCGTTCCTCAGGCGTGGCGGCAGGGTGGCGAGCAGGATCGCCCCCAGCGGGTAGTGGTAATAGTCGGCGCAAAACTGCGCCAGGCGAAGGATGTCGGGAGACAGCGCAGGGCGATCGTCCAGCACGCGGATCACATCACGCAGCCTGTCCGCCCCGACCGGGCTGTCAGCCGGCTGCCCCAGCGCGACACCGACCTGACGGGTGCGGCCAAAGGGAACCTCGATCAGGCTGCCCGGCGGTACGGTCGCGAGGCCATCCGGCACGCGATAGTCGAACAGCCGGTGGAGCGGCGTGTCGAGCGCGACCTGCAGAATGGTGGGCATGGT
>JAJYXG010000108.1:0-37413 GCA_021791095.1 Pseudomonadota bacterium
GTGATTCTATGTGTTTGTCCGCGCTTTGCGGGGGCTGACAGTAAATTGAGACGCCTCATTCACCCGTGAAGCGATGAATCTGCCGCCGGTCGCGTTTGGTTGGGCGGCCCTTGATCGCCGCCGCCGGGCTGCTCGCCAGCTTGCGCTCGCTGATCTGCTGCTGGCGACGCGCATGGCTGGCGGGATCCTCTTCATACAGCGCTTGCGCGGCCGGTGCCGGGCCGCGCTGCATCGACAGCGCACGCACCGTGAGTGTCCAGACGAAATCATTGATATGGACATCCAGACGATCGCCGGGTTTCACTTCGCGCGCAGGTTTGATGCGTTCTCCGTTCAGCTTCACCTGGCCATGCTCGATGGCCTGGGTGGCAAGACTGCGCGTCTTGAAAAATCGGGCCGCCCACAACCACTTGTCGAGCCGCATTCGGTCGAGCGGCTTATTTCCAGTGGACATCAAGCCCCTCCGCAAAAGTCGGTTGCATGTCGAATCGTTTGAACGCGTTGCCCGAATTGTGCCGGGTTTGGCCGCCAGGAACCACGCCCGCGGTGCCGCATCGTACAAGCCTCGATACAATCGCATGTTTTTCAGCAAGGAAGGCCCATGCCCAAGATTCTCGCCTTTTCCGGAAGCATTCGCCGCGATTCCTGGAACCGCAAACTCATCCAGGCCGCAGTGGGTGCCACCCGGGCCGCGGGCGGCGATGTCACCCTGATCGATCTCTCCGACTACCCGCTGCCGCTTTACAACGGCGACCTCGAAGACCGCGACGGCCTGCCCGACAACGCGCTGCGCCTGAAGGCGCTGTTCAAGGAGCACGATGCCTTGCTGATCGCCAGCCCGGAATACAACAGCTCGATTCCGCCGCTCCTGAAAAACACCCTCGACTGGATATCGCGCGAATGGCAGGGCGAATCCGGCCTGGTGCCGTATCAGAACAAGGTCGCTGCCATCATCGCCGCCTCGCCCGGCCAGTTCGGCGGCATGCGCATGCTGCCGCACCTGCGGCAGATCCTGAATACCCTGGGCGTGCTGGTGCTCTCCGGCCAGTTCTCGCTGCCCCATGCCGACCAGGCCTTCGACGAGGAAACCGGCGCGCTGAAGTCGCCGGCGCGGCTGCATGGCCTGGTGCTGGAACTGGTCAACACCACTGCCGCGCTGAAGCGGGCATAAAAAAAAGCGCCGGATGACCGGCGCCTTTTGTGGGACTACTCGGAATCAGGCCGACTTGCGACGACGCGCCAGACCGAGGCCGATCAGACCCGCGCCCATCAACAGCAAAACTCCGGGTTCGGGGATGTTGCCACCGCCACCACCACCGCCATTACCCTCACCGAGATGCGCCCATTCCTCGAACGTGCCGAAGGATTCCGACCCTGAATTTGCCGCGTTCTGCAAACCAAAGCGCGACCACAGGATGAAATACGGGGTTGCGTTCCCATCCACATTGGCAAAGACGCTCGTCGGCACCTGCATCAACATGTCGCTGACGCCATTGCCCGGGTTGCCGTCCCGGTTGGCATCGAGCAGGATGTAATTGTCAGCGAGCGCATCCATGTCCCAGAGCAGGGCCCCCAGAATACCGTTCGCGTCGCCACTCCCGTCGACTGAACTGCTGTTCTGGCCTGGCGTAGCCGAGACATAGAGTTTCAGACCGTCTAGCGACAGCAGACTCTGTTGTCCTTGATTCTGGTTTTCGCTAACGGGCTCCCCGATGTCCAGCACAAAGTTATAGACCCCATCGACGATCTGCAGGGAGCTGAAGAGAACATCATGGGTCCAGATGCCGAATTTATCCTCAAACGGAAGGGCACCCGCATTGGGCTGAGTCGTGTTGTAGCCCTGCTCCGTCCCATTGTTTTGCACACGCAGGAAAGGATCGAGCACCCCCGTACCGGAGGGCTGCTGCTTGTCGAACACAAACGTGACGGTGTTGGCGCCATCGCTGATCATGCCGCTGTTGACCGTCGTCAGATCAACCGCCAGAACAGCGGCCTGAGCCGAGGTGGCCGCCAGTCCGAGCATCAGGGCGAGTGCGGAAGCGGAGGCAAGACAGGAAAAGGAGCGGCGGGGCGATTTCATGAAGTTCTCCTTAGCATTTTTATATGCATATATTAGGTAGCATATTGAATGCCAGAAAAACGCCGAATTCTCAACACATTGATCTCATGAATTAATTAGCCGAGCCTCTACGCTTCGCCCCCGTCACACGCGTCGTATCTGTAAAAAAACCCGACAAAAAAAGCGCCCCGAAGGGCGCCTGGATCCTGCAGGGGCTTTTGCTTACCGGTAAACCGTCACCGTCTTGCTGGTCACGTTGCCGGCGTTGTCGGCAATGCGCACGATGACCGTGTGCGCCCCCCTCGCCAGCCTGCGCGTGTTCCAGCTATAGCTGAGCGAGCTGCCGTAGGCGACTGCCACTTCCCTGCCATCGATCACCAGCGAGATCTTGGCAATGCCCTGGTTGTCGGTGGCACTCACGCTGATCGTCTGCTTGGTGGGCGAGATCATCATGCCGTCGGTGAGGTTGAAGCTGCTGATCGCCGGGGCGGTGCTGTCGTTGCCGATGGAGACCGCGACCGAGGGGGACGTGCCACGGTTACCCGCCGCGTCAAAGGCCTGCACGCTGAGGGTGTAGCTGCCATCCGCCTTGCTAGTAGTGTCCCAGGCAAAGGCAAACGGGGCCAGACTGTCGCTGGCGACCAACTGGCCGTTGACGTAGAAATCGGCGCGCGTCACGCCGACGTTGTCGGAATAATTGACATCGACCGCCACCACGCCGGATACACGTCCTCCGGTGGGCGAGGCAATGCTGACAGTCGGCGCCTGGGTGTCCGCGACCACCGTGGTCTTGGCCCCCGCCACCGCTCTGGCGGCGTCGACCCGGCCCGTCCCGTAATACTGGTCGTAGCCGGCCGCGCCGAGATCGAGGGTCGTCGTTTTCAGGATTTTGTCGACGTCGGCCGGGGTCAGCTTGCTGTTGGCCGAAAGCACCAGTGCTGCGGCTGCCGCAACCACCGGGCTGGAAAACGAGGTGCCGGAGGCATTCGAGTAACCACCGCCCACGGTGGTGGTGTAGACGCTCACACCCGGAGCCGCCAGATCGACATAGGCGCCATAGCTGGAAAAGCTGGCACGCGCATCGTTCTGGTCGGTCGCCGACACGGTCAGCAGCGAATCGTTGGCCGCGATGCTTTCGAGCCCGCCACTGTTGCCGGCGGCCACCACCACGACCCCCCCCTTGCTGCGCAGATATTGTGCTGCCGACTGCACGGTGGAGCTGCCCGAGACGCCGTTGTAGCTGACGTTGACCACCTTGGCGCCATGATCGGCCGCCCAGTAAATCCCCTGCGCCACCGTGCTCCAGTAGGCATAGGCATTGGGGTCGGCTATGCGCACCGGCATGATCTTGGAGCCCCAGGCCACGCCGGCGCTGCCCTTGCCGTTGTTGGCCGCCATCGCCGCGACGCCGGCCACCCAGGTGCCGTGGCCGTGAACGTCGGCAGTGTTGGAATTGTTGTCGTACACGTTCCAGCCCGGCACCAGGTTGGGTGCGAGATCCGGGTGGGCGCTGTCGATGCCGGTATCGAGGATGGCAATGGTGACGCCGCTGCCATTGGCGCTGTCCCAGGCGGTGGGCGCCTGGATTTTCGGCAGCGCCCAACTGCTGCCGTAGGAAGGGTCGGTTACGGTTGCCGCCGGGGCTACCGCCATGTCGAGTTCGACATATTTCAGCTTGCGATTCTTGCGCAGCGCGTTCATGGTCGCCACTTCATCGGCGCCGGCTGGCAGCTCAATGACGTGGGTATTGAGTTGCCTGATATAGGCCTTGGAGTGCGCATTGTGCGGTTTCATTGCCTTGTCGAACTCGGCTGCCGACAGACCGGCGCGCGGGGCCACCAGCAGACGGCCCTTGGCCCAGCCCACATAGGGCTGCGCCAGGGCGGGGGCAGTCGTGGGCAATGCGGACGGTTTTTTCCCCTGTGCAATGTCAGACGGCGCACCATGGCTGAGGCCGGCGTACCCCGACAAGGCTGCGACGAGGGCAAGGCCCAAGGTGAATCCCGGCGCGCTGCCTCTGCGGTAGCCGCAGCGGTTGTCGGATGACTGGACGGGGAACGGGCATTGGTGCGACATGGAGACTCCTGATTGCAAATGAATTGCCTGAATCAGGGCACGTGACGCACCAGCCTTGGCATGGTTTCCTTGGCAGCCCCGCTGTCTTGCTGAAGACCGGAAGCTTTGCGTCCCCGCCTCGCGACGGGTTTGCCCTTGTACAGATTATCAACAGTAACGACGAGTTTTCGACGGACTTTAGCCCCGTCCCGCTTTTCACAGAAAAACAATCTTTTTGTTTTTCAACGACTTGGATCAACACAACAAAAAGCCCCCTGTACGGGGGCTCATTGTTTCGACCGCTACGGCAGTTCGGTTACTGCGACAGCATTCTGTCCTTGGCCACGAAATATTTGCGGGCAAACGAGACGAGCTGGCCGTCGCTCGGATGATCCACGGTTTCCACGCCGATCACTTTGTTGGAAACCTCATTGTCGTGGGAATGAATGTGCTTGATCAGCTCGAGCTTGGCCTGGCCGGGTCCGACGATCAGGATTTCCGACGCACCGGCGAGGGCTTCCACCACCTCGTGGTAGTAATGCTGGTCTTCGGGCTGGCGGCTGCCGCTGACGGAACCCCGCTTGCGCTGCAGATGACGCGGCGGGTTGGCCGGCTGGACGATGGATTTTTCAACGTCAGCCGGGCTGATGTGCATGACGTGGGCTTCGTTGTGATCGAGCCAGACGACTGCATGGTAATGCGACATGTTTTCCCTTTCGTGGGTGATGAGTAAATGAATTCGCCCCGTAGATTGAGGCGAATAGGACTGGATTCAAGAGACAGGGCCCGGCGGGCCCACCCCCGAAAAACGCGCTGTTTATTTCACCGCTTCCTTGAGCTGCTCCAGAATCGCGGGGTTTTCCAGGGTGGAGACGTCCTGGGTGATTTCCTCGCCCTTGGCGATCGCGCGCAGCAGGCGGCGCATGATCTTGCCGGAGCGGGTCTTGGGCAGGTTGTCGCCGAAGCGGATCTCGTCGGGCTTGGCGATCGGGCCGATTTCCTTGCCCACCCACTCGCGCAGCTCGATGGCGATTTTGCGGGCTTCCTCGCCGACCGCACGCGCGCCTTTCAGCACCACGTAGGCCACCACCGCCTCTCCCTTGATGTCGTGCGGTCGTCCCACCACGGCGGCCTCGGCCACGCGCGGGTTGGACACCAGCGCGGACTCGATTTCCATGGTGCCGAGGCGATGCCCGGACACGTTCAGCACGTCGTCGATGCGGCCCATGATCCAGAAGTAGCCATCCAGATCACGGTGCGCCGAATCGCCGGCGAGATAGGTCTTGCCGCCCAGTTCCTCGGGGAAATAGGTCTTCCTGAAGCGATCGGGGTCACCCCACAGCGTGCGCAGTTGCGAGGGAAACGGACGCTGGATCACCAGATAGCCGCCCTGCCCCTTCTCGACCGGGTGGCCATGCTCGTCGGTGATCGCGGCCATGATGCCGGGCAGCGGCAGGGTGCAGGAACCGGGCTTGGTCGGCACCGCGCCGGGCAGCGGCGCAATCATGTTGGCGCCGGTCTCGGTCTGCCACCAGGTGTCGACGATGGGACAGCGGCCGCCACCGATCACCTGGTGATACCACATCCAGGCTTCCGGGTTGATCGGCTCGCCCACCGTGCCCAGGAGGCGCAGCGAGGAAAGGTCATATTGTGCCGGCAACTCGTGGCCGAGCTTGATCAGGCTGCGGATCGCGGTCGGCGCGGTGTAGAAGGTGGTGACCTGGTGCTTGGCAATGGTCTCCCAGAAGCGTCCGGCGTGCGGGTAGGTGGGGATGCCCTCGAAGATCACCTCGGTCATCCCCAGCGCCAGCGGGCCGTAGGCGACATAGGTGTGGCCGGTGATCCAGCCGACGTCGGCGGTGCACCAGTAGACGTCGGAATCGGGCTTGGCGTCGAACACCCACTCCATGGAGAGGATGGCGCCCAGCAGGTAGCCGCCGGTGGAATGCTGCACACCCTTGGGCTTGCCGGTCGAGCCCGAGGTGTAGAGGATGAACAGCGGGTGCTCTGCGGAAACCCACACCGGCTCGCAGGTGTCGGCCTGGGTCTGGGTGAGCTCGTGCCACCACAGGTCGCGCGACGACCAGTTCACCTCGCCACCGGAGCGGCGGTACACCACCACACGCTCGACGCAGGAGGTGTCGCCCATCGCCAGCGCCTCGTCGACCGCGCGCTTCAACGGCACCGCCTTGCCGCCGCGCAGCGATTCGTCGGCGGTGACGATCAGCTTGGCGCGGGCGTCCTCGATGCGCTCGAACAGGCTCTTGGCGGAAAAGCCGCCGAACACCACCGAGTGGATGGCGCCGATGCGCGCGCAGGCCTGCATCGCCACCACCGCCTCGATGCTCATCGGCATGTAGACGATGACGCGGTCGCCCTGCTCCACACCGAGCGACTTCAGGCCATTGGCGAACTGGCAGACACGCGCATGCAGTTCCTTGTAGGTGACTTTCGTCACCGCACCATCATCGGCTTCGAAAATCAGTGCGGTCTTGTCACCCTTGGTCGCCAGGTGGCGGTCAAGGCAGTTGTACGACACGTTGAGCTTGCCGTCGTCGAACCACTTGTAGAACGGCGCTTTCGATTCGTCGAGGGTGCGGGTGAACGGCTTTTGCCAGTCCATCGTCCGCCGCGCCTGGTCAGCCCAGAAGCCTTCGTAATCGGTTTCGGCCTGGCGGCAGAGGGCCTGATAGCCCTCCATGCCGGACACATTGGCCTGTTTGACGAAGGCATCCGCAGGCGGGAATACACGAGTTTCGGTCAGAATCGACTCAATGGCTGCCATACCGTCTCTCCGCTGATAGAGTGTTTGATAAGCGCCCAATTCTAATTCAAACCACCCTATTCCAAGCCATGAGCATTCCAGCACTCGATCGCGTTGCCCGCTGTTCCCGTTACGGCAGCCGCCTGCTGGCCGCGCAGCCGCAACTGGCCGAAATCCTGGCCAGCCAACTCGGCCAGCCCTTCGGACGCGCGGCGATGCAGGATTTTCTGGCCGAGCCGCCATGCAGCGATGAGGCCGCGCTGCACCAGCGTTTGCGGCAATTGCGCCAGCGCGTGTGGCTGGCCACCACCGCACGCGACCTCGCCGGCGACGCCGACCTGGCCGAGGTGATCGCCACCTGGAGCAGCCTGGCCGAGGTGTGCATCAGCGCTGCGCTCGACTTCCACCACGCCGCGCTCGCCGCCCGCCACGGCGAACCGCGCGACGAGAACGGCCAGCCGCAGCAGATGGTGGTCGTGGCCATGGGCAAGCTCGGCGGCGGCGAACTCAACGTCTCTTCCGACATCGACCTCATCTATCTCTACCCGGATGAAGGCGACACTTCGGCGGACAATCCCGCGGCCCCCATCCGCACCCTCAGCAACCATGAATTCTTCATCCGGCTGGGCCGCAAGCTGACCGCCGCGCTGGGCGAGGCCACCGCCGACGGCTACGTCTTCCGCGTCGACCTGCGGCTGCGGCCGTGGGGCGACTCGGGGCCGTTCGCGATGGGCTTCGCCATGCTGGAGGACTACCTGGTGGCACAGGGGCGGCCGTGGGAGCGCTATGCCTGGATCAAGGCGCGCCCGCTCACCGGCAGCTTCCACGACGAACTGATGGCAATCGTGCAGCCCTTCGTGTTCCGCAAATACCTCGACTTCGGTGCCTTCGCCGCGATCCGCGACCTGCACGTGCAGATCCGCCGCGAGGTGGCGCGCCGCGAGATGGCGCACAACGTCAAGCTGGGGCCGGGCGGCATCCGTGAAATCGAATTCACCGCGCAGGTGTTCCAGCTCATCCGCGGCGGCCAGATCACCTCGCTGCAGCAGCGTCCGACGCTGACGGTGCTGGGCGAACTGGTGAAGAGCGGCCTGATGACCTCGGACGCGCAGCAGGAACTGGCCGCTGCTTACGACTTTTTGCGTCGTCTGGAACACCGCATCCAGTATCTCGACGATGCGCAGACCCAGCTCTTGCCCGACGATGCCGAATCGCGCGCGATGCTCGCCGAGGCCATGAATTTTTCCGGCCATGACGCGCTGCTTGCCGCACTCGAGCGACACCGCAACAAGGTCACGCGCCATTTCGAGCAGATGTTCGCCGCGCCGCAAACCGACCAGAACAGCCACCCGCTCACCGCCGTGTGCTGCGGCACAGCGGACGATGCCACCAGCCACACGCTGCTGGCAAACGCCGGCTACGACGATCCGGTTAGGGTGCTGACCACGCTCGACGCACTGCGTCAGCACGCCGCGCGACTGGCCGAGTCGACGCAATTGCGGCTCAACGCGCTGTTGCCGCCCGCGCTTGAAGTCATCGGCAGCCAGCCCGATCCGATGGTCACGCTGGAGCGCTTCGCCGCGCTGGTGCAGGCCATCTCGCGCCGTTCCACCTATCTGGCGCTGATGGCCGAATACCCGGCGGCGCTGCGGCAACTGGTGCGCCTGCTGGCGGCAAGCCCGTGGGCGGCGCAGATGATCACGCAGCAGCCGCAATTGCTGGACGAGCTGATCGCACCGCAACATTTGATGAGCGTGCCCGACTGGAAACAGCTCGCCGCCCAGCTGCACGACGAGCTCGACGCCCGCCCCGGCGACACCGAAGCGCAGATGGACGCGCTGCGCCGTTTCAAGCGGGTGCAGACGCTGCGCCTGCTGGCGCAGGACGTGGCCGGGCGGCTGACGCTGGAAGCGCTGTCCGACCACCTGTCGTATCTGGCCGACACGCTGCTCGCCGAAACGCTGGAGCGCTGCTGGGCAGGGCTGAAGACGCGTCACCGCGACGAGCCGCGCTTCGCCGTCATCGGTTACGGCAAACTCGGCGGCAAGGAGCTCGGCTACGCCTCCGACCTCGACCTGGTGTTTCTCTACGACGATGAAGACGCGCGCGCACAGGAAATCTACGCGCGGCTGGCGCAGCGCATCAACACCTGGCTCGGCACCCTCACCTCGGCCGGCATGCTTTACGAAACGGATCTGCGCCTGCGCCCGGACGGCGCCTCCGGCCTCCTGGTCAGTTCGACCGAGGCCTTCCGCGACTACCAGCTGCATCACGCCTGGCTGTGGGAGCACCAGGCGCTGACGCGCGCACGTTTCGTGTGCGGCGACGCGTCAATCGGCGAGACCTTCGAGACCCTGCGCCGCGAGGTGCTGCGCCTGCCGCGCGACGCCGGCACGTTGCGCGAGGAGGTGCTGGCGATGCGCGAGAAGATGCACGCCGGTCATGTCAACGACAGCGAACTGTTCGACCTCAAGCACGACCGCGGCGGCATCGTCGATGTCGAATTCTGCGTGCAGTACCTGGTGCTGCGGCATTGCGCCGCGCATCCCGAACTGGCCGACAACGTCGGCAACATTGCGCTCCTGCTGCGTGCGGGTTCGGCCGGGCTGATCCCCGCCGACATCGCGCAGGCCGCCGCCGACGCCTACCGCGAATTGCGCCGCCAGCAGCATGCGATCAAGCTCAGCGGCGCTGGCTATGCGCGGGTGCCGCACCCCGCCGTGGAAACCATACGCGAAGCGGTCAACGCGCTATGGGCGCAGGTCATGCAAGCTCCGCGCTAAGGACTCTTGTAAAGCCAGCCGCGCCGCACCAGCGCCTTTTCGATTTCCACGCCGACAAACACCACCGAGGACAGCGCCAGGCACGCGGCCAGTTCGTCCAGGCTCAAGGGCTCGGTATTGAAGATGGGATTGAGCCAGGGCACATAGAGCACGGCCATCTGCAGGGCGAAGGTGAGCAGCAGTGCGCCGATCAGCAGCCGGTTGGACAGCACACCCTGGGTAAACAGCGAGTCGCGCTCGGAGCGAATCGCCAGCACATGTCCCAGCTGCGACAGCGTCAACACGGTGAACACCATGCTCTGCCAATGTGCGGATCCTGTGTGGATCGCCCACGCCTGCGTCAGCAGCGACACGCTGCCCATCAGCAGGCCCACCCATAAAATGTGCTGCCACATGCCGTGAGCGAAGATGCTTTCCTTCGGCGGACGCGGTGGCCGCTGCATGAGATTGCGTTCGGCACGCTCGCCGGCGAGCGCAAGTCCCGGCAGGCCGTCGGTGACGAGATTGATCCACAGGATGTGAATCGGCAACAGCGGGATTGGCAGGCCCATGAAGGGTGCGAGAAAGATGGTCCAGATCTCGCCCGAGTTGCTTGTCATGGTGTATTTGACGAACTTTCGGATGTTGTCGAAGATGCGGCGCCCTTCGCGCACCGCATGGACGATGGTGGCGAAGTTGTCGTCCAGCAGCGTCATGTGCGCCGCCTCGCGCGCCACGTCGGTGCCGCCCCTGCCCATGGCGACGCCGATGTCGGCCTTCTTCAATGCGGGGGCGTCGTTGACGCCGTCACCGGTCATGGCGACGAACTCGCCGCGGTCCTGCAGCGCCTGCACGATCTTGATCTTCTGTTCCGGATTGATGCGCGCGTAGACCCTAACCGATTCCACCTCGCGCTCGAATTCCCTCAGCGGCAGCCGCGCCAGTTCGCCTCCAGTGAGCACCTTGCCGCCGTCTTCGATGATGCCCAACCGCGCGGCGATCGCCCGTGCGGTGGCCGGGTGGTCGCCAGTGATCATCACCGGGATGATGCCGGCCGTCTTGCAGGCGGCCACTGCTTCGGCGGCCTCGGGACGCGGGGGGTCGATCAGGCCGGCCAGCCCGATGAAGGTGAGACCCGCCTCCAGCGTGTCGGCATCGAGCGCGTCCGGCATGCGCGGCAGCCGCTTCAGCGCGAAGGCCAGCACACGCAGCCCCTGCGACGCCAACTGTCCGGCTTCATCCTGCAGCGCCGCACGATCGATCGCCATCGTTCCGCTTGCGGAAAGCTGATCAACACACAAATCCAGCATCCCCTCGGGCGCGCCTTTCACCAGCATCAGTACAGCCTTGCCATCGGTATGCAGCGTGCTCATGCGCGCACGATCTGAATCGAAGGGCAGGTCAGCCAGACGCGGCCAGGTTTGCTGAAGCGCCGCCTGATCCAGCCCGGCGGACCGTCCTGCGGCGAGCAGCGCGGTCTCGGTGGGGTCACCGCTCAGTTTTCCGTCAGCGTCGGCCACAGCGTCATTGCACAGCACCATCGCCAGCCCAAGTTCGCGCCATGGCGCGCTCGCCGAGTCGCTCAGCCCAGGCCGGGTCTCGGCGGCCGCCTGCACGCAATCGACCTGCATGCGGTTCTGCGTCAGCGTGCCGGTCTTGTCGGAGCAGATATAGGTGACCGAGCCGAGCGTCTCCACCGCGGGCAGGCGACGGATCAGCGCGTTCTGCCTGACCATGCGCGCCGCGCCCAGCGCGAGCGAAATGGTGACCACCGCGGGCAGCGCCTCGGGAATGGCGGCGACCGCCAGGCTGACCGCGGTGAGCATCATCACCATAGGCGGTTCGCCGCGCAGCATGCCGGCGACAAAAATGATCGCGCAGATCGCCAGCACCACCAGCGCCAGATGCTGGCCGAAGCGCGCCAGCCGCTTCTGCAGCGGCGTCTTGCCAGACTCCCCGGACAGCAGTGTGGCGATCTTCCCCAGCTCGGTCTGCATGCCGGTCGCCACCACCAGTCCGCGCGCACGGCCATAGGTCGCGACCGTGCCCTTGTAGGCAAGGTTGAGGCGGTCGCCGAGCGGCAGGTCGGCCTCGTGCAGCTGCGCGAGCTGCTTCTCGACCGGCTGCGATTCGCCGGTCAATGCCGACTCGTCTACCTTGAATGCCGACAACTCGACGAGGCGCAGGTCGGCCGGCGTGATGTTGCCGGCCTCCAGCTCGACCAAATCGCCGGGCACCAACTCGCGTGCGTCGACGAGAACGGTCTGGCCGTCGCGGATGACACGCGCCTGCGGGCTTGCCATCTTCTTCAGCGCTGCCATCGCGCGTTCTGCACGGTATTCCTGGGCGAAGCCGATGATGCCGTTGAGAAACACAATGACCACGATGGCGATGGCGTCCTGCGGCTCGCCGACGAAGCCGGCAATGACCGCAGCGGCGATCAGCACCACGATCATGAAATCGGTGAACTGCGCCGCCAGCATGAGGAGCGGCGAACGGCGGCCGTGTTCCTGCAGGACGTTGGGGCCGGTCTGCTCAAGCCGCGCAGCGGCGTCCGTTGCGGACAGGCCACGGGCGAGGTCGGTGTCGAGATGCGCGGCAGCCCCCTCGCTGTCGAGGCAATGCCAGTACTGTTCGCTGCGCTCAGTGGCCATAGAGATAGAGGAATAGCGTGTTCAACAGGTAGATGACGAGCAGAAGCAGACTGATCCAGCTCACCGTGCGGAAAACGCGCGACACCGGCCGCAGCATCAGGCCGACCACGGCCAGCCCGCTCATCATCATGGCCGAGAAGGCGGAGGCGGCATGCGAGATCGAGACGTCGGCGAACAGCGGGCCGGGCAGATAGGCCAGGTCGTCGATGGCTAGAATGGCGATGTTGAACAGGTTGCTGCCGAACAGGTTGCCGATGGCGAGATCGATCGCGCCCATACGCAGGGCGGCCACCGTGACCACGACTTCAGGGGTGGACGTGATCGCAGCGACAAACAGCGTGCCCACGAAACTTTGTTGCCAGGCCGTGGCCACGGCCAGGTTCCTGGCGACAAACGGCAGCCAGATGCCGGCCGCCACCACCGCAACTGCGGCGATGACGCAGCCTTGCACCGCCTGCTTCAGGCTGATGTCAGGATATAGCTCAACACGATCTTCCACATACTCGCTGACTTGAGCCTGCTCGTAACGATAAAGCGAACGCATGGCCAGCAGATAGAGCAGCAGAATGACCGGCGTGTAGAGGCCGACGTGACCAATGGAAGGGATCGTCCCCGCGCGATAGAGCAGCAGATTGAACCCGGCGAAGCCGATCAGCGCAATGCCATAGCCGGCAGACAGCACATTGCCTTGCCGTGCACGCGTATAGACGGATTCCTTGCGATACAGAAAATCCAGAAGCACGATGATGAGCAGGTTGAACACGCAGCTCCCCATGATGTCGCCCACCGCGATATCCGGCACCTTGGCGACTGTCACCGAAGACAAGCCTGTAACCAGTTCAGGCAGCGAGGTGACGGTGGCCAGCAGGATCAGTCCCACCCAGCCGCGGCTCATTCCGCTCTTCTCGGCGATGATGTCGCCGTAGCGCGAGAGCCGCACGCCCGCGACGCCGATCACGGCGAGGCAGGCAAGCAGAGAAATCCAGATGACGGCGAGGTTCGGCATGGTTGATCTGGAAATACGGCTCCCTGTCCGCGTGCGTTTTGGTACGCCCTTTTTTAAATAGTGGCTGGGGCACCCGCATTCCGCAGGCGCCAGTGCCTAAGTATTGACGAATTTCTCCGCCAGGACAGCAACGGGGATGGCGTTACCGCTTCAGCGCCCCATGATGCCGGCAAAATTGCAGTACCTGCTCACTGAACATCAACGCTGGCGCCGATGCGCCTTGCGGCGCTGCCAGGCGCGCACGATGCGCAGCCGCCAGGTCCAGTGGACGGCAAAATAAATCAGCACCGACAGGCTCACCGCCAGTGTCAGCAAACCCAGGGCCAGCGGCGCGCCCACCGTGGCCAGGCGGTCCATCCACAGCGTCAGCCCGGTCGAGGTCCTGGCCGCGACGTTGTCGAGGTCGACTTCGGCAACGGGCACGTTGGCAGTTCCCAGCATCCAGACACCCAAATGGTAGGCCGCGTAATACACCGGCGCGAAGGTGATGGGGTTGGTGATGAGCGTGCTGCCGACTGCGGCCGGAATGTTGACGCGCAGCAGCAGCGCCGCCACCGCCGCAAAAAGAATTTGCGCCACAGGCATCAGCAGGCCGAAAAACACGCCGATGGCGAGGCCCAGGGCAATCCCGCGGCGATTGACATGCCACAGCCTCGGATGATGCAGCATCGGTCCCATCCAGCGCAGCGCGCGATGTTGGCGCAACGTGTTCGGATCGGGAAGAAAACGGCGGAAACGCTCGGGCATCATCAGTCGTGTCGGGGAGTGGTATGGGCGTGCGATTCTTTTATGACTGCCTGATCGGCAGAAAGGTTTAATCCCTGCAGCGTTGTATCGGCGCGGTGATCAGCATGGCCGAGGCAAGGCCGCCAGCGAGGGAAGGAACAGACATCACGCTACCGTGTCATTGAGGTGTGCCAAAATTCCACTGGTACGCCAGTCGAACGGAGACTCGCTTGCAAACAAACGAACATCCGCAACCTCGGCCCGGTCGCCCTCGCCACCGGACTGGGGCAACTCGGCTTCACCATCCTGTTCGGCTTCTTCATCCTCCTGGCGCTCGGCAAGAGCTGGATGGAAGCGCTATACGTGGCGGTGGCGCTGACCTTCTCCAGCACCATCATCATCGTCAAGCTGCTGTCCGACAAGCGCGAGCTCGACTCGCTGCACGGCCGCATCGCGGTCGGCTTCCTCATCGCGCAGGATCTGGCCGTGGTGATTGCAATGATGATCATGAGCGGGCTCGGCGGCATGGGCGATGAGGCGGTCGGCGGCGGCACCGCCCGCATTGCTTCCGCCGAACTCACCCCAGCCAAGGAATCGCCATGACCCGAACCCTGCTCGCCGCCACCGACTTTTCCGCGCCTGCCCGGCATGCACTGGAGCGCGCCGCGCTGCTTGCCCAGACGCACCCCGATTCCTGCCTTACCCTCACTCATGTCGTCAGCAAATCGGCGCTCGACAACTTGCGGCGCATGCTGCCGGGCAACGCCGCCGCACTGGAAGCGCAACTGCTCGCCCAGGCGGAAAAGGAATTGAGCGAACTGGCGACGAATCTGACGGCGCGCCACGGCTGCAGCATCGACACCATACTGGCGCAGGGGTCGGCACTCACCGCACTGTCCGACCTTGTCGAGACACGGCAGATCGACCTGCTGGTGATGGGCGTGCGCGGCGCGCATTTCGTGCGCGAGCTGCTGCTCGGCTCCACCACCGAGCGGGTGCTGAGCAAGTCGCGTCGTCCCTTGCTCGCGGTCAAGCAGCGCCCGCATTCGCCCTACCGGCGCATCCTCGCGCCGGTCGATTTCTCCGATCACGCCGCCGCTGCCGTCAACGCCGCCCACGGCTGGCTGCCCGATGCCGACTTCGTGCTGTTGCATGCGTTCGAGGTGGAACTGGAAAGCACCTTCCGGCTAGCCGGCATGGACGACAACCAGATTCACGAATACCGCATCCGGGCACGCGACGCGGCGCAGCAGGCAATGGAGGCCTTCGTCGGCAAGCTCGCGGTGCCGGCCAACAGGCTGACGCGCCAGTTCGTGCATGGCGCCGCCACGCTGCGCATCCTGGAACACGAACAGACGATGGACGCCGATCTCATCGTGATGGGCAAGCACGGGCAGTCGGTGATGGAGGAACTGCTGCTCGGCAGCGTCACCAAACATGTGCTGTCCCATTCCAGCAGCGACGTCTTCATCGCTGGTCAGGCCACGGGCTAATCCGGTCGATAAAGCCTGACCGATCAGCTGCTACGATGGGGAGCATCAAACCTGATGACAATGGATGGAGTTCGCCATGGTGATTCGCACTTTGCCTGCCCTGCTTGCCTTGCTCTCGATTTTTTCCCTGCACGCCGCGGAACCTGCCGCCCCCGCCAAGATGGGCACCTATTACGGCGCAAAAGCGACCGAGTATCCCGCCTGGTTCAAGGACAGCTTCCTGCACCTGAAGGAAGACATCGGCGAGGCCCGCAAAAACGGCAAGCGCGTGATCCTGATGTTCACCCAGGACGGGTGTCCGTATTGCTCGGCACTGGTGGAGCGCAATCTGTCGCAGCGCGAGATCGAGGCGACGATGCGGAAGAACTTCGACGTCATCGCGGTCAACCTGTGGGGCGACAAGGAACTCGTCGGGCTGGACGGCAGGACCTATACAGAAAAATCCTACAGCGCGGCACAGAAGATCCAGTTCACCCCCAGCCTGCTGTTCTTCGACGAGTCCGGCAAGATCCTGCTGCGGCTCAACGGCTATGTGCCGCCGGCGCGCCTACAGGCCGCGCTCGACTGGGTGGGCGGGCGCAATGAAAACAAGGTGGCGTTCCGCGATTTTGTCGCCGCGCGCGAGGTGCCGAAGCAGGCCTCGGGCGAGATGATCAAGCAGGACTTCTTCCTGAAGAACGCCAGCGACCTGCGTCGCCCTGGCAAGGGGACGAAGCCGCTCGCGGTGTTCTTCGAGCAGAAGGACTGCCCCGACTGCGAGGTGCTGCACCGGCGCGTGCTGGCGGACCCGGAGACCCGCGCCGCGATCGCGAAGTTCGACAACGTGCAGCTCGACATGTGGTCGCGCGACCTCATCACCACGCCCGACGGCAAGCGCATGCCGGTGCGCGACTGGGTCCGCCAGCTCGGTGTCAACTACGCCCCCGGCATCGTGCTGTTCGACGCCGACGGCAAGGAGGTCATCCGCTGGGAATCGTCCTTTCGCGTGTTCCACACCCTGGGCATGTTCGATTACGTCGAATCGAAAGCCTACCGCAAGGAACCGAGCTTCCAGCGCTTCCTCGCCGCCAAGGCCGAGCACATCCGCGAAGCCGGACGGGACGTGAACATCTGGCGCTACGCCGACGAGCCCGTCGCGGCGGCACCCTAGCAAGCGCCCCGCGCGCAGCGGTCGCACTCCGCCCCATCCCGGACCGCCGACCCGAAAGGTCGGCTTGTCCGGGTGGATTTTCTGCGATCATTGCCGTTTTGACGTATCCGGAGCACGCATCTTGAGTTCATCCAGCCAGGCCGCCAATGAAGCACTGCGCCAGTTTCGCGTCATTTTCGGCGCGGTGCGCCAGCACTTCCAGGCGGTGGAAAAGGCCTGCGGGGTCAGCGGCGCGCAGATCTGGGCGCTGGCTGCATTGCGCCAGACGCCGGGGATGAAGGTCTCCGAACTGGCACAGGCCCTGTCCATCCACGCCTCCACCGCCAGCAACCTGCTCGACAAGATCGAGAAAGCCGGCCTGATCCGCCGCGAGCGCAAGCATGCGGACCAGCGTGTGGTTCAGCTCTATCTCACCGAGGCCGGGGAAAAAGCGCTCGAAAAGGCGCCGCAGCCGCTGACCGGCATCCTCACGCATGCGCTCGGCCAGTTGTCCGAGGACGCGCTGGCGCGCCTGAACCAGGATCTGGCCGTGCTGATCGCGCACATGGGCGCGATCAATATCCAGGACGCACAGAAACCCCTGTCGGAACTCTGAGGCGCGGACCGGTCAGGCTGGCCCGTTCTCGAAGCTCAGCGGCAGGGGCGCGGCGTGTCCCTGCTTGTCCTGTCCGGCATAGACCGTGAGGTGCGGGTAGGGAATCTCGATGCCGGCAGCGTCGAAGGCTTTTTTCAGGCGATGCAGGAAGGCGCGCCGCACCCCCCACTGCTCCAGCGGCTTGACCTTGAAGCGGCAGCGGATCATCACGGCCGAATCCGCCCAGTTGTCGACCCCGGCGATTTCGAGGTCGTCGTCGATCTTGTCGGCGAGCTCGGGATCGGCGCGCAGTTCCGCCGCCACCTCTCGCATCACGGCATAGACCTCGTCGAGGTCTTCACGATAGGCCACCCCCACGTCGATGACGGCATAGGCAAAGCCGCGGCTGCGGTTGGTGACGCTGGTGATGGTGCCGTTGGGCACGTAGTGCACGCTGCCCTCGTAGTCGCGCAGGCGGATGTAGCGCAGCGTCATTTCCTCGACCAGGCCGCTCTTGTCGGCCACCTGCACGACGTCGCCCTGGCGCACCTGGTTTTCCAGCAGCAGGAAGAATCCGTTGAAGTAGTCCTTGACCAGGCTTTGCGCGCCGAAGCCGATGGCGATGCCGAGCACCCCGGCCGTGGCGAGGATGGGTGCGATGGAAATGCCGACCTCGGAAAGCACCAGCATGATGCCGACCAGCGTGATGATCACCGTGGCGACATAGCGGAACACGCGCTCCAGCGTATCCAGGCGCTTGATCCGTTCGCGGTCGTCGAGGTCCTGCTGCATGTGTAACCGCAAGCGTGCCAGTGCCTTGCGCGACAACCGCAGCGCCAGCCAGGTCATCCCCAGGATGATGGCGACGTGCAGCGCGGTCACGGCTATGCTGCGCCATTCGCCGAGATAGGCGGTCAGGGTATTCAGATACTCCATGGGCAAAGCCTTTCAGTGTTCGCCCACGGCGCGCGCCAGCGGGCGGAATTGCAGGTGATGAAACAGTTGCAGGTAGCGTCCGGCTTCCTCGCGCTCAAGGTTGCTGACGAATTTCCAGAAGCCGTAGATGCGCGACAGCGTCATCATACGTTCGGCATACAGCTTCCAGGTGTAGCGTGCCGCCACCCGCGCCAGCGCGGCGTCCGAAATACGCTGCCATTGTGCCGCATCGTCCGCGCACTGCTGCAGGAAATCAGCGATCGCCGTGGCGGCCCCGGCGCCGTCGTTGGGGTCGATGTGGAAGCCGGATTTGCCGTGCTGGATGATCTCGAGCGGGCCGCCGTAGCGGGTGGCGAACACCGGCAGGCCTGAGGCCATCGCCTCGATCAGGGTGAGGCCGAAGGCCTCGAACAGTGCGGGCTGGACGAACACGCCGCGGCCGTCGGCGACGTGGCGATAGAGTTCGCCGGCGAGATTCTTGTCGAGCCGGGTGCCGAGCCAGCGCATCCGCCCGTCCAGCTGGTACTGATCCATCAGCGCATGCATGCGCTCGATCTCCGCCCTCTCCTCTTCGTCCTCCGAGGCAGCCGCATCGACGTGACCGCCGATCACCAGCAGGTTGGCGGATTCGGCGAGCCGTTCGCAGGCGCCGAACCATTCGGTCAGGCCGGACAGGTTCTTGATGCGGTCGAGCCGCGCCATGGTGAAGATCAGCGGCTTGCCGGGATCGTCGAACTGCCCGCGATGCGGCACCCCGGGGTCCTGCGAATACAACAGGCGATCGATGCCCGGCATCAGCGAATGCAGGCGCCGCGCCGTTTCCGTGTAGGGGAAATAGATGTCCGCATCGGCACCCGGCGAGACGATGTTGAACTTGGGATCGAACAGGTCGATGCCGTTGACCACGCGGTACAGCCCCGGCAGGGTGAAAGCGCGGTAGCTCTCGTACTGGCCGATGCTGTGCGCGGTGCCGGCGATTTCCTGATAGGTGCTGGTGATGATGAAGTCGGCATGGTTCATGCCGATGAGGTCCGCGGTGTACTGGCAGGCGAAGTGATAGGTCGGGTCGTTGGCTTCCCAGTACAGCGCCGAGTGCAGGTATTTGGTCTGCTCCAGCGCATGAGCGATGTTGCACTGGGTTACGCCCAACCGCGAGGACAGCAGGCTCGCCACCAGGTTGCCGTCGGAGTAGTTGCCAATGATGAGGTCGGGACGCCCGCCGAGATTTGCCAGCGCCTCGCGCTCGACATGGGCGGCGAAGGTTTCCAGATAGGGCCAGATCTCGAAGCGCGAAATCCACTGCCGCACGATTTCGCCGTTGGGTTGATGAAAGGGCACGCGCACGATCCAGGCGTGGTCGGTGCTCTGGATCTTTTCCAGTGGCTGGTTGCAGGTGGTGCCGTCGGCTTCGGGAATCAGGCGGGTGACGACGATGATGTGCGGGTCGACCTGCACACCCTGGATCGCCATGCGGTCGCGCATCTCGTGCTCCAGCGCGCGCACCTGGTCGAGGATGTAGACCACCTGGCCGCCGGTGTCGGGGCGGCCCAGCACGTTGTCCTGGCCGAAATAGCCGTGCGGCGACAAAATCAGCAGGCGCGAGATCATCGGAATGCGCGCGAGGAAGGTTTCCAGCACGGTGGGCGACGGCGCTTCCAGGATGTCGACCAGCATCCCCATGGTCTCGCTGGTCCGCGCAGCGGTGGCGCCCCAGCCGGGCTCGAACCCCAGCCTGCCGAGCGATGCCGCCAGCCCGGTCCACGGCGTCTCGGGGTCGAGCGCATCGAGCTGCCGCAGCGCCTCGCGCAGCGCGTCCTGCAACACCGGCACCTGGTCGATGTGGGGCGCCAGCATCAACTGCTGGCCGTCTATCTTGTGCATGCGCAGAAAATTCAGGAGCTTGACCTGCCCCGCCTCGGGGCGGGTGAACATCGCGCTCGCCAGCGCCCGGTTGAGATGCAGCACCCCCTGCCCGATCGAACGCGTTTCCTGCAGCCGCGGCACGTGGCGGCCAAACGGCTCGAAGTCGATTTCCAGCACGCTGCCGCCGTCGTCCGCCGGCTTCACGAACTGCTCCTTGAAGCCGAGGAATTCGCTCACCGACACGCGCTCCGGAACGAGCTGTTCCTGGTGCATGCGCAGATAGCGCCAGCGGCCGGCCCCTTCGCGCAGCGCGAAGTAGGCCCACGGACTTTGAAACACCCCCTCCTGGAAATGCCGCACCGCCTGCTGCAGCGGCGTGCCGTCGAGCTGGCGGGCGGGCTCCATCGCCAGGGTTTCGAGCACCCGGCACAGATCGCTTTGCAGCATCAGCACCCGGTTTTCGGCAAAACAGCGGCGCAGGAAGGCATCCACCGGATCGCGGTGCTCCGCCGTCCAGGATTTCAGGGCATCGATCATGCGACCTCCTTCAGTTCTGCCGGAGCGGGCTGCCACATCAGGCCGTAGTGGTCCATGCCTTCGAGTATGCCGGTCGCGTACGGCATGTCCGCAAAATACACTTGCTCCATCCCCCGCAGCCTGTCGAGTTCGGCGCTGTGATTGGACACCACGACCGCCTGGGTGTCGCCGACCAGCATTTCCAGGTCGTTGCCCGAATCGCCGGCCACCAGGAAGGCGCGCAGCGGCAAACCCCATTTATAGGCCAGGTAGCGGATGGCCTGGCCCTTGGAGGCGCGAACAGGCAGCACGTCGAGATAGACGTCATGCGAATGGATCAGGTTGGCATGCAGCCGCGCCTCGCGCAGGCGCGTTTTCAGTTCGCGCAGGTTCGGCGCGGCCAGCGGATCGACAATGAAGCTCAGCTTGAAGTCGCTCTGCTGATCGTCCGATTGCAGGGTCAGCCCCGGCACACCGTCGAACAGGGCCGCCAGCGCATCGCGCCGCCACAGGTGCTGGATGTGACGCCGCCATCCGCTGTCGGGACGCAATGCCGCCCCGTAGTGGATTTCGCTGCCGACCGCGGTGATCAGCACGTCGGGTAGCGGCACCCGCGCCTGCCGCAGCACCTCGACCGCACTCGGCAGATGACGGCCGGTGGCGACGCCGAAGCCACAGCTGCGCGGCCGCTCGCGCAGCACCCGCACCAGGGCGGCAAGTCCGACGCGATCGCCGATCAGGGTGTTGTCGATATCGCTCACCAGCATGCGCTCGACAAAAGGCATGGGATTGGCCGCCGGACGCTGCACCACGCGTTCGCGCCGCACCTGCTTGCGGGTGCGGTGGACGACGCGGTCGACCGCCTTCAGATATTTCTCGACATGGGCATCCCAGGTGTAGTGGCGCGCCACGCCGCCGATGCCGCGCCGCGCATAACGCTGCCAGGTTCGTCCATCCGACACCACGGCGAGCAGGCCGCGCGCGATGTCGGCCGGGTCGAGCGGGTCGACCAGCACGCCGTTCTCGCAATGGGCCAGGATCTCGCGCGGGCCGCCGTCGTGGGTCGCCACCACCGGCAGGCCGCTCGCCGCCGCCTCGATCAGCGTGAGGCCGAACGGCTCGGTCAGCGCCGGGTTGACGAACACGCCGCGCCGCTGCGCCGCCAGCCGGTACAGCGCGGGAATGTCGTCGGGGCAGTGCCGCTTGGGCAGCGCGACGCTGCCCCACAGGTCGTGGCGGTCGACGTCGAGCAGCAGGTCCTTCAACACATCGGCCTGCGCCTCGTCCATGCTGCGGATGTCGTCGCGGTTGCCGGCGACGATGGCGAGGTTGGCGCGTTCGCGCAGTTCGGGTGTTTCGCCGAAGGCCGCCACCAGCCGGCCCAGGTTCTTGCGCATTTCGGGGCGGCAGATGGCGAGGATGAGCGGCTTTTTCGGCTGCGTGAAAAAGCGGTCGACCAGCGCCGGCACGTGCGGCGGGATCGGCTCGCGCCCAGGCGGCGCAAAGCGGGACGTATCGGTGCCCGGGGGGATCACCAGCGTGCGCGCCGGCTGGTGATTGTCGTACAGACCGTACTGCTCATGGCTTTCCTGCGCGGTGCTGGTGACCACCAGCGCAGCGTGCGCCAGCACGTCCTCCTCGGCGGCAATGCGGCGGCCGAAGTTGAACTGGCGGTCGATCGCCTGCGCACGCCGGCCGTGGTCGAGCAGGCGCTGGCGCTTGCAGCGTCCGAGCGAATGCCCGGTGTGCACCAGCGGAATGCCGAGCAGCTGCGACAAATGCACGCCGACGTAGCCGGCGTCGGCGTAATGGCTGTGGATGACGTCGGGCAGGCGCGGCTGCTGGCGCAGATAGCTGAGGGTGCGGTCGACCAGCTGGTCGAGATGGTTCCACAGACTTTCCTTGCGCACATAGCGTTTGGGGCCGCACGGCAACCGCACCAGGCGGGCGCGCTCGCCCAGCGCTTCGCTCGGCGCGGCATAGTCCGGCGACACCGCGGGATCGTCGACCCGACGCGTCAGCACGTCGACAAGTTCGACCCGCGGGTGGCGACCGAGCGCATGCGCCAGTTCGATCACGTAGAGCGTCTGGCCGCCGGTGTCGGCGTCGCGCCCCAGTTCCAGGTCGTGCCCGCGTATCAGCCCGTGCACGCTCAGCATCAGCACATAGAGGTCACGCATGTCCCGCCTCCGTTTCGAGTTGCCAGTCACGGATGAAAGGGCGGTAGAAATCCTGCGACTCCGGCACCGCACCGCGGATCTGGCACAGCGCGCGGGCAAAGGCATCGGCACGGGCCAGCGTGTCGGCCGGCGGCCAGCCGCGCAGCATCCCGAGCATGAACACGGCGGCAAAGCCGTCGCCCGCGCCCACGGTGTCGACCACATGGGTCAGCGGCGTGCCGGCCACCGACTCGATGCGTCCCGCCGGATCGAGCGTCCAGGCACCGTCGGCGCCGCAGGTCACCACCAGACGTTCCAGGTCGAAGCCGGACAGCAGGATGGCCGCACGGGCTTGCGGGGTGGTGCCATCGAGTGAAAAGAGGTCGCCGATGCGCGCCAGTTCGTCCTCATTGAGCTTGACCACACTGGCATGCTGCAGCGACCAGCGCACCGTGTCTGCATCCACCCAGGGGGCGCGCAGATTGACGTCCAGAAATGCGCAGGCATCGACCGCGGCGAGCAGGTCGCGCAGGGCGCGGCGAGACTCGTCGCTGCGCTGCGACAGCGTGCCGAAGTAGACCATGTCCGGATGAACCGACAGTCCCACCCTACGCGCCATGCTGCCGTGAATGTGGTCGTAGGCCTGCTCGGACAGGATGTCGAACGCGTGACCGGCTTCAGTCTCGGTCACTTTGACCCGCCCGGTCGGGCGCACCGGGTCATTCTGCACCCCGCGCTGGTCCAGCCCGCGCTCGCTCATGGCCTGCTGCAATTGCTCGCCCAGCGCATCCTTGCCAGCCCGCGTCACCAGAATCGGGTGTGCCCCCAGCGCGCCTAGATGGCATGTCACGTTGAACGGCGCGCCGCCCAGCACATTGCTGTCGCGAAACTGGTCGATCAGGGTCTCGCCGAAGGCAATCAGGGTGGGCGCGGCCATCTACGCAGCATCGCCCGGCAGATGCCGGACGGTCGCAAGGCTCGATGTGTCCATGAACAAAACCTCCAACAAATATACTTTGCACAATAGCTTTTTCACGAACGCCGGCCACCTGTTTTTACATGCCAGCGTCAGCGCGCTCGAACCGATGGGCCGCCCCCAACCAGGGTGCTGCGCAGGTCAGTCGGCCTGCCGTCATGCTCGGCTCACCTTCGGGCGTCGAACGCTGGGCGGGCGCCGGGGAAGCCAGACTCAGAATGAATTGCAGGCGAAGCGCCTTATTATATTTGCACAATACTATTATTGCGCGCAAGTTTGCGCTGGCCACCGCAGCTGCCCGAGCCCCCGCCATGGCGGCCGCGGGTCCATGGCGCCGCCAAGTCAGGCTGGAATGGCCGCGTCTTCCCGTCACAAGCCGGTCCGCATCCCGATCCCCCGGTTAATGACGCTGTTCCGCGAGGAGGCGCGCCACGGCGCTGGCGGTGACCGGCTGGGCGGCTTCGCGATGGCCGGGGTGCCGCGCACATCACACGAGCCGCCGCGCTAGACGAAAGTGCCGGTGGAGATCCAGGTCGTGCTGTGTCTGGTGGTCGGTATTGCGCCGGAGCTCACTGTCGCGCCGCTGCTGGCGGTGGCGGCGGCAGGCACGCTGCAGACTCCGCTGCCCGAAGCCGATTTCGGGCTGCTGCACGCGTTCGAATCGGAACTGCAAAGCGCCCTCCAGTTGGCTGGAATGAACGACAGCAATATCCACGAGGCCGCATCCAGGCACGCGAGTCCGCACTTGCATCGATGGAGGCCTACATCGGCAAGCTGAAAGTGCCGACAGGACAGCTTACACGCCAGCTCATCCACGGCGGCGCCACCCTGCGCATCCTCGAACACGAACAGTCGATGGACGCCGACCTCATCGTGATGGGCAAGCATGGCCAGTCGGTGATGGAGGAATTGCTGCTCGGCAGCGTCACCCAGCACGTGCTGGCGCATCCCGGCAGCGACGTTTTCATTGCCGGCCAGCCGGCCTGACCCGCGCAATCATCCGATGCTCCACCCCGCTGCCGCCTGCTTCTGGCCGGCCGCAGTCACCCGGTGCATAGGCACCATGCGTTAAGATAAACCACGAATCCAGCCGGCCGCATGCACGCCGGTCGCCGGGCCTTAACCGAATTGCGACACAGGCACACGCTGTATGGAACTCCACCAGTTCTTCCTCTACCTCGGCATCATCCTCATCGCCGCCCGGCTGTTCTCCGAGATCGCAGGACGTCACGGCATTCCCGCGGTGATCGGCGAACTGCTTGCCGGCCTGCTGGTGGGGCCGTCGCTGCTGGGCTGGATTTCGCCCAGCGAGACGATGAAGCTGCTGGCGGAAATCGGCATCATCCTGCTGCTGTTCGAGGTCGGTATGGACACCGATCTGTTCCGCCTTGCCAAGTCAGGGATCAAGCCGATCGTGGTGGCGGTGGTCGGCTTCGTGCTGCCGTTCATACTCGGATACGCGGTCTGCCGCTGGGGCTTCGGCCTCGACAACCTGGTGTCGCTGTTCATCGGCGGCACGCTGACCGCGACCAGCATCGGCATCACGGTGCGGGTGCTCGACGACCTCGGCAAGCGCCACGAGGACGAAGCGCAGATCGTCATCGGCGCGGCGGTGCTGGACGACATCCTCGGCGTGCTGGCGCTCGCCTTCCTGTATCAGTTCGCGGTGCAGCACGAGGTTTCACTCGCCGCCACCGGCAAGGTCGCGCTCTTCATCGTGCTGTTCATGCTGCTCTCCCCGCTGGTCGCCAAGCTTGCCGGCGGCATCATCGACCACTACGACCAGCGCGCCGCCACACCCGGCTTGCTCATCACCATGGCGCTGGCGCTGATCCTGCTGTTTTCCTGGCTCGCGCACGCGGTCGGCGCGCCGCTCATCATGGGCGGCTTCGCAGCCGGCATCGCGCTGTCGCAGCATTTCCGCTTCAATGTGATGCACCGGCTCGGCCTGCCTGCGCTCGACCGCTGGTTCGCGCCCAGCCCGCAGCTGGCGCACCGGCTGGAAGAGCAGATGCGGCCGCTGATCCATACCTTCGCTCCGCTGTTCTTCGTCATGGTCGGGGTGTCGCTCAACCTCAACGCGGTCGACTGGGGTTCGCCGCGCGTCTGGCAACTGGGCGGCGCGCTGATCGTGGTGGCCTTCATCGGCAAGCTCGCCGCCGGTTTTTTCATCCGCGAAAGCCGCTTCCGCCAGATGGCCATCGGCCTGGCGATGATTCCGCGCGGCGAAGTCGGCCTGATCTTCGCCCAGCTGGGCCTGAGCCAGGGCATTCTCGATGACGAAACCTACGCCGCGCTGCTGATCGTCATCGCGCTCACCACGATCGCCCCGCCCTTCCTGCTGAAGGCCTTCTATGGCCGACATGCGAATGCAGCATCCTGAAGCGCTATCGCCGGCTCGCCACATCTGCAAAAATGCGGCCTTTTCCACCGAAAGCCGCTTGCCATGACCCTGCGCGCCGTCACGCTTCTTCCGGAACCCACTTGTCTGAGTCCGGACACCTCCCTGCTGGATGCCCTGCGCCGTATGCTGGACAAGGGCGTCAACCATCTGCCCGTCTGCGACGGCGGCGTCTGGGCCGGGCTGGTGGACATCAACGATATTCTGTACGAACTGCTGCCCGTCAGTGCCCGCGTGGATCATGGGCTGAAAGACCTGCGTTTCGTCGGCGACGGGATTCCGCTGCTCGCCAGCCACTTCAAGGAACTGGCGAACAAGCCGGTGCGCGAAGTGGTTCATCACGATTTGCCCACCCTGGATGAAGACACCCCGCTGCTGGAAGCCGCCCTGCTGCTGCACCGGCATGTCGCGCCCCTGCCGGTGCTGGATGCCGATGGAAAATTCAAGGGCATGCTGTCGCGCCGCACCCTGCTGAAACACCTGATCCGCACGACAGGGTACTGACATGACGCCTGCTGCCGCCGTTTCCGAAGCGATCTTCGGCCTGCCCCCGCTGCTGGTGTCGCTCACCATTTTCGTGCTGACCTATGCGGTCATCGTCACCGAGAGGATCAACCGCTCGGTGGTCGCGCTGCTCGGCGCCGGCCTGATGATTTTTGCCGGGGTGCTGAACCAGGCCGAAGCCTTCCACGGCATCGACCTCAACACCATCAGCCTGTTGACCGGCATGATGGTCATCGTCGCCATCACGCAGAAAAGCGGCGTGTTCCAGTATGTCGCGGTGAAGGCCGCCAAGGTGGTGAAAGCCGACCCGTGGGGCCTGCTGGTGATGCTCTCCGTGGTCACCGCGCTGTTCTCGGCCCTGCTGGACAACGTCACCACGGTGCTGCTGATCGCCCCGGTCACGCTGCTGATCACCGACGCCCTGCGCATCAGCCCCTATCCCTACCTGTTCTCGGTGATCTTCGCCTCCAACATCGGCGGCACCTCGACCCTGATTGGCGACCCGCCCAACATCATGATCGGCTCGGCGGCTGGGCTGACCTTCAACGATTTCCTGTTCAACCTGGCGCCCGTCATTGCGGTGGTCATGGCGCTGACGCTGGTTCCGATCTATTTCATCTGGGGCCGAAAACTGCATGCATCCGCGGAAGACCGCGCGCTGGTGATGGCGTTCAACGAGCGCGAATCGATCACCGATGCGCGCCTGCTGAAGCAGGCACTGTTCGTCATCGTGCTGGTGATCGCCGGCTTCATCCTGGCGCATTCCATCGGCCAGGAACCGGGCACCATCGCGATGTTCGGTGCCGCGCTGCTGCTCTTGCTGCGGGTGTACGACAAGCAGGCGGAGGACCAGTCGCATGCCATCCATTCCACCTTCGGCGAGGTGGAATGGATCACCATCTTCTTCTTCATCGGCCTGTTCGTAGTGGTGGCCGGCATCGAGAAAGCAGGCGCGCTGGACTTCATGGCGCACAAGATCGTCGAGTGGACCGGCGGCGACTTCACCGTCACCGCCTATGCCATTTTGTGGGTCTCCGCCGTGCTCTCGTCCGTGGTGGACAACATTCCCTTCGTCGCCACCATGATTCCGGTCATCCAGAGCATGAGCAGCACGTTCACCCCGCAACAGATCGAGACCCTGTGGTGGTCGCTGTCGCTGGGCGCCTGCCTGGGCGGCAACGGCACCCTGGTCGGGGCGTCGGCCAACCTGGTGGTCGCCGGCCTCGCCGAGCGTGCCGGCCAGCCGATCCGCTTTCTGCCCTTCATGCTGATGGCGTTTCCGCTGATGCTGGGCAGCATCGTCGTCAGCAGCGTCTATCTGTGGCTGCGTTACCTCTAAGCCGCGGGGAGAGAACCATTTCCGTCACACATTGCGACATAGCTCGCTTCAATGGACAACAAACCCGAGGATTTTTCACAATGTGCAAGCCCCGCTTCATCCTCCCGCTGTCAGCCCTTTTTCTGCTGTCCGCCTGCGCGACCAACGATCTCGGCGACTCGCGCGACCTGACCAAGACCCAGACGGGGGCCATCATCGGCACCGTGAGCGGTGCCGCGCTGGGTGCGATCATCAACCACAAGAACCGCGGCAAGGGCGCGCTGATCGGCGCGGTCGGCGGCGGCCTGACCGGTGCCGGCGTGGGCTACTACATGGACACGCAGGCCAAGGACCTGCTGAAGCAGCTGCAGCCCGAAGTCCAGCGCGGCGAAGTCAGCGTCGAGAAACGGCCCGGCGACAACGCCATCCTGGTCAGCATGACATCGAGCACCGGCTTCGACACCGACTCCTCAGTGCTGAAGCCTGGCTACACGCCGACGCTGACCAAGATCGCCCGCGTGCTGAACCAGTACGGCAAAACCACGGTGACCGTGATCGGCCACACCGACAGCGTCGGCTCGGATGCCTACAACCAAGCCCTGTCGGAACGGCGCGCGCAGTCGGTGCTGGATTACTTCGCCGGCCAGAACGTCAACCCGCTGCGCCTGGAATCCTATGGCAAGGGCGAAACCGAACCGCGCGCCGACAACAGCACCGACGCGGGCCGCACGCTCAACCGCCGGGTCGAACTGTGGATCCTGCCGGTGATGGCGAATTGAGCCAGGCCTCCGGCTTCGACTTTAAACCGTTCGACCAGGCCCGCCTCAGATTTTTCCGTCTAAAGTGAAGCCATGGTCAATCCGCTTCGCTTCCTGTCACGCCTTGCCCTGCTTGCCTGCCTGACGCTGATGCTGGCCGCCGCGGCCAGCGCCGCGACGGTGCGGGTGCTGACGGTGCAGGGTGCGATCAGTCCGGCCAGCTCGGATTACCTGCTGCGCGGCATTGCCCAGGCGATCGACGACAAGGCGCATCTGATCGTGATCGAGATGGACACCCCGGGCGGGCTCGATACCTCGATGCGCGACATCATCAAGGCCATCCTCGCCTCGCCGGTTCCGGTCGCCACCTATGTGTCGCCCAAGGGCGCGCGCGCCGCCAGCGCCGGCACCTACATCCTGTATGCCAGCCACATCGCGGCGATGGCACCGGCGACCAACCTCGGCGCGGCGACGCCGGTCGAACTCGCCCCCAGTGGCGGCGACCAGCCCGCCGCACCCGGCAAACCCGACGCGACCAAGCCTGCCGACACCCAGGCGGGCGACCCCAAGATGCGCAAGGCGGTGCACGACGCCGCAGCCTACATCCGCGGGCTGGCCGAACTGCGCGGGCGCAATATCGAGTGGGCCGAGCGGGCGGTGCGCGAGGCGGTGAGCCTGCCGGCAGCGGAGGCGCTGGAACTGAAGGTGATCGATATCGTCGCAACCGACCTCGACGATCTGCTGAAACAGCTCAACGGCCGCGTCATCAAGATGAACGGACAGATGGTCACCCTCGACACCGCCCAGGTCGAGATCGAGCGCGTCACGCCCGACTGGCGCAGCCGCTTGCTGGCAGTGATCGGCGACCCCAGCATCGCCTACATCCTGATGCTGCTGGGCATCTACGGGCTGATCTACGAATTCTCCAATCCCGGCATGCTGTTCCCCGGCGTAGTCGGCGGCATCTGCCTGCTGCTCGGTCTGTTCGCGCTGCAGGTGATGCCGATCAGCTATGCCGGGCTGGCGCTGATGATTCTCGGCATCGTTCTGATGATTTCGGAAGCGTTCGTGCCCAGCTTCGGCGCACTCGGGCTGGGAGGAATCGTCGCCTTCGTCATCGGCTCGGTGATGCTGATCGACACCGACCTCCCCGGCTACGGCATCCCCTGGATGCTGATCGTCCCGGTGGCGGTGGCGAGCGCGCTGTTCAGCTTCTTCGTCGCCGGCATGGCGATCAAGGCACGAACGCGGCCGGTGGTGACCGGCGCCGAGGAATTGATCGGCGCCGCCGGCGAGATCCTCGAGGACATGGAACACGAAGGCTGGGCCCGCATCCACAGCGAGCAGTGGCGGGTTCGCAGCACGATGCCGCTGAAGCGCGGCAGCCGGGTGCGGGTGCGTGCCCGGCACGATTTGGTACTCGATGTGGAACCGGAAAAGGAGAACGACCATGTTTGAATTCGGCGGGTTGACCATCGTTTTGTTGATCGTCGCGCTGCTGGCCGCCAGCCTGCGCATCCTGCGCGAATACGAGCGCGGTGTGGTGTTCATGCTCGGACGTTTCTGGAAGGTGAAGGGGCCGGGCCTGGTGATCATCATTCCCGGCATCCAGCAGATGGTGCGGGTGGACCTGCGCACGGTCGTGTTCGACGTGCCGAGCCAGGACGTGATCTCGCGCGACAACGTCTCGGTCAAGGTCAACGCGGTGGTGTATTTCCGCGTCATCGATCCGGCCAAAGCCATCCTGCAGGTGGAGGATTTCCTCAACGCAACCAGCCAGCTGGCGCAGACCACGCTGCGCGCGGTGCTGGGCAAGCACGAACTCGACGAGATGCTGGCCGAACGCGAACGCCTCAACCAGGATCTCCAGCAGTTGCTGGACGCGCAGACCGACGCCTGGGGCATCAAGGTGTCCAACGTCGAGATCAAGCATGTCGACATTGACGAATCGATGGTGCGGGCGATTGCCAAACAGGCCGAAGCCGAGCGCGAACGGCGCGCCAAGGTGATCCATGCAGAAGGCGAACTGCAGGCCTCGGAAAAGCTGCTGGCTGCCGCCGAGATCCTCGCCGCCAAGCCCCAGGCGATGCAGCTTCGCTATCTGCAGACGCTCGCCAATATCGCCGGAGACAGGACCAACACCATCGTCTTCCCGATGCCGGGCGAACTGCTGAACCTGATGGCGCGCGGCACGAAACCCGGCGAATAGCGGCAAACGCCTCCCCGGCAAAAACCACTGCACCCGCAAGGTTTCGGGTGGCAAGCCGGGCCACATCACGGTATCCTCACCCTGAATCCCGTACCCATCGGGAACCTGTGCGGTGCGAATCCACTCTGTACTGGCACATTGTTTTGCAATTCATAAAGAGGAGCTTGAATGAACCCGCAAGTCACCACGATCAGCCGCAGCCAGTCTGCGGCGATGTCGACCAACAAGGTCGTCAAGAACACCTACATGCTGCTGTCGATGACGCTGGCGTTTTCCGCGCTCACCGCCGGCCTGTCGATGACCCTGAACCTGCCGCACCCCGGCATGATCATCACCCTGGTCGGCTACTTCGGCCTCTTGTTCCTGACCACCAAGTTCCGCGACAGCGGCCTTGGCCTCGCGTTTGTGTTCGCGCTGACCGGCTTCATGGGCTATACGCTCGGCCCGATCCTCAACGCCTACCTGGCCCTGCCCAATGGCACTCAGGTGGTGATGATGGCGATGGGCGGCACCGCCGCGATCTTCCTCGGCTTGTCGGCCTACGTGATGACCACCCGCAAGGACTTCAGCTTCATGGGCGGCTTCCTCATGGTCGGCATCCTGGTCGCGTTCCTCGCGGGCCTCGGCGCCATCTTCTTCGAGATGCCCGGCCTGTCGCTGGCGGTCTCCGCGATGTTCGTGCTGCTGATGTCCGGCCTCATCCTGTACGAGACCAGCAACATCATCCACGGTGGCGAGACCAACTACATCATGGCGACGGTCACGCTGTTCGTGTCGATCTTCAATCTGTTCACCAGCCTGCTGCACCTGCTGGGCTTCGCCAGCAACGACTGAAGTCGTGACGACAGGCGCAACACAAACGGCACCCACTGCGGTGCCGTTTTTTATCGACACCCACTGCCATCTCGACGCTGCGGAATTCGATGCCGACCGCGACGCCGAGTACGCGCGCGCCGTCGCCGGCGGCGTGGCGGTCCAGATCGTTCCCGCCGTCAGCCGCGACAACTTCGCCGCGGTGGCCGCCACCTGCGAGCGCTACCCCGGCTGCCTGCCTGCGTGGGGACTGCACCCGATGTACATCGAGGTGCACCGCCCCGAACACCTGGCCGATCTGCGCGCGCAGGTCGAGGCGCAGCGCCCGGTGGCGATCGGCGAAATCGGGCTCGACCTGTTCGTGCGCGACCTCGACCCCGCGACGCAGAAAACCTTCCTCGTCGAACAACTGAAGATCGCGCGCGACTACGACCTGCCAGTGCTGCTCCACTGCCGCAAGGCCAACGACGAACTGCTGAAGCACCTGCGCAAGATCCGGGTGCGCGGCGGCATCGCCCACGCCTTCAACGGCAGCCCGCAGCAGGCGGACGAATTCATCAGGCTGGGATTCAAGCTCGGCTTCGGCGGCGCTTTCACCTGGCCGCGCGCCAACAATCTGCGACGGCTGGCGGTCGATCTGCCGCTCGACGCGATCGTGCTGGAAACCGACAGCCCCGACATTCCGCCGGTGTGGATCGGGCGCGGCCGCAACGCGCCGGGCGAGCTGCCGCGCATCGCGCAAACCCTGGCCGAACTGCGCGGCCTGGACATCGAGCGCGTGGCGCAGGCCACCACGCGCAACGCCCGCGAACTTTTAAGACTGACTGAGTGACGCCTTAGTCGGCGTAGCCGAAATCGCCCACCCACTTGCCGCGGCGAAAGTCGATGGCCAGCCAGTTGGGCACATAGGGACGCGGATTTTCGAGCGGAAAGCTTTCGGATGGCGGCGAGGCACCCCCTTCGGCCACGCTGCAGCGGCGCGTCATGATGGGCTTGAAGCGCACCGCCAGGCGGTCGTTGACCGGCGTCGACCGCTCGGCCGATTCGCCGAAATACACCCGCTTGCGCAGCAGGCAGGAAAACAGCAACTCCATCTCGGCGACCAGTGGCGTGTCGCGCAGAGCCAGTGCTTTTTGCGCGGCTTTGGTGAGCCGGATTTCCAGCGATTTGTCGTGCAGGGTAATGTTCATGGACAGACTCCTGAATGGCATCGTCTTACCGATCTATAACGGCCATGTCGTGCCACGCTGAAGTCCGGTGCAAACGAGGCGCCGGCCGCCGCTCAGAAATCGCGTTCGACCTTGAAGCCATTGATGACGATGTCGCCCGCCACCATGCGCGCACCGTGGTTCACGGCGTCGAGGATGTCGCCGTCGGACCAGCCTGCTGCGCGCGCAGCATCCAGATCGCGGGTGCTGACCCTGCTGGAATCGCGCGTCGCTTTCAGCACCAGGCCGAGTAGCGTCTTCTCGGCAGGGCTCAGAGGACTGTCGTTGAAATCGGCACGGGTGGCTGCGACCTGATCAGGCGTCCAGCCGGCCAGGTTGACCAGCATTCCGGCATTCATGTCGATGCAGTAGTCGCAATGCCCGGCCTGCGACACCAGCATGCGGATGCATGCCGTCAGCGGCATCGACAGCGTGGGATGCTGCATGACGCTGCCGTAGTATTCCCACTGATGTCGGAGAAGAAAGGGGTTGGCGCTGAACACCTGGATGGCGGCGGGCACGTGTCCCCACGCGTTCTGGATCTGCGCGTAGATCTCGGCGACTTCACCGGTTGCCGATTCGGGTGTAACGGTTTGCAGAATGCTCATGACAGACTCCTGTTGCGGTTATATCCAACGCCTGACGCGGGTCTTGTAGGCGCGGTAGGCGTCGCCGAATTTCGCTTCGAGGTGTACTTCTTCGTGTCGAATCACGCCGAAGCGGAGCATGACCCAGATGAGTGGGGCGAACGCCAGCGGCCAGAGCGTGGCGAGCAGCAGGGACACGCCAGCCAGGATGAACCAGTCGCCGAGATAAATCGGATTGCGGCTGAAGCGGAACGGCCCGCCAGTGCACAGCGCGGACGCGCCGACATACGGATTGACCGTGGTGTGGTGGCGCGCGAAGGTCCACATCGTCCAGACGAACAGCGCAAGCCCGATGCCGACCGCGAGCCAGCCCAGCGGCCGCGCAGCCGCGCCCAGATCGAACGGCAGCGCCAGCCAGTTGCGGTCCAGCCACCAGCCGCCCAGTAGCGCCGCCGCGTAGGGTGCCGGCGGCAGGATCAGGGTGCGCGGACGCTGCGTGAGATGCCTCTTGCTCATGCGCAGCCCCTCGATGCGGTTCGGGTGTCGACGGCGAATTCCATGATCTCTCCGGCGCCTCAGCGTTTCAGTGTGTCGAGGAAGCGGCCGAGCTGCGCGAGACAGCTGCGGTAGGCCGCGACCGATTGCGTGTTCTTGCTCATGCCGACGCAACCCTCCAGCGCCGACACGATGAAGAACGCGGTGGCCTCGGCGTCGACATTGCGGCGCACCTCGCCCGCCGCCTTGCCGCGCTTGAGCGCGGCCGCCACGACCCCGACCCATTCCTGGAATATCGCGTTCAGGCGAAGGCGGAAGCCTTCGTCCACCGGGCTCATCTCCTGCATCAGGTTGTTGAGCGGACAACCCAGCGTCACCACGCCCGGATCGTCCTCCGCTGCCTTGGCCGCGAGCAGCGCCTGCATGGCCGCCAGTGGCTCCCGGGTGTCCGCCAGCGGCGCGAACATCATCGCCGCCAGCCCCGGCCGGATCACCTCCTCGATCACGGCGAGGCCAAGCGCCTTCTTGTCCGGAAAATGGTGGTACAGCGCGCCCTTGGTGAGACCGGTGTCGGCCAGGATCTGCGCCAGCGAGGCGGCCTGGAAGCCGTTGCGGTGGATTTCGAAAAACGCCGCATCCAGCAGGGTCTGCCGGGTGAGATCGGGGGCTTTGACTGATGTGTTCATGAGCCAATCATACATACCGGTTGGTATGTGTCAAGACAAAACATATACCCCCTGGGCCCGCTCCAGTACGGCTTGCCATCATGACCGGGTCAGCGCAGCTCGCGCTGCGAAGTGGCACGCAGGAACTCGTTGCGCAGTTGGTCGCTGTCGCGGAAACTACCGGTGAACGCCTGGGTGACGACGCGTTCGTCGCCGCGCCGGTCCTCCCCCAGCAGCAGGCACAGTTGCTCGGCCTCGATGATGCACGCCGCGCCCTGGGCCTTTCCGTGCGTCACCAGCGCTTCGGCGATGTCGCGCGTCATCCATTCCTGATAGGTGAAGCGGTGGCCGATGGCGTCGACCATCCGTGCGATGCGGCCGAAGCCGTGCAGCCGCCCGCCGGGAATATAGGCCACGTGCGCGACGCCGCGGAACGGCACCAGGTGATGCGGACACACGCCGTGCACCGCGATGCCGCGCACCACCACCATGTCGTCGCGCTCATCCGCAAAGCCCTCGCCTAGCGCCGCGGCGGGTTCGATCGCATAGCCGCCGAGCAGGCGGCGCTGCCACAATTCGCGCACCCGCTCGGCGGTGCGCCCGGTGTGCACCGAGTCCGGCGCAACGCCGCAGGCGACGAGCATGGCGTTGACCGCCTGCTCGAACGCCACCGGGTCGAATGCGCCGACTTGCGGAATGCCGAGGCTGCCGCTGCCGCAGGGTGCGTGGCAGTCGTCGTGGTCGCAGATATCGGCCATTATTTCAGCGTCGCCTTGAGGAACTCCAGCGTTCGGGTCCACGAATCGTTGTCGGCCGCGTTGTCGTACTTGAGCGGCAGGTTGAACTGCGCGGCGTAGCTGTCGGCCTCGCGGTTGGTGAAGGTGTGCTTCACGCCGGGGTAGCTCACCAGCATGTAGTCGGCCTTGGCGTTGTCCATTTCGGTCTTGAACGCCTCGACCTGCTCGGGCGGCACGATGGGGTCGGCCTCGCCGTGGAAGATGCGCAGCTTGGTCTTGATGTCGCCCGGCTTCACCGACATGTCGGTCGCCAGCACGCCGTGGAAGCTCACCGCCGATTTCAGCGGCATGCCGGAACGCACCATGTTGAGCACCACGCCGCCGCCGAAGCAGTAGCCCAGCGCGGCGGTCTCGCCCTTCTTCACGTTCGGCTGCCGGTCGAGAAGCTTGCGCGCGGCGTCGAAGCGCGCGTAGGCCAGCGACGGATTACGGTTCACGCTGCCCGCCAGCGCACCGGCGTCCTTCGGATTGTCGGCGATCTGGCCCTCGCCGTACATGTCGACCACCAGCGCGACATAGCCTTCGCTCGCCAGCATGCGCGCGCGCTTTTTTGCGTAGTCGTTCGCGCCCCACCATTCCGGCACCACCAGCACGCCGGCACGCCGGCCCCTGGCGGCATCGTCATACGCCAGATAGCCCTTCATGACGGTCTCGCCGGCCTTGTAGCTGACATCCTTGCCGATCACGGCGGCGAGGGCGGAAGAAGTGAAAAACAACAATGACAGGGCAAGTGCAGTTTTCATGGGCGTCTCCGGGTTGAAGGGCTGAAAGCATACCGCGCCCCCGCCGGCAAGAACAACCGCGTTTGGACAGCGGCCATGCACGCATGCTGGGTGCGCCGCAGGCACGGCGGTAAACTTGCAGCCCCCGCCTCCACCTGCCCGCCATGACCGACCCCACCCGTCTTGCCAAACGCGTCGCCGAACTGCGCGGCTGCTCGCGCCGCGAAGCCGAGCAGTTCATCACCGGTGGCTGGGTGAAAGTCGACGGCATCGTGGTCGAGGCGCCGCAGTTCCGCGTCGCCGACCAGCGCATCGAAATCGACCCGAAGGCCGACCTCGGCCAGGCCGAACCCGTCACCCTGCTGCTGCACAAGCCGCCCGGCCATGATTCGATCGACGGCGACCGGCCGGCGGCGTCCCTGCTCAGCGCCGCCACCCTGTGGAGCGAAGACGCCTCCGGCATCCGCCCGTTGAAGAAGCATTTCGCCCAGCTGACTTTATGCGTACCGCTGGAGTCCTCAGCCAGCGGCCTCGTCGTCTTCACCCAGGACTGGCGCGTGGCGCGCAAGCTGACCGAAGACGCCGCCACCCTGGAGCACGAAGTCATCGTCGAGGTCGCAGGCGAGCTCGACGCCGACGGACTCAAGCGCATGAACCGGGGCATCCCCTTCAATGGCCGCACCCCGCCCGCCATCAAGGTCAGCTGGCAAAACGAAACCCGCCTGCGGGTGGCGCTGAAAGGCGCCCAGCCCGGGCAGATCGCGCACCTGTGCGAAGCCGCCGGCCTGCAGGTGGTCTCGATGAGACGCATCCGCCTCGGCGGCGTCCCACTGGGAAAACTGCCGTCCGGTCAATGGCGTTATTTGCGTGCAGATGAGCGGTTCTGAAGGCAGGACAGATGCTCGCCGCTTGCCGCACCTTCGGCTGCAGCCCTACCGCAGGGTTTGCCTGCGCTGTCCGCAGAATCTTGCCGTTGCCTGGCCATGCCAATAGCATAGAGCGACACCAAAGGGAGACCAACATGAAAAACGCAAACACCTTCAAACTGGCCGTTGCCTTGTTCGCAGCTGCCCTGTGCGTTCCCCACGCCCAGGCCTTCGACTGGTTCGGCCCCAAAAAGGACGAAGCGCCGCTGCGCGAGGGATACACCTGCTGCAATCTGCATTACGAAGACGACTGGATCAGTGATTCCAACTTCGGCTCGCTGCCCTTCATCCCCGCAGGCACGCCGATCAAATTGAAA